>JAVBSY010000129.1:0-33384 GCA_031556475.1 Azoarcus sp.
ACAGGACCGTGAAACAGGACCGCGCCGATGATAGTGAGATCCGTTCTCGTGAAAGTAGGTCATCGTCAGACTAACCAACAACAAAACCCCCTGGCTCTTTGTTAGAGCTAGGGGGTTTCGTACGTCTACAAAACAAAAAAAACAGACAACTCGCTCGGCATACAGAAGAACGATACCCCAACAGTAAGATCGACAGCAAAACATAGGGATGACTCCCTATGACACATGATGTTGCCGGCTTATTTGCCGACCATCACGGATGTTCAGTCCCATTAGGAAAAGATTGGTTGCACCCGCCAGCAATTCCAGCAACTGTACGGTGTAGAACCATTTATCGAATTCACCGGCTTGAGCCTTGATGCTGAGAAAGATGGCCGTCGGAATCAGAACCAATAGGCCATTGGCTCCGATGATAGGCATACGACGACGTTTGGCGACGAGGATGGGGAAGGTGCTCTTCCCGCCCATGGCAAATCCGGTCGCGCCGGTAATGGCCATGCAGGGCACGAATGCGATAAACGCATAGGTAATCGCGACCTTCACATTGGTAACCGCACTATGGTCAAGAAAGAGTTCGGAAACCACCGTCGATGTCCAGAATGCCGCAATGAACAAGAAGGCTAATACTCCCGCAACGGCGTGAATATTACGTTTCATCATGCTCTCCTTGTGCAGGCACGCCATGAAGCCGAGAAATCAGGTTCAGGGTACGAAGCGTGGTTTCCAGGTCTTGTGCGGAGAAGGCCTCGCCAGTCTTGGTTGCATGCGCTTGCCAGGCCAGGTTGACCCTATCGAATAGGGCGCTGCCTTTCTTGGTCAGGCAGTAGTGTGGCGAGCGTTGATGGGACGGATTTGGGAGTTTCTCAATCAAGCCATCGTCAGCGAGCAGGTTCAGTTGCTTTTGTGCGCCTTGCCGGGAAACACCCATTTGCTCAGCAATTTGTGGGGCCGTCTGTTTTTGGCCTGCCCAGGCAATTGCACCAAGAATTTGCCATCGGGCGCTGGTCAAGCCGAAAGGTGCAGTGAAGGAATCACCCCATTCCAGCATCTTTCCGTTTGCTTGAAAGAGCGCGACAACAGTCTCTGAGACGAGCCGGGATATTTCTGTCTGCATCTGAAAACCTTATAAGAGAGCTAACTGACAACCAGTTTCCGCTAATGGAAACTGGTTGTCAATGTTTCCCTGTAGGCCTTTTCTCAAATGCATTGTTACCAAGCAGAGTGCTCGTCAGCAAAGCTGATTGGCGGCAGTACGGCCAAATAGCAGTCGTATCAAGCTCCAACCGCCTCCGGTCGCTTGAGCAGGCCACCCGCGAACGGCTTCGTCCCGACAAGATGGGCCCGGTCTGGCTCTACGACGTGGTGAGGCAATGCCTGGGCGTGCCATCCATCATCAGGTTCTGGCTGGACTCGTTGCGCGCATCTACGGCATCGACGACAACGCGATTTTCGACGCCATCGGCTCTATGCTCTGCGGCAAACCCGTCGCCAGCGGGCCGGCTCCGGTACCCCGGGAGGGCGACGCCCCCGTGTTCATGCTCATCCAATAAGCTTCTTACGACCGACCCTCCCGATACAGCCTGTCGTTTACTCATCCGAAGGTAAGTGCGCATCTAGACGCGCCGTGAGCGTAGAGAGCCGTTTCATCTCTTCCCACAGTGAATGGTCCAGGCGCATCTTGCGGTAGGTCGCGGTGACCAGCGGGAGCAGCACCTGGTCGTAGCTTTTGCGCATTTCCTGCACCGCGTCTGTAAAGCCGCTGGTGTCGGGAGCGCCGATCTCGATTTGTGGGTGCAGTTTGGTCAGTGTCGCGGTGAGCCCGGCGAGGCCCTCGCGAAGACTGCGATCGAGGGTGGTATCGGCTTTCAGTTTGTCGATCGCCTGGGCGACATCAAGCAGCGTGGCGGAAATGCGTGTGGCCCCGTCGGTGTCGCTACCGCCAAGCTTGCGGTTGCGTACGAAATCGGCGCGGATATCGGCCCAGCGTGCAGCCTCTTCGGCGTTCTGGCTGCCGAGCAGTTCGGCGAGCTTGAGCAGGTTTTCCTCGGCACCGTTCGTCAGGGTCTGTGCTTCGCCGCGATAGTGGTCGCGCAGCAGGGCGTCGAGTTCGTCGTCGTGCATCAGCGGGGTGATGCGCGTGGCGAGCTTGGTCATGTTGCGGTAGCTGCCTTGCAGCTTGAACGGCGGTTCCGTGCGATAGGCGTCGTGTTGCGCGGCGGAATCGATGTAGGCGAGATTCACTTTGAGCAACAGGTCGCGGGCACGGAACAGGCGTTGGATCAGCGTGCTGAGTTCGGTCAGCTCCGCGCTGCTGTAGCCATGGCTGAAGTCGCTCGCCGCCACCTCTTCGCCTTCGGCCATGCGCACCAGCAGGTGGACGTCCTTGGGGTCGCGCGCGGCCAGTGGTTGCAGCAGCGGATTGGCGGTAAGGCTGTTCTCGATGTAGGACAGGGCAAACAGCTTCTCACGCCCCGAAAGAACGTCGCCGAGGTTGTAGATGTCGGCACGGTTGGCGAGCATGTCCGGGATCTTGAACACGTCGCCGGATTCGGTATACGGATTGCCGGCCATGATGATGGCGAAGCGTTTGCCGCGCAGATCGCAGGTTCTGGATTCACCGCCGAAAACCGCCTCGATGCGGCGGGTGCCATCGGCCAGCGCGATGAATTTCTGCAGAAACTCGGGACTGGCGTGCTGGATGTCGTCCAGATACAGCATGACGTTGCTGCCCATCGCCAGGCCGAGGTTGAGTTTTTCCAGTTCCTGGCGCGCGGCGCCATGATGGGCGCCGGCGGGATCGAGCGTGGTGATGTTGTGGCCGAGCGTCGGGCAGTTGATGCGCACGAAAATGAG
Organism: Azoarcus sp.; assembly: GCA_031556475.1. Taxonomy (GTDB): domain Bacteria; phylum Pseudomonadota; class Gammaproteobacteria; order Burkholderiales; family Rhodocyclaceae; genus Azoarcus. The sequence continues at coordinate 2,854 of JAVBSY010000129.1, forward strand.
GCCGAGACGATCGGCGACGTATTCCATCAAAGTGGTCTTGCCGTATCCGGGCGGCGAGATGAGCAGCAGCAAGCCCATGCGGTCGGTACGGTTGGCATCGCCGGCCGCGCCGATCTGCTTGGCGAGGTTGTCGCCGATGATGGGCAGATAGACTTCGTCGAGCAGGCGGTTGCGGACGAAGGACGACAGCGGTTTGGCCTGGAACTGGCCAAGGCGCAGGCGATGTCTTTCGGCAGCGACGATATCCAGGCGCAACGCTTGCAGGCGCTCGAAGGCAGGAACGACGATGTCACGGTGATGGAGGTAGCGACGCCGAAAATCGTTCAGGTTGAGTAGCGTCGCGCCATCGGCAATGCGTGAATGTTCACCGAGCAGGCCGTCGATTGTGCGATCGAGATTGGCGTTGATCCGCGCGCGCTCCAGCGGCGTGGCAAGCGAAGTGGCGGCGTCGGCAATCCAGGGTAGGGCGGATTGGGTGGCCGGGTCGGCGGAAGCGAAAGCGGTGATCCAGTCGAGTGCCAGCCTCCAGCGTTCGGTTGGTGGCGCGGCGTCGAGATCGCGTTGCCAATCCGCGAGCTGCCCGCGGTGTTCGAGTTGGCGCAGCAAGGATTGGGCGAGATCGGCGCCGGCACCGGAGATGATCCAGGCTTCCGTGCCGCGCGGCGATGCCAACTGGCGTACGAGGTAATGTGCGGCCTGGTGTATCAGCACGCCGTCGACAGCGGTGAAACCAAAATCCGGCGCAAAGACCGCAAGTCGCTCGGCACAGTCGTGTTCGAGGCGTTCCAGGCAGTCGGGTGCGGCAAACTGTTCGAATAGCTGTAGTGCGGAGCGGGCACGGCGTTGCAGTGCCTCGTGCTCGGCGATCTCGTGTTCGGCGTCACAGCCATGTTGCCAATAGAGGAGCGCGAGCGCGCGCGCTTCGGGGGCATCGACAAGCAGGCCGGCTTCGGCCTGCATCGTCGTCAGTGCGCTGAGAAGGCGCACGGCATCGTGATCGTGGACGCCTTTCTGGTATCCCTCTTGATAGCGCGTGGCGTTGAATTCGCGGACGATGTCGAGCAGGCGGCGCCCGTGCGCTTCCGGATCGTCGCCATTGCCGGTGCACAGGGCAAGCAGTTCGTTCCAGGAAAGAGGGCCGGAGCCGGATTGCACCGCGTCGAGCAGTGTGCCGGCAAGATATTCCGCTCGGTACATATCCGCGCTTTCCGATACCAGCGCCTGTTCCCAGTGGGGTTTGAGCGTATCGAGGCGCGTGTCTTCGACTGGCGCGAAGTAGTCGGTACCGTTGAGATGGAAAACCAGCGAGCCGTCTTTGGGGACCAGCGTGAGATCGAGCGATTGCCGGTTGATGGTGAATGCGTGGCGTCCCAGGCGTAGCGTCTGCCCATCGTCGGCGATCAGTTCGTGGCGGTCGCGTACGGCACGCAGCGCTTGATCGCGCGCGGTCTTGAGGCGGGTGTCGAGATCGTCGGCGGCGACTGCTGCGCCAAGCACACGCAGGTCGTTGATCTGCTTGCGCAGTTTGGTGATGAGCGCATCGGCGGCGAAATAGCTGTGTACCTGTTCGATTGCGCTGAACGTGGCGACGCGGCGCGGAATGCCGTCGAGAATCCGGCTTGCGGCGTCGGTAAGCGCTTGGGCGCGGCGTTGACGGGCTTCGAGCAGGCTTTGCCGGCGGGCCGAGAGGGCTTCGTAAACCGATTCGCGTTTGGCCGCGATGTCGTCGGCGAAGTCTTCGTGTTCGACGAAGCGGCCTTCAAGTTCTTCAAGCTGGGCGAGCAGTCGGGTCAGCGCGTCGTCGCATTTTTCCGGTGTGTCGGCCAGTTCCAGGGCGTTTTCGACCGATTGGCCGAAGAGCTTGAACTGAGCGCCAAATTCGGCCGCGGCCTCCGTGGTGCCAAGGGATTTGCGCCGATTGCGGGCTTCGGCGCGCAATCGATTGACGTCGGCATAAATGGCCGAGATGTTGTCGAGAATGCGGGTGCGCACCACCGCGTCTCCACCGGGCAGGCTGCCGAGTTGCTCGGTGAGCAGGTCGAGTCCGGCCGCGGTGCGATCGAGTTCGGCCAGCAGGGTGGCGATATCGGTGCTGGTCGTGGTGGTGGGCAAGGCGGAGGAAATGCGCGCGAGTTCGCGGCGCTGGCCATCGAAGGCCTGCTCTTCTGCCAGGAAACGCACGGCGCGTTCGCCCACACGCTGCTGTTCGGCGGACAGTGCCTGGTCCATCGCGGCAATGCCGGGCAGATCGGCGTAACGTAACTCTTCCAGCGTTCTCAGGCGGCCATACTGTTCGCGCAGCATGCCGAGTGCACGGACGAAATCGTCCGGCTGCTGCCACAACATGCTGGCGATGTCGGTGAGAAGAGCGCGTTGGCGCGCTTCGGCATCGGCCAGCGCACGCGCTGTGTCGCGGCGGATGCTCTCGACCTTGTCGAATTCGTCCAGCGTGGCGCGGGCGCCGTCGGCAATGGCGCGCACATCGGTTTCCAGACGATCCGTTTCGGCTGCATCGAGCCAGAAGTATGCGTCGAGCACGCGCTCGCATTGCCGGATCAATGCTTCGTAAGCGGCGCGCGTGGGCGTCTGCTCATCGACCGCGCGGGCGATGGCGGTCAGTTCGGAGATGCCGCGCACCAGTTCGGCATTGCCGACACGGGCGAAAAATCCCCTGGCGCTACCCGTGCCGGTGGCATAGTCCTCGCTGGCGAAGGGTGTCTGCCACATCTGCATCGGATGATTACGCGTCGGTTCCGGGCCCTCCGCCTGGAATACGAGGAATCGTCCGTCGTCGAAGCGGGCGTAGCCATTGCAGAGAATGGGCGCGCTCAGCGTCTTTTCGATCAGGTTGTAGGAGAACAGCGCATAGAGGCCCGTACCCGGCTGGTAGAAAACGTAAAGCACGTCTTCGCCGTTGGGCGAGCGCAGCATGCGTTTGAAACGCAGCGCGCCGACGGTGTCGGCGGGGAGGTCGAAACGTTTGTGTTCGCCGGATTGCAGGTAATAACCACCGGGAAAGATGATGCCGTGGTCCTCCGGCAACTGTACGCAGGAACGTCCGATGGCGTCGATGCGCACGACCTGGCGGGTGCGCGCATTGAAAACGAGGAAGCGTTCGTTTTTTTCGCGATAGGGGCGGATTTTCAGCAAGATCAGCGCGCCGAGGCCGGCGTAGGCGATTTCCGCGTCGGCGAGCGACTGATTGCGGTCTTCTACCGGCTCGCTGTAGATGCCGAGCCCGCTTTCGGTATTGTTCTCGATCTTGACTGTGAGATCACCGCCCGTGGTTTCGACGAAAATGGTGTCGAGAATGTTGATGTGGGGATACTTCCCGCCGACATGGTCGTCGCGCGTGGTGACGGTCCATTCGAAATCGTGTGTCGGAGGAAGCGCGATGTCGCGCTCGCCGCGATTGTCGATGTAGCGGATGTTGCCGCCGGCTTCCAGTTCCCAGCGGAATACGCGCAGGTCGTGCGCCTGCTCACCAATCTGGAAGGCAGCCAGCAGTTTTCGCTGATGCACGCGTAGCTGGATCAGATTTGCCTGTTTGTAGTAGGCGTACAGTTCGCGGAAATCGGCATTGAAGCGCGGATCGTCGAGGAAAGTGCCGGTGGTGGGCACGGCTTCCAGTTCCTCGGTGTCGGCCTGGGCCTTGAACCGGTAGAGGGCGAATACGTCGCCGACGGCGACTTCCTTGCGCAGGCCGATGAATACGTTGTAACCGAACAGCAGCAGATCGCCGATGTACACCAGATCGCGGGCGATACAGTTGTTTTCGGTGTGCGCGCGGGTGCGTAGTACCAGCGATTGTTCGGCACGGCCGAATTCTTTCAGCCGTGCGTCGTTGAGGCTGCGCGTTTTCTGCTGCAGGGTGGCGCCGCGGTCGGTGAGCCGCTTTTTCAGCAGTTCATAGCTACCGCTGTCGGCCGTCAAGGTTTCGCTGGGATTGGCTGCTGCGAGAGAGGTCTGGTCGGACATGATCTTCCGTGTCGGCGTGGCGGATTGTGCGGTGGGTTGGGCAATCAACCCGTTCGGCGCCTTGCGTTGAGTTCGGCAAGAATCGCGGTGCGCTGCGGATGCTTATCCAGCCAGGACTGCAGGCGGCGGACTTCGGCGAAGGTTTCTTCTCCGAGCCTGGCGCGCAACGCGGCATCGCGGCCCGCCTGCATTTCGGCTGCCTGAATGCGTTGCTGCCAGGCATCGGTCAGTACCATATCGAGCTGGGCGGCAAGGCCGGCTTCCTCCAAGCGCTGCCATTCGCCATCGTCCAGCCATACCAGTTGGCATGGGCTGCATCGGTCGAGACGGAAGTCCGGCGCGGTGCCGGTACGGTGCCGGCTCATCAAACGCTGGCAGGCAGGGCAATGACGTGCCTGTGCGGCTTCCGGCTCGGGTTCCGCGTTGTTTGTCGATATGGGTGCCACTGCGCCGCTGGCGGGTTGGCGCTCCCGCCAGCGGCGGTAATCGTCGAGCGTGAGCAGGACGGTACCGCAGGCTGGGCAGCGTTGCGCGGTCAGGCCAGGGGCGAGGAGATGGCCGTCGAGTACCGCGTGGGCGCTACAGGCGCAGTGAAGTTTGCGCATTGTCGTGGCGCTCTTCAGTTTTTGCGATAGCTGTCGAGCAAGGTACGCAGCGCATTTTTCTGCGTCTCGTCGCCATCACGGGCGATTTTGGCCAGCAATGCGGTGACGCCGAGGTTTTGCATCTCGCCAGCGGAACTGCCAAGCGCGCCGACGAGGCCTTGCAGGTCGCCGACGAGGTCGCGTTCTCCGGTGAGGTGGTCTTTCAGCGCAACCTGGAGTGTGTTGCTCTTGGCAATGGCGCCGTCGATGCCTTTGCCGACGGCGAGCGCATTGACGAAACGCTCGAAGTAATCGCCCTGGCCGCCGACGATGTCGATCTTGGCATTGCCGAGCGCGGTACCGAGCACCTCGGCCTGTTCGCGGGCGATGCCGGCTTGGGCATCGATGGTCTTCAGCGTTTCGATATGGGCGTTGCCGAGTTGCATGCGGAATTCTTCGTGTGCGCGGGTATCCGGACTCATTGCCGCCATCGCCTCGAATTTTTCGCGCAGGCCCTTGGCCTCGGCCTGGAAGCGCGCCTCGATGACCTGCGCTTCGGCCAAGCCGGTTTTCACCGTGGCGTCGGCATCGGCAACGCGTACCTGGACGTTGGCGAGGCCAATTTTTTCCTGACCCTGTGCTTCGGCTTCCATGCGTGCTTGCATGGCATCGGCTTCGGCCTGACCGTATTTGGTGACCGCTTCGGCCTCGGCGAGTTTCACCTTGGCGTCGACCATGCCTTGTTTTTCCTTGGCGTCGGCATCGACCAGCATGACCTTGGCGGCGGCAAATCCTGGTGCGGCAGCGATTGCTTCCATGCCTTCGGCTTCGCGTTTCTTGGCTTCGGCATCTTTTTCGGCGACCTTGAGCTTGGCTTCGGCCAGCGTCAGTTCTTCAGTCGCTTTGTAGCGAGCACGGCGTTCCTGTGCCTCGGCGGCTTTGACTTCCATCACCATTTTTTCCTCGGCCTGGCCTTCGGCGAGGATGATGGTCGATTTTTTCGTGCGGTCGGCCTCGGCGACGACGCGCAGTTCCTTGATTGCTTCTTCCTGTTCGGCCACGGTGCGTTCGACCACGATGCGTTCGCGGATGACGTCGGCGATCGCTTTCTTCTGCACTTCGACCGCTTTTTCCTTGTCGATCTGTTGCAGGGTCACTTCCTTCTGGCGGTCGACCACTTCCAGTTCGCGTGCGCGGATGACTTTTTCTTCTTCGATGGCGACTGCGCGTTTGCGGTTGTTTTCGGCGACTTCCTTCTCGCGCAGCACGTTTTCCTGTTGCACGGTGATGGCCTGCTCGGATTGCAGGCGGGCGAGTTCGGCCTTGGTGTGCTCTTCGGCACGGACGCGCGCGGCTTCGGCTTCTTCGCGCGCACGCACGGAGGCGATTTCACGCTGCTGGCGCGCCTCGGCATCGGCCTGCTGGCGTTCGAGTTCGAGCAGGGTTTCCTTGGTTTCGACGTCTTTTTTCTTGATCTGCATTTCCTCGTTGCGGCGCAGTTCGTTGGTGCGAACGTTTTCCTGCGCGGTCAGCTCGGTGATCTTCTTGATCCCCTGGGCGTCGAGGATGTTGCTCGGGTCAAGCTTGGCAAGCGGCGTCTGTTCGAGGTAATCGATGGCCGCGTCTTCAAGCACGTAGCCAGACAGATCGTCACCGATCTGGCGGATGATCTCGTCGCGGAAACGGTCGCGCGCTTGATACAGCTCGACGAAATCCATGGCTTTGCCGACCGTTTTCAGCGCCTCGGAGAATTTGGCCGAGAACAATTCCTCCAGCGTCTCGTGGTTGGAGGCGCGCTCGCAGCCGATGCCCTGGGCAACCTTGAGCACGTCCTCGGCGGTCTTGTTGACGCGGACGAAAAATTTCACCTTGATGTCGGCGCGGATGTTGTCCTGGCAGATCAGTCCTTCGTTCCCGGTACGGTCGATTTCCACCGTCTTGAGCGCGATGTCCATCATCTCGGCCTTATGGATGATCGGGTACACCATGCGCCCGGTGAAGGTCACCTCCGGTTCGCTGCGCAGCGTGTTGACGATCATCGCGTAGCCTTGTTCCACCTTGCGATAGAACTTGGCGAACATGGTGAACAGTACGAACAGCAGAACGGCCAGCAGGCCGACGGCGATGTAGATGGGCTCCATTGGATCCTCTTCAGATTTAGCCGGGCGGGCCCGGCGGAAAAATAGACCGTTACCCGGTTATCGTTTATTCCTCGGCGCGCACGTGGTAGCGCGCACCGCTCGAATCGTAGTCGGTGATGATCGCGGTCGAGCCGCGGGTAAGAGAATTGGGCGTATCGGCATAGACGCGAATGTTGTAGCTGGGACCGCGGCCGGAGACTTCGGCACGGCCGAATTTTTCATCCACGGAGCGGGTGAGAATGCGGCAGGGCTGGCCGACCAGTGCGGCGTTGGAGATGGCGCCGTGGGTAACGAAGAGCTTGCGCAGCGGGCGTACCACCGCGGCGGTCAGTGGCAGGGTGAGCGCAAAGGAGCCGAGCAATCCGGCCGTGCCGGCCACTGACTGCAGTACGGTGGTGGGCACGAGTGGCAACAGCCACATGGCGAACAGGCAACACAGGGTCCATCCGATCAGCACGAGCAGGCTGACCACGACCGAGAGCGGTACGCCGCCGAGTCCGAAGGCGATGAGATAGGCGGCGACAGTGCCGATATCGCCGACATCGCCATCCAGATCGAAATCGAGGCCGGCGTGGCCGTCATCGAAATCTATCAGGCCGATCAGCGCCAGCAGCCAATAGAAAACCACCGCACCAAGCAGCGCGGTGTAAATTGCCGTCGGGTAGCTGAATGCGGCGGCGGCGAGATCGCCCATGAAAGAAGCCCTCCCTTGTTGTTATCAGGCCGTTTCAGAGTGTGTGTGCGAAGCGGATCAGCTCGTCAGTGACGCGTTCCTTGATGGCTAGCCGGTCCGTCGCCACTACGGCGTAGCGGGCGGCCAGCGTTTCATAATCGGCCGGCGTCAGTGAGACGGTGAGACGCGGGCGCTTCGGTCGTTGCGTCACGGCAAGGCCGAGTACGCTGCGGATCTGGTCCGAGGTGGATAGATTGTTCTCGAAGGCGGCGCGGCGTATTGCTTCAAGCACCGCGCCTTCCACATCGAAAGCGACTTGCACCGCGCGGATCGCTTCGTCCGATGTTTGCCAACGCGCTGGCTTGCGCGTCGTCATGCCTCGTCCCGCGGTGTTGCCTGACGTGCGCGAATGCGCTCCATCGCCCGCCGCTTGCGGTCGCTGTTGGCACCGATACCGGCTTCGGCAAGCTTTGTTTCCAGCGCTTTGATGCCGATTTCCTTGTCCAGCGCTTCAGCCGCATTCATACGGTCGGCGAGATCCTCATGGCGCCGCTTGATGCGTTCCAACGATTCGCGCGCGCTTACCAATCTGGAACCGCTCGTGCCGATGCTGTCGGAAATCGAACGGGTAGCACGGTAAACGTTCTCCGTGGTGCGTGCCATCGCCACTTCGCGTTCGTGTTCGCGCACCTTGCCTTCCGCCGCCTTGATCAAGTCCTTCAGTTTACCGACTTGCAAAGCATAATTGGCATGGGTACGCGTTTGTTCTTCGAGTTCGGCTTCCGTGTCGGCGACCTTGGCGGCGACTTCTTCGGCAAGTGACTCCTTGCCTTTATCCAGCGCTTCGACGGCAAGTGCTTCGAAACGAAGCATTTCTCCGCGGATGCGTTCGATCTCGCGCGCGCTTTGCATCTCCTTGGCCATGACACCTGTCAGATCGCTCTTGGCTTGCAGGATGGCATTGCGCGCGTCGACGATTTCCTGCTCGTAGATGCGAGTGGCGTTGGCGTCGATCAAGCTGTCGCCGAGCTCACGAGCACTGCCGCGCAGCAAAGTCAGAATTTTTTCGATCACACTCATGTTTGGCTCCTTTAAGCTAGATATCCGGAAAGCGCTTCCAGCGCATCGAGCGCGTTGTCGCTCAGCGCAACGATATCCTGCGCAATGTCTTCCATTCGGGCGTTATGGGAGAGCGCACCGAACAGCACGTAGCGGCCGTCCACCCTGCCGAACGAGGACAGGGGAATCGACAGGTTGAGGTCGAGCAGGAGTTCCAACAGCTCGATACGTTTGTCCGGTGCTATTTCCGAATCCGTCCACAAGTAGCAGATGCAGAGGATTTGGGTTTCGGACGCGGTGATGAAAATCGGCAATTCCTCGCGCCCGCCAATGGCAACCTGGATGACCGGCACCGATCCCGGTATGGGCTGCAGATCCACGGTCGCGCCGCCCAGCCGCATGCTTATCGACAGATCCAGCCCCGCAATTTTTTCTTGCAGCGATTTCATCGTTTCCCCTTTTCAGGAATGTGTCGGTTATCGACATGGATAATGTAAACAGGCAGACATAAAATGTCAAGACATTTTATGTCTGCCTGCCATCGTGATGGAATCTATGCCAGCCTGGGTTATGCCGGCTAATGCGAACCGCTTATTTCAAGCTGCAATCCGGGCATGAACAAGGTAGTTGACGCTGGTGTCGGGATGGAGCGAGTACGTTTTGGTAATCGGGTTGTAATGCATGCCGGTGAGTTCGACAGGATCAAGCCCGGCTCGGCGGCAGTAGTGCGCCAACTCGGATGGCTTGATGAACTTCGCGTATTCATGCGTGCCACGCGGCAGTAGCCCAAGTACATACTCGGCGCCAATGACGGCGAACAGATAGGCTTTGAAATTGCGATTCAGGGTGGAAAAGAAAATATCTCCGCCGGGTTTGACCAAACGTGCGCATGCCGCGATCGTGCTTGCAGGGTCGGGAACATGCTCAAGCATTTCCATGCAGGTGACTACATCGAAGCCTGCGGGATTTTCGGCGGCGAATGCCTCCGCGCTGGTCAGGCGGTAGTCGACATCGTGACCGCTTTCAAGCAAGTGGAGCCGGGCGACGCCAAGCGGTTTTTCACCAAGATCGATGCCGGTGACGCGCGCCCCGCGCGCCGCCATGCTTTCGGAAAGAATGCCGCCGCCGCAGCCGACGTCCAGAACGCGCTTGCCGGCTAGCTTGGTCTTGGCGTCAATCCAATCGAGCCGTAGAGGATTGATATCGTGCAGAGGTTTGAATTCGGAGGTCGGATCCCACCAGCGGTGAGCCAGATCGCTGAATTTCTGTAATTCGGCAGGGTCGGCATTGCTTGTATTCATGGCATGTGCTTCCCAATGTGCAGGCGGGATATCCGGCCAGAAAAGAAAAAAGCCCCGCCGAGGCAGGGCTTTTCGTGATGTGGATACGGCTTACTTGGAGCCGACCACTTCGATCTCGACACGGCGATCCGGCTGCAGGCAGCTGATCAGAGCCTTGCGATTCTTCTCTTTGTCGCACTTCGCACCGGTCACAGGCTGCTTCTTGCCCTTGCCTTCGGTGTAGATGCGGTTGGCTTCGATGCCCTTGCTGACCAGGTAGGTCTTCACGGCGGCAGCGCGGCGCTCGGACAGTTTCTGGTTGTAGGAATCGGAGCCGAGACGGTCGGTGTGGCCGACAGCCAGGATGACCTCAAGCTTGAGGTTCTTGGATTGCGCGGCGAGATCGTCCAGCTTGGCCTTGCCTTCGGGCTTCAGCACAGCCTTGTCGAAATCGAACAGCGCATCGGCGGACAGCTTGATCTTGCTGGCGTCCGGCGTAACTCTCACGCCCGGCTTGGACACATCGGGAGGAGGCGTGACGCCAGGAGCTGTGCACTTTTCCTTCGGAACGATGTCGCTGTCGCATTCGCAGCCGACGGGGAACTGGCCGGCCATGGCGGTCGCGGCGGCAGCCGGACTCCAGTAGCCGGTACGCCAGCACAGGCCGGTACCGCTGCGGGCGACGACGTTGCGGGAATCGATGACGTACGGAATTTCTCCCGTGCCGCTGACTACAACATCCTTGACCTGCGCGAACGCAGCGGAAGCAGACAGGCCGATCGAAGCGATAGCGGCCAGCATGAACATCTGTTTCTTGGTTTGTCTGATCATGGTTTCCTCTTAAGGGCGAAAGACCGGAAAATGCCGCTGTAAAAAATGAAGAAAACAGATCACCTGCCTTCCTCGTTTCGGATCGAACCGGCTTTATTTAGTTCAACTAACGAGCTTAGTTTGCCATATGGCTGCGAGCCTGAGCAATTCTTTGTCGCTTATTTGCAACAGCGGAAAACCTTGATCCACGCGGGCTTCGCCGTCAACCCATACATGCGAAACCTGTTCGCGACCGGCTACGTATACGAGATGGGAGGCTGGATCGAAACAGGGCTGAGTCGCAGGCGTATCAAGTGCTACAGCGCATAAGTCGGCTTGTTTGCCAGGGGTAATGGAGCCGGTGCGGTCGTCCAGGCGGAGTGCGCGTGCGCCGCCAAGCGTCGCCATGTGCAAGGCGGTGTGCGCGGATACTGCGGTAGCGTCGCCCCCGGCGACTTTTGCCAAAAGCGCGGCGTGACGCATTTCTTGAAATAGATCAAGGCGATTGTTGCTTGCCGCGCCATCGCTGCCCAAACCGACGGTCATGCCCGCATCGAGCAGTCTCGTTACCGGCGCGATACCGCTGGCCAGTTTCATGTTGGATGTCGGGCAGTGGGCGACGCCGCAGTGGTGGCGGGCAAGGCGCTCGATATCGTTTTTGTCCAGGTGGACCGCATGTATGCCAACCATGCCCGGGCCGAGTATGCCAAGGCGCTCAAGTCGGGCTGCAGGCGTGACGCCGTGGGTGGCAAGGCTGTCGCGGACCTCCTCTGCGGTCTCCTGGAGGTGGATCTGCACGGATAGATCGAGCTCGGCGGCGAGATGGGCGATACGTTCGAGCGTGGTGTCGGAAACGGTATAGGGGGCGTGCGGGGCCAGCGAAAAGCCAATGCGGGGATGGTCGCACCAGGCATCGCGGACAGCCAGGCCATTTCGCAGGTAGTCGTCGGCATCGACGGCATAGGGGGTCGGAAAGTCGAGTACGGTGATTCCGAGAACGGCGCGCATGCCGCGTTGCTCGAACGCTTCGGCGGCGGCTTCGGGATAGAAGTACATGTCGCTGCATGTGGTAATCCCTCCGCGAAGCATTTCCGCCGCTGCCAGCAGTGTGCCGTCGCGAACGAACGCGGGGGAGAGGTGCTTGGCTTCGGCGGGCCAGATCGCCTCTTTCAGCCAACGCATCAGCGGCAGGTCGTCGGCGATACCCCGCATCAGACTCATGGCCGCGTGCGTGTGCAGGTTGACCAGGCCGGGAATCAGGACGTGATGCGCAAGGTCGACTTCGCGCGCCGCGCGATAACGCAGTCGTGCGGTTTCCTGCGGCAGCACGGCAACGATGCGGCCATCCGCGATGGCGACGCAGTGATGCTCGAGCACCAGGCCGGCGGGTTCCACCGGAACGATCCAGCGGGCGTGAATGAGTAAATCGATCGGCTCGTTCAAAGGTGTACTCCGAGAGATCTAGAAAAGTGCGCTGCACGTACCATACTTTGGATGCAAATGTTTCCTTTTGTGTGTAGGGACAGGAATCCGCGTAAAGTGGTGATTATTACCGACCGGTCGGTTGATTAGATATGGCACTGCCGTGATGTATTCGATTGATGCCCCTGTGGTGCTTTATGACACAATCACCGCAGCGCGTCGCGCGATGAAGAGTGCGGCATTTGTTACAGGTTTACATGAACATCCCTGAAAAAATCGGCAAGTACAAGATTGTCCGCGAGGTGGGGCGTGGGGCCACGGCAACGGTTTATCTGGCGGAAGATCCCGATAGCCCAGAACCGGTTGCGGTAAAGTTTGTCCGCTTCGACGACAGGGCCAAGGACGAGGCCAAGTGGAATCGCCGCATGCTCAAGCTCCTGAAGGCGGAGCAGGCAGTCGCCAGCCGTTTGGATCATCCCAACGTGATTCGCATTTTCGAGGCGGTGGTAGAGCCGAATCAGGCCTATATCGTGATGGAGTATTTCCCCGCCGATACGCTCGAGCGTTATTGTTCCTTCGAGCGGTTGTTGCCGGTGCACCGGGCCATCGGCATCGTTTTCAAGTGTTGCATGGCGCTCGACCACGCGTATCGGCAAGGCATCGTTCACCGCGATATCAAGCCGGCCAACATCCTGGTGGACGACCAGGACAATGTGAAGATCACCGATTTCGGCCTGGCGCTCAATCTCAGCAAGAAAACCGAGGTTGATTCGACTTTCATCATGGGGGTCGGTTCGCCAGCCTATATGAGTCCCGAGCAGATCAAGGGATATCCGCTCAATCAAAAAACGGATCTCTATTCGCTTGGCGTGGTGTTGTTTCATTTGCTTACCGGTCGCCTGCCTTTTCGCGCTTCGAACCCCGCGCAACTGGTGTACAAAATCATCAATGTCGACCCGCCGTTGGTTTCACAGCTCAATCCTGACGTGCCGGAGCAATTGGATGGCGTGATTCGCAAAGCGTTGGAGAAGGATTTGTACTCGCGCTACAAGAATGGCGCCGATTTTGCCAAGGAGCTGGCAGCGGTTCGTTACAAGCTTGTGGAGGAAAGCGACGAATCGACGTCGGTCATGTCCCGCCGTTTCTCCATGCTGCGCAAATTGTCGTTCTTTGTCGATTTCGAGGACGTCGAGTTATGGGAAACGCTGCGTATCTGTGCGTGGCGAAGAGTTGAAGAGAAAGTGTTGTTGATGCAGGAGCAGAACACGGACCAGCGATTCGGCATCGTGCTTGAGGGCAGCGTCGAATTGTCGATCGAAGGTCGCAAGGTCATGGAATTGGGCGTGGGCGAAATATTCGGCGAGCAGGCATGGCTGAACCACGTGGAGCATTGCCACGTGATGAGCGTCGTTTCGTTGTCGCCGCTCACCTACCTGGAAATCAACCCATCAGCCTTGGCACTGGCCAGTGAAGAAGTGCTTGAACTGTTTCGCCAGCAGGTTGCCACGGTCGTTACCCGCCGGCTGACCGAGATGGCCAAAGCTTTTTCTCGCCATAGCGAACCGGCTACCCGCAGCGAACATACCGTGTCGGCTGGCTTCGAATTGCAGCTTGTGGCGAATTGAGCTTGAACAGAGCAAGTTTACAGGCCATTCGAGGGGCGACGAATGGCTTGCCAGCTTGTTTTCGGTGGCTGCCCTTGCCTTTCGTGTACACGTGAGCTAGAATGCTCTTTCTCCGACGCGGGGTGGAGCAGCTTGGCAGCTCGTCGGGCTCATAACCCGAAGGTCGCAGGTTCAAATCCTGCCCCCGCAACCAAATTCAGTCGAAAGACCCTAAGCCGCTGATTCGTAAGGATCAGCGGCTTTTGCTTTTTCAGGGCCAGTGTGCTGGCCTATACTCGCTTTCGCTGCCCTGCGCCTCTATCGCAATCGCCGCGGCGTCTGGGGGCTTATCCGAATGGGCCGAGCATCGCGAGACGTTCAGTCATGTCATGAGGGTAACGCGGTAGCGGTTGTCGCTTGAGCAGCCTTGCTGCGATCCCGAGTAATGGGCTCTACGCCGCCTGTGCGTTCGAAGGCCATTAGCGATACAAACCGATGCTCCCAACTAGGTATCAGGGAAATGTTGACGTTTGAATTTGATGAGCCAAAAGAGTCTGTCTGTGAGTGCTGCGGAAACGTATCGGTTCGGCTGACACGCTTTGTCTATCGTGATGGCGATGCCCATGCCGTCTATTACGCGCTGTTCACAAAGGGGCACCCCGAGAAGACGTTGAGTGGCCTTATTGGCCTGGGACAGTGGGGTGATGAAGCTTCGCCAGAGGATCGAGTCGCATTTCCGTTCCAAATCTGGATGGAGGAAAGCAACTTTAATGTTAGCCTCGTGGACGCCGAGGATTCACCGTGGAGCCATGTAACTTTCATGGGAAAGATTCTTGATCGGGAGGAGGCGTTGAAGCACGAATCCTTGTCCGAGGTCTTCCATATTACTGACCACATGGTTGTCGATGATCGGCAGATCATAGATTTCTTTGGCGTCTAATGTTGCGGAGACCGCCGAGTCGGTTGCACTGTGGCTGCCGCTCGAATTGCTCCAGGGCTGCGCATCCTGCTGCTTGGCTTCGGTTGCCTGCTCGCACCAGCAGGCAGGGCTTTACATGCGCGTGTTTCGCACGCTGGTGCCCGTTTCCCCCGCGCTGAATTGATGCGGAAAGATCCGTTATACGACTGGGTTGGCAACGCATCTTGTGCGTTTGCGAATCGTGGGCGAACGGAGGCATGCCCCTATCAGGCGGAACAAAGGCGCACCCATGTCCAAGTGATGCAGGCTAGAGCGTTTTTGATTTAAGTTTTTGCATATCCGGACGAGGCGAAATAATTGCCACATTCATCGGCGGGGAAGCAATCAAGCAAAGAGCCAATCTGTTGCCACAGAGCGTCCATGGAGCGGGCAGCCGCTTTGCGCAACAGGGCTTTGAGCTTGGAGAAGAGTTTTTCGATGGGATTGAGGTCTGGAGAATACGGCGGCAGGTAAAGCAATGTGGCGCCCACAGCTTCAATGGCTTGCCGAACACCGGCCACTTTGTGAGCGCTCAGATTGTCGGCAATGACCACATCGCCTGGGCGCAAAGTCGGGCATAGGAACTTACTCACATAGGCCAGAAACAGTGAGCCGTTCATCGCGCCATCGATCACCATCGGGGCGGTGATGGCATCACAGCGCAGGGCGGCAATGAATGTGGTCGTCTTCCAGTGCCCATGAGGGACTGCACCCAAGCATCGCTGACCACGCGGGGCGCGTCCCCGAGTACGGGCCATGCAGGTGCTGGCCCACGTTTCATCCAGAAAGACCAATCGGTTTGAATCCATATGCGGCTGTTGCTCAATCCACACTTGGCGTGCCTGCTGTACGTCCTCGCGCTCTTGCTCGCTGGCGTGCAGCGTTTTTTTTGAAGCTCAAGCCCCACTTTTTGAGTTGGTGGCACAACGCTGAAACCTTGATCTGGACGCCATGCCCAGCCAGGCGCTCACACAGTTGTGCCAAAGTCAGATCTGGCTCGGCCTCGATCCAAGCGTGCAACTCAGCTTGGAGCGGTTCAACACACGAACGACGATACCCACCCATGGGCAACGCACTTCTCAACCCTTCCTCCTCAAAGCGCTGGCGAACCTGATGCACCCACATGCGGCTGACCTCAAAGCGCCTGGCAATTGCACTGGGGCCTTCTCCTCGTTCCAGCGCACGAAGTACTCGGTCACGCAGATCTTGTGAATAGGCTTGCATGAATGTCTCCCAAATCCGCCTGGGAGAACAATATCAAATGTATATATTTAAATCAAAAACGCTCTAGCGCTGGGCTTCTTTCGGGATACTCCAGCCGTGCATATCTTCTATCAGCAGAAAATGAAGATCGCGCCAACTCATCGAGCGAACTTTTTCCGGCATCCAGCCGAATTTGACGCACAGGTAGTAATGAACTGCGCTGAGTCCGCTGAGAACTTTGTACCCTTCCCTTTGGGCTAGCTCATTGCCAAAAAGACTGATGGTGTAATGCAAACTGGCTTCCACCATGGAAAAGCTGTGGAGCAAGTCGTAGTCGTCTTCTTCATTTTCCTTTTCCATTGTCGGCTCCATGTGATGAATGGATATTTCCATGCTGGACGATCCATTCTAGCAAGGGGCTGCCGCTCTTATTGCGGTTGCCTGACCCCGTCGTAGCGCCGAGGCCGTCTTGTTTTTGTTGCCGGGAAGGATTGATATGCCGCTTATCTTCGGTGTCAGAAATCCTGCCTCGCAACTACTTCCAGGAACGAACCGGTAGTGCTGCTGCGCGGCCGGTTTTCATTTTTAACGTGGTGTTGGAAAGCGCTATTTGGGGCTATTTTGCAGCGGTTCCCGGGGTTTGAGGCGCCGATTGCAGCGGGGCCCTAGGGCAAACGCGGCACGACTCCGTCCCGGATGGCGCAAACGCGTTGTACGACCGCGGCGCGTGGGGTGGCTATTTCACCTTGTTCGAAGGCGACGATGGTCCAGTTTGGCATGAGGTGCTGGAGCAGTTCCCCCGGAGCCAGGAGAAAAGCCGGATTGCTCGGTTTGCCGAAGCGTTCGTTGCCGGTCATGAAGGTTTCGTAGATCAGCACGCCGCCTGGATTCAGTGTGTCGAGCAGCAGATTGAGGCGCGGGCGGAACAGGTAATTGGTGACTACCACGGCGTCGAAACGGCGGCCGCTGTAAGGCCACGGTTCGTTTTCCAGGTCGGCGCGGCGCGGTTTCACGCCCGGCGTGTCGCGCAGCAGCTCAAGTGCGGCGCTGTCGCGGTCTACTGCTTCGACGCGAAATCCGCGTCGCGCGAGCCAGCGCGCATGCCGCCCGCTGCCGCAGGCGTAATCGAGTACCTCGCCGCCTGGCGCGATCAAGGGCGAAAAACGCGCTACCCAAGGTGACGGTGCGGATTGTCCAGCTATTTCAACCATTTAATTCATATTTCCGCCATTGGCACCACTGAAAAGGGTGCGTTGAGCAAAGTACATGCTACATCGCCGGGGCAGGAAGTCTGCCGTCGATTTCGAAATCGGCACAAGCGAAGCGATGAACCTCGCCGTGTTCGGTGCTGTAGAAGCTCACGCCAGTCAGTGTGGTTTCCGCCAGCCACGGCTGAGTTCGGGTAGGCCGTGTCGATGCCAGCGCAGCAGGGGTGAACAAGGCAAGGTTGGTGCCGTGCGCGCGATCTCGCGCAGAAGGATATTCGAAGGCGGCAATGCCCGCTGCGCGCATTGCGCTTCCAAGAGCCTGCGTGGCCGTATAGTCCGTCGGGTTGGTGATGACGTCGAACCATGCGTCGAAAGGCGCTGCCTGCAGGCGCAGGCCACGGTTGCAGCGGATTGTGGCGCTGAACAGGGTGTGTTGCGTTTTTAGCGGTGCGGCGGGGGGCTGCGCCATGCCGTGGAGAAAAAACAGCCGGTAATAGGCTGCTTCGGCCAGGACAGTGGCCGTTTTGCGTGCGCCGTAGAACAGGCTGGGCTCGAAGTGCCCGCCAAAGCGGGAGCCGTGGCGCAGCGGCGGGTAACGGAACGGTGTGGCGAGCAGGTAGTGCAGTCGTTCAGTGCCCGCGACCAGCGGGGGTTTGGAGGACTCCAGCAGCGTTTCGAGCAGAGCTTGTTCGTCCAATGTATCGACAAGGCGGTTGGTTGCGATCTGCTCCTGGCTTTCCACCAGCCGCAGAATGGTGCCGCCGAGCGCGACTTCCGTGGCCTGCGTACCGGCAATCTCCCAGATGTCGGGGTTTGAACCCGAGTTCACGCTTTGCCACGTATCGCGTCGAGATATTCGACCACTCGCAGCAAGCCTTGCACGCTGCGGATTTGCTCGGCTGGCACGCCGCCGGTGTGGTGATTGCCGTTGTGCATCCAGTGCTTCATCTGCGCTGCGTCGCCGCCCATCAGCACAAAGAGCGCGCGATAGGCACGGATCAGCAGCAGGGCGAGCTCCCCCGATTTGGTCGCAGGGTCGATGCCGCCACGGCTGATTGCGCTGCGATCCTTGCCGATGATGGCGCCAAGCGTCGCCTGGGTCAGGCCAAGTTCCCTGCCGGCGTTGATCAGCGCCTTGCTCAATACTTCGCCAGGGTCGGCGCGGCGCATGGCTGCGGTAGACATATCAGCCCTCGCTGGTGTGCATGGTGCAATTTTGCTCGACGAAAGTCGAAGATTCAACAGGCGGTAGAAATAGGTTCGGCAGGTCTGGCGCAACCTCAACTGCCCCCGTCACGTCGAGCAAGGCGTCCGCCATATAGCTGGCTTTG
Source organism: Azoarcus sp. (assembly GCA_031556475.1). Taxonomy (GTDB): domain Bacteria; phylum Pseudomonadota; class Gammaproteobacteria; order Burkholderiales; family Rhodocyclaceae; genus Azoarcus. The sequence goes on from JAVBSY010000129.1 coordinate 21,105, forward strand.
GACAACAGCAGTCACACACAGTACTGCCTGGGCGATCTCTTCGACCGTGCCGAGGCGTTTTATCGGTACCGTTGGCGCGGCCGGCCATGCCACCGCTGGCGTGGATTTCGGTGTCGATCAGGCTGGGTCCAGCCGCAGCACGCAACCGTCGCTATCGTCCAGTAGCCACAGCTTGCCGTCCGGTCCCTGGCGCACGTCGCGGATGCGTTTTCCCAAGGTGTTCAGCAGGCGTTCCTCGCGCACGATTCTGTTGCCGTCCAGTTGCAGGCGGACGAGCATCTGGAATTTGAGTGCGCCGACGAAAACGCTGCCCTTCCAGTGCGGATAGACGTCACCGGTGTAGAAGGCCATGCCCGACGGCGCGATCGACGGCGTCCATTGCAGTAGCGGCGATTCGACGTCGGCGCGCTCGGTGCCCTCGCCGATCTTGAAGCCGGTGACGTATTCACGCCCATAGGTAATCACAGGCCAGCCATAGTTGCGCCCGGCCAAAACGCGATTCACTTCGTCGCCGCCCTGCGGTCCGTGCTCGTCGATCCACAGTTCGCCACTGGCCGGGTTAAGTGCCGCGCCTTGCACGTTGCGATGCCCGTAGGACCAGATTTCCGGCAAGACGCCGGGGCGGCCGACAAAAGGGTTGTCCGCCGGCACGCGGCCGTCGGTTCCGATGCGGACGATCTTGCCCAAGTGGCTGCCGAGGTCTTGCGCCTTGTCGCGGTGGTCGTAGCGGTCGCCCAGTGTGACGAACAGTTTGCCATCGGTTCCGAACACCAGGCGGGAACCCCAGTGGTTGGCGCCGGCGGGGTCGTCGCGCTGGGCGAAGATACGCTCGACATTGCGCAGGCGCAGTGCGTCCGTGTCCAGCGTTGCCCGTGCCACGGCAGTGCGTGCGCCGTTGGCCGTCGGTTCGGCGTAGGAGAAGAAAATGGTGCGGTCGTTGCCGAAGCCGGTACCGAGCACGACGTCGAGCAGGCCGCCCTGGCCCTGCGCGTGGACTTTGGGCATACCCGCCAGTGGCGCCGACAACGTACCGTCCGCAGACAGAATGCGCATGCGTCCGGGCCGTTCCGTGATCAACATGCGTCGATCCGGCAGAAAGGCAAGCGCCCAGGGGTGCTCCAGGCCACAAGCGATCGTAGTGGCGCGAACCGTCTCCGTTGCGCCGCGCGCTGTGGTTTGGGGCGGCGTCTGGGCTTGGGTTTGCACTGGCGAAACAGTGCAGGATAAAGCGGCGGCCAGCATAAGCAGTACGGATGAACGGCGAATATTGGACATGGCGTTCGGTAAGTCTTTATGTCGGTGATGTGGAAAGAACCCAACAACCCTACGCAAATGTGGGCGGGAATGGGCAGGTAGGGTGCGTATCCTGGCATGGGGTGGCGTGTTCGCGGCCGCTGGGGCGTGAAAAAGGGCAGCTCCCGTATGGCCTGTGCCATCTCTGCACCGTGGGAAAACTATGGTATAGAGAAAACATTTTCGCGGCGATCAAACGACCATAAACGACTAATGCAAAGTGGATAGCACCTGCTCCAAGCGCCAACCCGGCTGGCCGTACGTTCAAGCCATCGCGTTGCTGCCGTTGTGCATGCCGCGGCCCGTTTTGGCCGACGGCATCATCGTTACCGGCGATCCCTGGACGCTGGCTGCTCTGGCGCTGATCGGGCTCGCGGTTGTCGCGGCTGTCGGCTTTCGGATAGGGCTGGCCCGCTCCACGCGCCTGCAATCGAAGCTGATCGAGCGCTCGCGGATGCGCGCAGCCGTCGTCGAACTGGCGTCGGACTGGACGTGGCGCACGGACGAGAATCATCGCTACGTCGCCGTCAGCAAGGGGTTTCGTAGTTGTACCGGCTTGAATCCGGCTTCGCTCGTTGGCCGGCATCCGTGGGATCTGGCAAGTGCCGACATTGTCGGTGCAACCGACTGGGAGCCTTATCGCGCGAGCTTGAAGTTCCGTGAAACGGTGACGCAGATTTTTTCCCTGCGTGGCGCCGATCAGCGTATCCGCTACCTTGAACTCGTCGGGCGGCCGTTGTCGCGCGGTGGTGTGTTTGCGGGCTATCACGGCATCGGGCGGGACGTGACCGAGCGGGTCGGCACCGCGCGTGCGTTGCATGAGAGTCAGCGGCGCTATTCCGAAGTGGTCGAATCGGTCAATGAAGTCATTTTCCGTTCCGACGCGGATGGCCGCCTGACTTTCCTCAACCGTTTCTGGCAGGTCGTCAGCGGCTATCGCATCGATCAAGGCCTGGGCAAGCCCTTGGTCGATTTTCTGCATCCGGACGACCGTACCGACGCGCAGGCGCAATTTGCCGACGTCATCAGCGGCAAGCAGCCGGAATGCCGCTGTGAGCTGCGCCTGCGCACGCGCAAGGGAGAAATCCGCTGGATCGAGGCCGCCTGCCGGCCGGTTCTGGATATCGATGAAGCGCCGCAAGGCATTGCCGGCACGCTGACCGATATTTCCGCGCGCAAGGTGGCGGAACTGACGCTGAAGAATGTGAACCAGGAACTGGAAGCACGCGTTCACCTGCGTACCACCGAATTGGAAGCCTCCAACCGCGAGCTGGAAGCCTTTTCCTACTCCGTTTCCCACGACTTGCGCGCACCGCTGCGCGCCATCGACGGTTTCGCCCGCATTCTGGAAGAAGAGTTGGCGGATCGGCTCGACGACGATTCGCGCGGGCATATCGAGCGCATCCTCAAAGCCACGCAGCGCATGGCGCATTTGATCGACGCGCTGATCGAGCTGGCCCGCCTTACCCGGGAGCCGCTGCAAAAGGAAACCTTCGATCTGTCCGACCTGGTGATGCAGGTCATGGATGAACTGCGCGCCGAAGACCCCACGCGCGTCGTCGAACTGGCGATTACCCGCGGCCTGATGGTGACGGCGGACCGCACGCTCGCCCTCGCGCTGATCGAAAACCTGCTGCGCAACGCGTGGAAGTTCTCTTCCCGCGAGCCGGTTACGCGCATTGCCTTCCGCGCCGACCGCGAGCACGAGCAGCGCGTGTTCTGCGTCGAAGACAACGGTGCGGGTTTCGACATGGCGTTCGCCGCCAATCTGTTTCGCCCTTTCAACCGCTTGCACAGCACGACCGAATTCGCCGGTACCGGCATCGGTCTGGCGACTGTGCAGCGCATCATTCAACGCCACGGCGGCATGATCTGGGCGTACTCCAAGCCCGGCGAAGGCGCCCGTTTCTGCTTTACCCTCGGGAATTGAGCGGCATGCCGGACCATTCTCCCAAACCACGCAAATTCGCACACTTAGTGCATTCCATTGTGCACTGCAGTATCATTTTCAAACTATTCTTCAAGCGCCTTGTCCAATCCGCGCGCTTCTTTCTATCGGCGCCATACCGCACTTTTCGGGCCCTTCCTGCGATGAATGAAAAACACTACCTCAGCCCTCTGCTCGAACCTCAATCCGTCGCCATCATCGGTGCCAGCGAGCGCGAAGCCTCCCTCGGCAACATACTCATCCGAAACATGCTCGACGCGGGCTACAAAGGGCGTCTGTTCGCGATCAATCCGGGACATGAAGAGGTAGTCGGCCTGCCCTGTTACAAAACGGTGGAAGACGTACCCCATCGGCTCGACCTCGCGGTGATCGCCATCCGTGCGGATAAAGTACCCGCTGTCATCGACAGTTGCGGCCGTGCCGGCGTGAAAGCCGTCATCGTGCTGTCGTCGGGCTTTTCCGAAACCGGCCCGCGCGGCAACCTGCTCGAGCGCAAAGTGATCGAAGCCGCGCGGCGGCACCGCATCCGCCTGCTCGGCCCCAATTGCATCGGCATCATGCGCCCGGACCTGGGCCTGAATGCCACCTTCGCCCAAGCCAGCGCGGTCAAGGGCACGATCGGCCTCATTTCCCAATCCGGCGCACTGTGCGCTGCGATCCTGGACTGGGCCAAGCCGAACAATGTCGGCTTTTCCACCGTGGTTTCGCTCGGTTCTTCGTCCGACATCGATTTTGGCGAAGTGCTCGAGTACATGATTTCCGATCCGCGTACCGAAAGCATCTTCCTTTATGTGGAAGGCATCCGCGATGCGCGCCGTTTCATGAGTGCGCTGCGCGGCGCGGCGCGGGTCAAGCCCGTGTTGCTGATCAAGGCCGGCCGGCATCCGGGCGTATCGCAGGCGATCCTGTCGCATTCGGGCGCGCAGGCGGGCGACGACGCGGTGTTCGATGCGGCGTTGCGCCGCGCCGGTGTCATCCGTCTGTACAACATGGGCCAGCTCTATTCGGCGGCGAACGCGCTGTTCTCCCACTTCCGCCCGCGCGGCAACCGCCTGGCGATCATTACCAACGGTGGCGGGCCGGGCGTGATGGCGGCCGACCGCGCGGCCGATCTCGGCATTCCGTTGGCGACGCTTTCCGACAGTACGATAGAAAAACTCAACGCCGTGCTGCCGGCAAGCTGGTCGCATGGCAATCCGGTGGATTTCCTTGGTGACGCCAGTGTCGAGCATTACCGCAATGCGCTGACGGCGATATTGGAGGATGAGAACGTAGACGGCACGCTGGTCATGCTCACGCCGCAGGCGATGAGCAACCCGGACGGTGTTGCCGAGGCGGTGATCGAGCTGGAAAAAAATGCCGACAAGCCCGTGTTGACCTGCTGGATGGGCGAAGAGCAGATCATGAAAGCCCGCCATGCCTTCATCGAGGCCGGTATTCCCACGCTGCGCACGCCGGAACCGGCGGTGGAACTGTTCAGCCACATTTCCGCCTACTACCGTAACCAGAAGCTGCTGATGCAGACGCCATCGTCGCTGTCGCACCTGTCGCCGCCGTCGATCGAGAGCGCCCGCCTGGTCATCGAAACCGCGCTGGCCGAACGTCGCAAGGCGCTCAACGAAATGGAATCGAAGGCACTGCTGGCCGCCTTCCGCATTCCCATCGCGCAGACGGTGATCGCCCGTTCGGCTACCGAGGCGATGGTGCTGGCCGAGGAAATCGGCCTGCCTGTGGTGATGAAGATCGATTCGCCGTCGATCATCCATAAGTCCGACTCCGGCGGCGTGCGCCTGAACCTTGGCAGCCTTGCCGCGGTGCGCACGGCCTATCAGGAAATTCTCGCCGAAGTGCGCAAGAACCTGCCTGATGCGGCGATCAACGGCGTCGCCATCGAACCGATGATCCTCAAGCGCCACGGCCGTGAATTGATCGTCGGCGCCCGCCGCGATCCGGTGTTCGGCCCGGTCATCACCCTGGGCGAAGGCGGCAACCGCGTCGAAGCCAATCGCGACCTCGCCATTGCGCTGCCGCCGCTGAACAATTACCTGGTACACGATCTGATCCGTTCGACCCGCGTCTATCCGCTGCTGGGCGAGTTCCGCAACATGCCGTCGATCAACATGGACTCGCTCGAGCTGGTCCTGCTGCGCGTGTCGGAAATGGTCTGCGAACTGCCGTGGATCACCAGCCTGGAGATCAACCCGCTGATCGTCGATGAACACGGTGCCGTTGCCGTCGATGCGCGCATCGTCGTCGATAACGTTTCGCCCGCGGCCGACCGTTACGACCACATGGCGATCCACCCCTACCCATCGCATCTCATCAACCGCTGGACCATGCCGGACGGCATGGAGATCACCGTTCGCCCGATCAAGCCGGAAGATGCCGATCTGGAAGTCGAATTCGTCCGCGGCCTGTCGGCGGAAACCAAGTACTACCGCTTCATGAACACGATGCGCGAGTTGCCGCCGGCGATGGTCGCGCGCCTGACTCAGATCGATTACGACCGCGAAATGGCCTTCATCGCCACCATCATGGTCGAGGGTGCGGAAAAGGAAATCGGCGTCTGCCGCTACGCGGTCAATCCCGATGGCGAATCGTGCGAATTCGCCGTCGTCGTTGCCGACGATTGGCAGCACCGCGGTCTTGCCCGCCGGCTCATGGGCGTGCTCATCGACACCGCGCGCAGCCGGGGCATTGCCTACATGAACGGCGTTTTCCTTGCCAACAACGAGCGCATGCTCAAATTCGTCCAGAGCCTCGGCTTCGTTCTGTCGAACGACCCGGACGACAACTCCAGCAAGAACGGCGTACTGCCCCTGCAGGACTGATTCGTTCCAACGCGTTCCGCCCGCCTTTCGTGAAGCGAAAGGCGGGTTTTTGTTTTTGTGCGCCCGCGGTTTTCACCCGATACCAACTTGCCCAAGCCGCGCGATTGCTGCACCATCGCGCCCTTTCCGGTTTTTCCCTTTCCGTTTCCGATTCTGCGTGTCCACGCGAGCCCTCCGCATGCTTCCCCCGATCGAACACCGTATTGCCGCCGAAATCGGCGTCCCGCCCCGCCAAGTTGTCGCCGCCGTGGAGCTGCTCGACGGCGGCGCCACCGTTCCTTTTGTCGCCCGTTACCGCAAGGAAGCCACCGGCGGCCTTGACGACACGCAACTGCGCACCCTGGAAGAGCGCCTGGGCTATCTGCGCGAACTGGAAGAACGCCGCGCCAGTGTCATCGCCTCGATCGAAGAACAAGGCAAGATGACCGCCGAATTGCGCGCCGACCTCGATGGCGCCGAAACCAAGCAGCGTCTCGAAGACCTTTACCTGCCATACAAGCAGAAACGCCGCACCAAGGCGCAGATTGCACGCGAGGCCGGCCTCGCGCCGCTGGCGGAGGATCTGCTTGCCAACCCGATGCTGACGCCCGAAACCGAGGCGGAGAAGTACTTCAACGCCGACGCGGGTTTTGCCGACGTCAAAAGCGTGCTCGATGGCGCGCGGCAAATCCTGGTCGAACAATTCGCCGAGGACGCCACGCTGCTCGGCCAGTTGCGTGCCTATCTGGAAGAACACGGCAAACTGCGTTCCAGCGTGGTGGAAGGCAAGGAAAACGAAGGCGCCAAATTCCGCGACTGGTTCGATTTCAGCGAGCCGGTCGCCGCCATGCCCTCGCACCGTGCGCTCGCCCTGCTGCGCGGTCGCAACGAGGGTGTGTTGCGCCTCGCGTTGGACGTGGATGCCGACCCGGCGCTGCCTGACGCGCCGCACCCGTGCGAAAGCCGCATCGCCGCCCGCTTCGGCATCCGTGACCAAGGCCGCCCCGCCGACCGCTGGCTGGCCGATACCGCGCGATGGGCGTGGAAAGTCAAGATTTCGCTGCACCTCGAACTGGAACTGATCGGGCAGTTGCGCGAACGCTCGGAAATCGAAGCCATCCGCGTTTTCGCCCGCAACATCAAGGATCTGCTGCTCGCCGCCCCGGCTGGTGCGCGGTCCACCATGGGGCTCGACCCCGGCATACGTACCGGCGTCAAAGTGGCCGTCGTCGACGGTACCGGCAAGCTCGTCGATACCGCGACCGTTTACCCCTTCGAGCCGCGCCGCGATCATGACGGCGCACTGGCCACATTGGCTGTGCTGGCTGCGCGCCACAAAGTGGACCTGGTGGCGATTGGCAACGGTACCGCGTCGCGCGAAACCGACAAGCTCGTCGCCGACTTGATGAAGCAGCATCCCGAACTGCGCCTGACCAAGGCCGTCGTCTCGGAAGCGGGCGCCTCGGTATATTCGGCCTCCGAACTCGCCGCGCGCGAATTTCCCGATGTGGATGTCGCGCTGCGCGGTGCCGTCTCCATCGCCCGACGTCTGCAAGACCCGCTCGCCGAACTGGTCAAGATCGACCCTAAATCCATCGGCGTCGGCCAATATCAACACGACGTCAACCAGGGTTGGTTGGCGAAAAGCCTGGATGCCGTCGTGGAGGATTGCGTGAACGCCGTCGGCGTCGATGTAAATACAGCTTCCGCACCCTTGCTCGCGCGTATTTCTGGCCTCAATACCGCGCTCGCCGCCGGCATCGTCGGCCACCGCGACGCCAACGGCCCCTTCCGCAGCCGCGACGCCTTGCGCGACGTGCCTCGGCTCGGGCCGAAAACCTTCGAGCAGGCTGCCGGCTTCCTGCGCATTCCCGCTGGCGATAACCCGCTCGACGCCTCGGCGGTACACCCGGAAGCCTATCCCGTGGTCGAGCGTCTGCTCGCGCATACGCGCAAGAACGTGCGCGAACTGATGGGTAACGCCAGCCTGCTCAAATCGCTCCAGCCGGAAACCTTTACCGACGAACGCTTCGGCCTGCCGACGGTGCGCGACATCCTTTCCGAACTGGAAAAACCCGGCCGCGACCCGCGCCCGGAATTTCGCACCGCCGCTTTCCGCGACGGCGTCGAAACACTGAAGGATCTGACGCCAGGCATGCTGCTCGAAGGCGTCGTCACCAACGTCACCAACTTCGGCGCATTCGTCGATGTGGGTGTGCACCAGGATGGCCTCGTGCATATCTCGGCGCTTGCCGACCGCTTCGTCAAAGACCCTCATGCCGTGGTCAAGGCCGGCGACGTGGTCAAGGTCAAGGTGCTGGAAGTGGACCTGCCGCGTAACCGCATCGCGCTCACCATGCGCTTGAGCGACGAAGTCGTGGCGCGCAGCGCTCATTCCGGCGAAAGACGCGACCCGGCACCACGGCGCGGTGGTAATGCACCGCAACCGAAACGGGACGAACGTCCCGCCAGCGGTGCACTCGCTGCTGCTTTTGCCCGCGCCCGCCGCCAATGACCGAAGGAACCCCCGTGAAACCGGTAAACGATGAAGTCGTGATCCACGGCATAAAAAACTGTGACACGATGAAAAAAGCCTTCGCCTGGCTCGCCGGGCGGAGCGTCGCCTACCGTTTCCACGATTACCGTCGCGATGGCCTCGATGCCGGCATGCTCGCCGTCTGGTGCGCCAGGTTGGGCTGGCGCGCGCTGCTCAACACACGCGGCACGACCTGGCGCAAACTCGACCCCGCGCAGCAAGCAGTGGATACCGAGCAAGACGCCATCGCGCTGATGCTCGCCCACCCCAGCATCATCCGCCGGCCAGTGCTGGCGCTGCCGAACGGCGATATCCTGCTTGGCTTCGATGCCGAAACCTGGGCTCGCACCCTGCCTGCAACCGGAGCGCACGCATGAACACCCCGCCTTTCCATACACTGCCACCCAGTTACGTCCAGCGCTTCCTGTTCGAGGAACTGGACATTCGTGGTGCCGTGGTGCGCTTGACCGACGTGTGGCAGGCCATGCAGCGCGGCCGCAATTACGCCGCCCCGGTGGCCCGCTTGCTCGGCGAGATGAGCGCGGTTTCCGCCGTCATCGCCGGCAATCTCAAGCAACCCGGCCGGCTAACCTTTCAGATCCAGGGGCATGGGCCGGTGGGCCTGCTGGTGGTCGACTGCACCGAACAGCTCAATTTGCGCGGCTACGCCAAGGCCACCGATAAAATCGCCGGGCACACGCTACCCGAACTTGTTGGCGACGGCCGCCTGCAGCTCAGCCTTGACGTTCCCGGGCTCGAACTGCCCTATCAAAGCCTGGTGCCGCTTGCGGGCGACAGCATTGCCGACACCTTCGGCCACTACCTCGCCCAATCCGAGCAGCAACCCGCCGGCCTGTGGCTCGCCAGCGATTCCGACACCGCAGCGGCCTTGTTCGTCCAGGCACTGCCCGGGGCCGACCAGCGCGATGCCGACGGCTGGTCGCGTATCCACCAGCTTGCCCACACCGCCCGCCCCGACGAGCTTCTCCACCTCACGCCCGAATCATTGCTCGGCCGCCTGTTCGCCGAAGAGGAAGTGCGCCTGTACGCCCCGCGCCCCGTTACCCATCACTGGCCTCCCGACCCCGCCAAGGTCTCTTCGATGCTGCGTGCCCTGGGCGAAGAGCAGGTGCGCTCGGTACTGGCCGAGCAGGGCGAAATCGTGGTGCACGACGATCTCTCCAACCACACTTACCGTTTTGGTGTGGACGACGTAAACGCATTGTTCAAGCCACGCACGCTGCATTGAGGCGAGTGTGCCGCGTCGCCACCGGCCTTGCCGGAAATCCTGTCCGTCATTAGACTTCATAAGTTTTGAAATCGCGCTGCCCACTGTCGACTCCCGCCCACCGCTCGATTGAATTCCGCAACACGGCCCTTGGCGCGACCATTGCCGTGCTGCACGAAATCGAGCCGGCGCGGCTGGCCGACGACATGCACAAAATGCTCGGCGGCATGCCCGATTTTTTCAGTGGTGAAGCAACCGTGCTGGACTTCGCCGCGGTGAAACACATCCCCGAGCGCATCGACTGGGCAGGCATGCTGTCGCTCTTGCGCCGCTACCAGTTGCAGCCGATCGGCGTGCGCAATCTGGCACCGGAACTGGTCCAGGCGGCACGGCAAGCCGGCCTGGCGATACTCGACCATGCCGAGATACGCGCCGATGCGTCACGCCCGGCGATTCCGGTCCAGACGCCGGCACCCGCACCCACTCAAGCGCCAGCACCCGCGCCCGCCGCAATCCAGGTCGGCACGATGTTCATCGACCGGCCGCTGCGTTCCGGGCAACAGATTTACGCACGCGGCGGCGATCTCGTCCTGCTCGCCGGCATGAGCAATGGCGCCGAGGTCATCGCCGACGGCAGCATCCACTGTTTCGGCCCGTTGCGTGGCCGTGCGCTCGCCGGGGCGCAGGGCGATACCTCCGCGCGCATCATCGCCACCCATTTCGGCCCGGAATTGATTTCCATCGCCGGCGTCTATCGCACCTTTGAATCCGGCATCCCGGAAAGACTCGCCGCACGCCCCGTGCAAGCAAAGCTTTCCGTTACCGCCGAAAACCAGACGCTCAACATCGAACCGCTGCAGCTCGACTGATGCGGCGCCAATCATTCAACAAGGGGACAGCGTGAGAGTCATCGTCGTCACATCGGGCAAGGGCGGAGTGGGCAAAACCACCACCAGCGCGGCTTTCGCCTCGGGGCTCGCAATGCGCGGCTTCAAAACCGCCGTCATCGACTTCGACGTCGGCCTGCGCAACCTCGATCTCATCATGGGCTGCGAACGCCGCGTGGTATACGACCTCGTCAACGTCATCAACGGCGAAGCCAAGCTCAACCAGGCCCTGGTCAAGGACAGGCACTGCGAAAACCTCTTCGTGCTGCCCGCCTCGCAAACGCGCGACAAGGATGCGCTGACCGAAGAGGGTGTCGAGCAGGTACTGAAAGAACTCGAGCACATGGGCTTCGACTACGTCGTCTGCGATTCGCCCGCCGGCATCGAACGCGGCGCGGTCATGGCGCTCACCTTCGCCGACGAAGCCATCGTCACCACCAACCCGGAAGTTTCCTCGGTACGCGACTCCGACCGCATTCTTGGCATTCTCCAGTCCAAATCCAAGCGTGCACGCGAAGGCGGCGAGCCGGTCAAGGAACACTTGCTCATTACCCGCTATTCGGCCAAACGTGTCGAGGAGGGCGAGATGCTCTCGTACAAGGACGTGCAAGAGCTGCTGCGCGTCCCGCTGATCGGCGTCATCCCCGAATCCGAATCCGTGCTCCACGCCTCCAACCAGGGCACCCCGGCCATCCACCTCAAAGGCAGCGACGTCGCCGAAGCCTACGCCGACATCGTCGCTCGTTTTCTCGGCGAAGAGCATGAGATGCGCTTCGTCAATTACGAAAAGCCGGGCCTCATCAAGCGCCTATTCGGAGGCAAATGACATGTCCCTGCTCGCCCGTATTTTTGGCGAAAAAAAGCGCACAGCCGAAATCGCCAAGAACCGGCTGTCCCTGCTGATCGCCCACGAACGTGGTGGTGGGGGAGGGGCGGCCGACTTCCTGCCCGCCCTGCAGAAAGATCTCATCGCCGTCATCTCCAAATACGTTGCGGTCAACCCGGACGACATCAAGGTCCAGCTCGAAAAGCAGGACAATTACGAAGTATTGGAAGTCAACATCGTGCTGCCGGAACAGGGCCGCTGAGCCTGTCCATTGCGTAGCCGCGCAGCGCAAAGCACACTTCGATCAAGCGCCGCCCTGAATTGGCGCCATCCATGCCCGGATGATGAAATTGGTAGACATACCGGACTTAAAATCCGGAGCCGCAAGGCGTGCGGGTTCGATTCCCGCTCCGGGCACCATACAAACGGGCGGTCGAGCGTACGCCTGACTGCCTTGGCAAGCTGCGTGCCTGCTTCGGGTGTTGCATCGGCGTTTATATGTCGCGCTGCTTTCCTGGCGTGTTGCGTCATCTATACTCGAATGCTCGGCCCGTTTTGCTGGCTGCTTTTATTGCACATCGGTGACCCGAATCGGCATCTTCCAGGCGCCACCGGGTTCGATATTCCTGCAAAGACCGGTGTTGTATGCCTCGGTTTGAACGAAGCGCTCGCCGTCCCAGGTCCAGGTGGCGACATCAAAACAATCGCCGAGGCCGCGCCCCTTGTGATACTTGCTGATGGTACCCGCTGAT
>JAVBSY010000046.1:0-65221 GCA_031556475.1 Azoarcus sp.
TGAACGATCGTACCAGTACTCATCGTTTTTCCCTTAAATCAATAATCCGTTACACCGCCGCAGCGCCGCCGACGATTTCCGACAGTTCCTTGGTAATCGCAGCCTGGCGGGTCTTGTTATAGACCAGTTGCAATTCGCCGATGACATTCTTGGCGTTGTCGGACGCAGCCTTCATCGCCACCATACGCGCGCTTTGCTCGGACGCCATATTCTCGGCAACCGCCTGGAACACGAGCGCCTCGACATAACGCACCAGCATTTCGTCAATCACCGTCTGCGGATCCGGTTCGTACAGGTAATCCCACGACCCATCCGGCGTACCGAGCTTGTCGCCTGCCAACGGCAGCAACTGCTCCAACACCGGTTCCTGACGCATGGTGTTGATGAAACGCGTATAAGCCACGAACACCGCATCGAGCTCGCCATTTTGAAATGCATCCAGCATCACCTTGACCGGACCGATCAGCTTCTCGAGGTGCGGGGCATCACCCAGTTGAATCGCATGCGAAGCCACTTTCGCACCCATGCGTTGCATGAAACCGAGCCCCTTGTTGCCGATGCAGCAGGCACGCACTTCGGTGGCTCCTGCGCCGTCCCATTCCCTCATGGCATTCAGCGCGACACGCTGGATATTGGTATTGAGACCACCGCACAAACCCTTGTCCGTCGTCACCAAAATGAGGCCGATCCGCTTGACCTGATCTTTACGGACCAGAAAGGGATGCTTGTAATCGGTCACGTTGGCCTGCGACAGGTTCGCAGCGAGGCGACGGATTTTCTCGGCATAGGGACGCGCGGCACGCATCCGGTCCTGCGCTTTGCGCATTTTGGATGCGGCCACCATTTCCATGGCCTTGGTGATCTTGCGCGTGTGTTGCACGCTCTTGATCTTGGTACGGATTTCCTTACCGCTAGCCATATTCCGTCTCCGTAGGCGGCCTTAAGCCCAGGTCTTCTTGAACTCGGTGATCGCGTCCACCAAGGTCTTCTCGCCATCGGCGTCGAGCTCTCTGGTTTCCGTAACCTTGGCCACCAAAGCGGCATACTTGGTCTTCACGTGCTGTTGCAGCGCCGCTTCGAACGCCAACAAGCGCGACACCTCGACATCGTCAAAGTAGCCGTTGTTCACCGCGTACAGCGTTACCGCCATGTCGGCGATGGACAGCGGTGCGTATTGCGGCTGCTTCATCAACTCGGTAACGCGGCGGCCACGTTCGAGCTGCTTGCGCGTCGCGTCGTCAAGGTCGGAAGCGAACTGAGCAAAGGCCGCGAGTTCGCGGTACTGCGCGAGGTCGGTCCGGATACCGCCGGAAAGCTTCTTGATGACCTTGGTCTGCGCTGCGCCACCGACGCGCGACACCGAAATACCCGCATTGATGGCGGGACGGATGCCTGCGTTGAAAAGGTCTGTTTCAAGGCCGATCTGACCATCGGTAATCGAGATCACGTTGGTCGGCACGAACGCGGAAACGTCGCCGGCCTGCGTTTCGATGATCGGCAGCGCGGTCAGCGAGCCGGTCTTGCCCTTGACTTCACCCTTGGTGGATTGCTCGATGTAATGCTCATTGACGCGCGCAGCACGCTCAAGCAAACGGGAGTGCAGATAGAACACGTCACCCGGATAGGCTTCGCGGCCCGGCGGACGGCGCAGCAGCAGCGAAATCTGGCGATAAGCCCAGGCTTGCTTGGTCAGGTCATCATAAACAATCAGCGCATCCTGGCCACGATCGCGGAAATACTCGCCCATCGTGCAACCGGCATAGGCCGACAGATACTGCATTGCAGCCGACTCGGACGCGGTCGCGGCAACGACGATGGTGTATTCCATCGCACCGTGCTCTTCGAGCTTACGCACGACGTTGGCAACGGTCGAGGCTTTCTGACCGATGGCAACGTAGACGCAGAACATGTCCTGGCCTTTCTGGTTGATGATCGCATCGACCGCAACGGCGGTCTTGCCCGTCTGGCGGTCGCCGATGATCAGTTCGCGCTGACCGCGGCCGATCGGCACCATGGAGTCCACCGACTTCAGCCCTGTTTGCACCGGCTGAGACACGGATTGGCGCGCGATGACGCCTGGCGCCACCTTCTCGATCTTGTCGGTCAGCTTGGCATTGATCGGCCCTTTGCCATCGATTGGCTGGCCGAGCGCATTGACCACGCGCCCGATCAGCTCGGGGCCGACAGGCACTTCGAGAATACGGCCGGTCGCCTTGACGGTGTCGCCTTCGGTGATGTGCTCGTACTCGCCGAGCACCACCACGCCGACGGAATCGCGCTCGAGGTTCAGCGCCAGGCCAAAGGTGTTGCCGGGGAATTCCAGCATTTCGCCCTGCATGACGTCGGCAAGACCATGAACGCGGACGATACCGTCGGTAACCGATACGACCGTACCCTCGTTGCGCGACGTGGCGGCGAGCTGCAGATTCTGGATCCGGCTCTTGATCAGATCACTGATTTCAGAGGGGTTGAGTTGCATTTTGCGTTTAACTCCTAGTTCTTGAGCGCAGCGGCCATGTTCGCGAGTTTGCCGCGAACCGAGGCGTCGATCACTTCGTCACCGACGGCGATGCGAACCCCGCCGATAAGGCTGGGATCAACGGTGACCTTCGCATTCATCCGAGCCTTGAAACGAGCCTCAAGGTCGGTCTTCAGCGAAGCCAGCGTGGCATCGTCAAGGGGGAAGGCGGAGGCAATCTGCGCCTCCATGACGCCGTCATGTTCGTTCTTGAGTTCGGCGAACAAATCGCGAATCTCCGGAAGCACCTGCAGACGTCCGTTATCCACGAGGATACGAACGAAACTCTGCTGATCGGCAGACAGATCGCCGGCAACATCCTGCACCAGCTTGACGAGCTGATCGGCGGGAAGCTTGGGATCGTTGATGCAGGCTCGCATGTCTGAATCAACCGCCACGGCGGCAAGCCGATTCAGTGCTTCCGACCAAGGCCCCAGCGCACCTGTCCCACGAGCCAACTCGAAGGCGGCATCGGCATAGGGACGCGCGATGGTGACGTTCTCGGCCATGACTTATTGCAATTCCTGTTTCAGGTTGGCAAGCAGTTCGGCATGCACCTGTGTATTGATCTCACGGCGAAGAATCTTTTCGGCACCAGCCACCGCCAGGTTGGCAACCTGGTCGCGCAAAGCCTCTTTGGCCCGTTGAGCGGCGACACCCGCTTCGGCCTCGGCGGCAGTACGCGCTTGGGCGATGATACGCGACGCTTCGGTACGCGCTTCGTCGATCAATGCACTTGCTTGTTTTTCAGCGGAGGTACGCACATCGCCAGCGGATTCGCGTGCTTTGCGCAATTCTTCGACGACCTTCTTCTCGGCGAGCGTCAAATCGGCTTTCGCCTTATCCGCAGCCGCCAGTCCATCCGCAATTTTCTTCGCGCGCTCATCCAATGCCTTCACGATTGGCGGCCACACGAATTTCATCGTGAACAACGCCAAAATGAAGAACACAACAAGCTGGGCGATCAGGGTTGCGTTCAAATTCACTGTTCTTAGCCCTCAGTTTCGTTCAGAGGAAGCGAACTCGAACCGATCAGAGCTGGAACGGGTTAGCGAAAGCAAACATCATGGCGATACCAACGCCGATCAGGAACGCGGCATCGATCAGACCGGCAAGCAGGAACATCTTGGTTTGCAGCGCATTCATCAGCTCCGGCTGACGGGCGGAGGCTTCGAGGTACTTGGAGCCCATGATGCCGATACCGATGCAAGCGCCGATCGCGCCCAAACCGATGATCAGACCAGCAGCCAGAGCAACAAAACCCAGAACGTTTTCCATGACAACTCCTATTGTGTTGAGAAACGACAGTTGAAGCTAAAACCAGATACTACGAACAAACCTATATCAGTGGCCTTCGTGCGCCTGCCCGATGTACACCAGCGTCAGCATCATGAAGATGAAAGCCTGCAGGGTAATGATCAGGATGTGGAAGATCGCCCAGATCGTTCCGGCGAAGACGTGACCGACAAAACCGAATACCGTGGCGGTACTGCCCAGTAGCGCGATCAGGATGAAAATCAGCTCGCCAGCATACATGTTGCCGAACAGTCGCATGCCGTGCGACACGGTCTTGGCGACGAACTCGATGATCTGCATTGCGAAATTGATCGGATAAAGCAACGGATGGCTGCCGAAAGGCGCAGTGAAAAGTTCATGCACCCAGCCGGAAAAGCCTTTGATCTTCACGTTGTAATAGAGGCACAGCAACAGCACGCCGATCGACATGCCCAGCGTCGCGGAAAGGTCCGCTGTGGGCACGACGCGCATGTAGGCATGGCTCGGATCACCACCGCCCACGGCATAAATGCCTTCCCAGATGCGCGGGAGCAGATCGACCGGCAGCAAGTCCATGGCATTCATCAGGAAGATCCAGACGAACACCGTCAAAGCGAGCGGCGCCACGAAGCGGCGCGATTCGGCGCTATGGATGATGCCCTTGGCCTGATCGGCAACCATGTCCACCAGGACTTCGACGATCCCCTGGAAACGTCCCGGGACACCAGACGTAGCCTTGCGCGCGCCCAGCCAGAGCAGGAAGACCGTCAGCCCTCCGATCAGCACGGAATAGAACATCGTATCGAGATTGATGACACTCCAATCAACGATATTCTTCTGGGCGTGACCTGTATTGTTGAGATGCGTCAGGTGATGGACAACATACTCGGATGCGGTAGGAGCGTGTTCTGTGGCCATTTATTTAGGTCTTTACCAAAAATGCAAATAAATTCGCTTTCAGCGCCAGAATCAAGCCGATCAGCACTGCCCCCCAATGAACGCCGGGATACAGCAGCGGGATCAGCGCCAACAACCCTACAATCGAGACGACTTTGATGAATTCGCCCACGACGAACGCGGCCACAGTCGCACCGGCCGGCCGTTTAGCAAGAATTCCAAGGCGCAATGCAAACACCCACCCTGGAACAACGCAGGCCAGACCACCGAAAGCTGCGGACACCGCCCCCCGAGAGCCGAAAAAAACGGCCGAAACGACCGTCGCCAAGAGCGTCGCGCCCAACTGCAAAAATACGGCTTTCAGCATCTATTAGTTTTTATCGGCACCGCCCGAAAACGGCTGCCAGAAAATCCTGTGCATACTATGGGTTAACCACAGTGAAGTCAAACCAAACCGCTGGGCACGAACCCTCCGCGCGCAAAGGTGTTCTATGCTATGAAACCCGCGGCTGGCATGCCATATCAGCCAATGCTCATTCCCACGACTCCATCTCATGAACCCCGACTATTCCCGTTCCATTCCCCAAGTCTGGCGTCGCATGTCACGTGTCTTCACCGCACTCGGCGACGAACACCGGCAACGCATCCTGCTGACATTCGATCGCGGAGAGCGCCTCAACGTCGGGCAGATCGTCGCGGTTTCCACCCTGTCCCGCCCGGCCGTGTCCCACCACCTGAAGATTCTGCGAGAAGCGGAGGTACTGTGCTCCGAAAAAGTCGGAAAAGAGGTTTTTTTCTGGATAAACAAAGACTTTCTCACAGAGACCTTCGACAACGTGCGCGACTACCTCGACCAATATTTATAGCCACACTACGAATACATCGAAAAGATTAGACATTTGGACCTATTGCCCACATAATCCCAGCATCCCTCACCCAATCCCCCAATCCTTTGAACGCCATGCTCAAATCCACCCTGAAACGCCTTCTTCGCCCAGTGCTTAGACTGTTGTTCCGGATTCGCACGACAGGCATCGATACGGCAGCCCTTTCCACCCCTCGGCTGCTCATCGTCGCCAACCACGAATCCTTTCTCGACGGCATCCTGCTGGGCGTGTTCTTGCCGCTCGATCCGGTTTTCGTCGTACATACGGGCGTCGTACGCAACCTGTGGTTTCGCATCGCGTTGAAACTGGTCGATCACCTGGCGGTCGATCCGAGCAACCCGATGGCGATGAAACGCGTCATCCGCCTGGTCGAATCGGGCCGCCCGGTCGTGATCTTTCCAGAAGGCCGAATCACCACGACCGGCAGCTTGATGAAAGTCTACGAAGGCCCCGCCTTCGTCGCCGCCAAATGCGCGGCGACCGTCGTCCCCGTTCGCGTCGACGGCGCCGCGCGCAGCTATTTCTCGCGTGTTTCCGGCCGCCATCCGCGCAAATTGCTGCCGCGTATCACGCTGAGCATGCAACCTGCAACCCGCATCGAGATGCCGGCGGAAGGCACGGCACGCGAACGCCGCCGCCACGCCGGCGAAATCATGCGCCGCTTGATGCAGGAAGCCTTGTTCGCCTCCCGCCCCCGCCAAACGCTCTTCCAGGCGCTGCTCGATGCCGCCGCCATCCACGGCCGCTCCCGCACGATAGTCGAAGATATCAAACAGATCGAATACAGCTACGGCGATCTGCTGAAGATGGCGCTGATGCTCGGCCGCCTCGGTGCCCGCCATGCGGCGGTGGGGGAGCGCATCGGCTTGCTGCTGCCCAATCTCGCCCCCACACTCGGCCTCGTTTTCGGCCTCAATGCCCACGGCCGTGTACCGGCGATGCTCAATTACACGAGCGGTACCGATGGCTTGCAGGCCGCCTGCACCGCCGCTTGCCTGCGCACCATCATCACGTCACGCGCTTTTGTAGATCAAGCCAAGCTTGCACCCCGCTTGGCAGGATTGCGCGACGTGGAACTGCTCTATCTGGAAGATCTACGGGATCATGTGACGCTTGCCGACAAACTCTGGCTTGTACTGTGGGCACTGCGTGTACCGCGTCTGGTGGCACAGCGGCTCGACCCTGAAGACCCGGCCGTGGTGCTGTTCACCTCCGGCTCCGAAGGCAAGCCGAAAGGCGTCGTGCTGTCGCAACGCGCGCTGCTCGCCAACATCGCACAGATCCGTGCCGTGGTGGATTTTTCACCGGAAGACAGGGTTCTCAACGCGCTGCCACTGTTCCATTCGTTCGGTCTCACCGCAGGCGCACTGTTGCCGGTATTGACGGGAGCGGACGTTTTTCTCTACCCGTCGCCACTGCATTACCGGGTGATCCCGGAACTTGCCTACGACCGCGGCTGCACCGTGCTGTTCGGCACGAATACCTTCCTCGGCCACTACGCGAGATTTGCCCACCCCTACGATTTTTACCGCCTGCGCTACGTCATCGCCGGCGCGGAAAAACTGTCGGAGTCCGTGCGCAATATCTGGTTCGAAAAATTCGGCATTCGCATCTTCGAGGGCTACGGCGCCACCGAAACCGCGCCGGTACTGGCAGTGAACACCCCCATGGCCTACCGCAGCGGCACCGTCGGCCAGTTGTTGCCCGGTCTGCATGCACAACTGATACCCGTGCCCGGCATCGAGCGTGGCGGCATCCTGCACGTCAGCGGCCCCAACCTGATGTCCGGCTATCTGCGTTTCGAGCGGCCGGGGGAACTGCAGCCGCCGCAATCCAGCATCGGCAACGGTTGGTACGAAACCGGCGACGTGGTCGACATCGACAATGATGGCTTCGTCCGCATCGTCGGTCGAGTCAAACGCTTCGCCAAGGTCGCCGGCGAAATGGTGTCGCTTGAAACAGTCGAAATCCTTGCTACGCGGGCCGCGCCGAAAGCGATGCATGCGGCCTCGACTCAACCCGACGAAACACGCGGCGAAACCATCGTGCTGTTCTCCACCGACCCGGAACTGACCCGCGAGCGCCTGCAGCAAGCGGCGCGTGACGGCGGCTGGCCCGAGATCGCCGTGCCGCGCCGCATCGTCAAGGTCGATACGCTGCCGCTGCTGGGCACCGGCAAGCTCGATTATGTGACGCTGAAACAGTGGGCGGAGGCCGCTTGATGGGCACGCTCCGCTCCCCCACTCGCCGACGTCTGCTGCTCGGCGGTCTCGGCTTTGCCCTGGCTGGCGGCGCGGCTGCCGCAAGCCGCGCCAAACCCGTACTGATGAACGCCTGCCGCGCCGATCTTCCCACCGATCAGGCACTGCGGGATTTACTCCAGGCGGCGTGGGAAGGTATCGACACCACACGAGTCTGGGACATGCACGTCCACCTCGCCGGCACCGGCGACTCCGGCCGCGGCATCGAAATTCCAGCGGCCTCGCCGCTGCGCCCGGTGGAGTATGCCCAGCGCCTGTTTTACCTGAACGCGGGTTGCGCCCACGATGCGCCGGGTAAGGTCGACGACAGCTACATTGCCCGCCTGCGCAACCTGTGCTCCACCGCCCCGGCTGGCTTCAAGCTGCTGTTGTTCGCGTTCGACCGCGCACACGACGAGCTAGGCCGAGCCTTGCCGCAACAAAGCAGCCTTTACGTGCCCGATGCTTACGCCCGCGACGTAGCGCATGCCAACCCCGAGCGCTTCGAATGGGCTTGTTCTATCCATCCGCTGCGCGAAGACGCAATCGAGGCCCTGCATGACGCAGTCCGTGGCGGTGCCCGGGCGGTGAAATGGCTGCCGCCGGCGATGGGTATCGACCCGGCCTCACCACGCTGCGATGCCTTTTACGCAGCGTTGGCTGAGCTTGATCTACCACTCATCACACATGTCGGTGAGGAAAAAGCGGTACATGGTCCTGGCCGGCCAGAATGGGCCAGCCCGTTGCGGCTGCGGCGTGCGCTCGAACACGGTGTGCGCGTCATCGTCGCCCACTGCGGCAGCATGGGCAGTGACATAGACACCGATCGCGGCACGAATGGCCCTCATCTGCCGACGTTCGATCTGTTCGCCCGGATGATGGATGAAAAGCAATACGCAAACAGGCTGTTCGGTGACATTTCGGCCATTACGCTGACCAATCGCGAACCGGAAATCATCCGCACCCTGGTCGAACACAGCGAATGGCACGACCGCCTGCTATTCGGCAGCGACTACCCACTGCCCGGCATCGTGCCGCTGATTCCTTTGAACAAACTCGTCCGTGAACGCCTGCTCGACGAACGCGCCGCGCCCCTGCTGGAACAACTGCGCCATCACAACCCGATCCTGTTCGATTTCGCCCTCAAGCGCCAGCTTGTTTCACGCGGGCGGCGTTTTTCCGCCGCCGTGTTCGAGACTCGCCGTCATTTCGAGCGCAACAACGCTTGACCCACCTTGCCTGAGCCACTTCACATATAGGCCATCCGCATGAGCCACCAGTTCGCCCTGATGAGGCAGCGTCGCTTCCTGCCTTTCTTTCTCACCCAGTTTCTTGGCGCCTTCAACGACAACGTCTACAAAAACGCCCTGGTCGTGCTGCTCACCTTCCACACCGCGCGTTATACCGAACTGTCAGCCGGCATCCTGGTGAATTTATGCGCAGGGCTTTTCATCCTGCCCTTTTTCCTCTTTTCCGCCACCGCCGGACAGATCGCCGACAAATTCGAGAAAAGCCGCCTGATCCGCTTCGTCAAGGTGTTCGAAATCGCCGTCATGCTGCTTGCCGGCGTCGCTTTCGCACTCGATTCGCTTACCCTGATGCTGGTTGCCTTGTTCCTGATGGGAACCCACTCCACCCTGTTCGGCCCGGTCAAGTACGCCATCCTGCCGCAGCATCTGCATGAAACAGAACTGGTCGGCGGCAACGCACTGGTCGAATCCGGCACCTTTGTCGCCATTCCCCTCGGCACCTTGATCGGCGGCGTACTTGCGGGGCTACCGCAAGGCACGCACTGGATCTCCATCGCGGTACTCACGTTGGCCGTTCTCGGCTACCTCGCCAGCCGCGCAATCCCGAATGCACCCGCCGCCTCGCCCTCGCTGGCAATCGATTACAACCCGCTGAGCGAAACCTGGCGAAACCTGCGCTTCCTGCGCGGCAACCGTACCGTGTTTCTTTCCATTCTCGGTATATCGTGGTTCTGGTTCTACGGCGCGCTGTTTCTATCGCAGTTCCCGGCCTACGCCAAAGACGTGCTCGGCGGCAATGAACACGCAGTCATCCTGCTGCTGGCGGTATTCTCGATCGGTATCGGCATCGGCTCGCTGCTGTGCGAACGGCTCTCTGCCGGACGTATCGAACTGGGTCTCGTGCCGTTCGGCTCCATCGGCCTGTCGCTGTTCGCGCTCGATCTGTGGTGGGGTAGTCCGGTCGCGGCACTCGCTTCCTCCGCCAGCACGGCACCAATGCCGTTAGGCGAGTTGCTCGCCCGCCCTGGCACCTGGCGCCTGCTCGCCGACCTTGTCGCCATCGGTATCTTCGGCGGCTTCTACATCGTTCCGCTCTATGCGCTGATCCAGCGCCGCAGCGACCCCAGCCACCGCTCGCGCACCATTGCCGGCAACAACATCCTCAACGCGCTGTTCATGGTCGTTGCCGCCATCATGGGCGCCGGGCTGCTCGCGGCCGGCGCCTCCGTGCCGCAATTGTTCCTCATTACCGCCCTGCTCAACGCCGTGGTGGCGATCTACATCTACACCTTGGTGCCGGAATTTCTCCTGCGCTTCATCGTCTGGCTGCTGGTGCGTACCGTCTACCGCCTGCGGGTAAAAGACATCGAACGCATCCCGGAAGAAGGCCCTGCCGTGTTGGCGTGCAATCACGTCAGCTATGCCGATGCGCTCATCATTGCCGCGGCAAGCCGGCGGCCGGTGCGTTTCGTCATGCATCACCGGTTTTTCCGCATGCCACTGCTGCGCTTCCTCTTCCGCGAAAGCCATGCCATTCCCATTGCATCGGCGGAAGAAGACTCCAAAATACTGGAGCATGCTTTCGACGAAATCGCCCGCGCACTGGAAGCGGGGGACGTGGTGGTGATCTTTCCCGAAGGCGGTATTACCACAGATGGCGAACTCCAACCCTTCCGCCCAGGCCTTGAGCGCATCATCAAGCGCACACCCGTACCAATCATACCGTTGGCACTACGCGGCTTATGGGGCAGTTTCTTTTCGCACAAGGATGGTCCGGCGATGTCACGACCATTACGCCGGGGGTTTTTCAACCGTATTGAACTGGTCACCGGGGAGGCGGTGGCTCCCGACTCGATGACACCTGAAATGCTGCGTGAACAGATCGCCCACTTACGCGGCGACTGGCGCTGAGAATTTTCTGTTCTCAGCGCTCGGCGTCAGCAAACAGCGCAAACCGACTCACGCGGAGATGCATATTTCGAATGCGCGCTGCAAACGCAATGCCCGCACCCGCACATACAAGATGTTTCCCCAAGACTACGCGGGGAAACATCTTGCTCACCCAATTATCTTCTTCAGAAAGGTCCGTGAGATTATTTTCGAGCACGCCTTATTGGCGGTTCGCTTTTTTCTCGTCTGCCGCCATCTGCTGGGTTACGAAGTAGTACAGATAGCCTCCTATCACAAGGATCGCGACGATCGTAAACAGACTGAGAAGTCCAATATCCGTACTGAACAGTTCTTTCCAGGCCATGCTAAAACTCCTTTTACGACAGGTTATGAACTTGGGTCAATTTTTATGTTCGTCTCTGTCGGGAGATATGTAGCTCCGCTCATGCGCCACGTGTGAGTCTCATCTTCTATATGAAACAACCAGCGGCCGGTGCCAAGCGGGGCCATAGCTCCTTCAAACACGTCACCGTTCTTGTGCAATGAAAGCGTTTGATCCTTACCAACCTGAGTCGGGTGAGTTACTGTCACCAAAATCCGCTCAGGTATCGTTGTCGCATCCTTACCGGACAACTCGACCCGCAGCATATCGCTGCGGATATTGAGCTGCGCGGAAAGACCCAATTCACGGGCACGCTCGATACGGCCTATTTCCTGGACAATGGCCGTGCCCTCTTTGTAATAGTCATCGACGACCAGGCCATCCGACGTATCGAGCGCAATGGCGAGCGTAATGAAACCGGCCACCACCGCCAATGCCGGGAAAAAAATCAAAAACCAGGGCCACCCCTGTTTATACCAGGGAGCGATATCCTTAGCGGTTATAGTCGTCGAATTCATTCGTTTCACTGAGGGAAGAAAAAGGTCGTTTTTTCGCGCAGTACACGAGAGGGGTCATCCTTGGCGCGAATCTCAAAGAACATTACATTGGCCCCGGGCTTTCCGGCATCGGGCGGTGCTATGACCTGCAAGGTCACATCCTGATTTTGCGTAGGACCAACCTCGAATTCATTCTCTCCCTTTATCTGCACATCGTGCAAACCGCTTGCCACAAGCTCAAAAACCCGCGCACGCTCCGTCATATTCATCAAATGCAGACGGTAAACGTTCTCGATCCGGCCGTCACTGAGTTCCCGCCCCAGCGTTGCCCGATCGCGGATGACATCGACACGCATCAGGTTACGTGTCGCCAGTCCCCATGCAAAACCGGAACAGAAGAGAATAAGGATGACGCTGTAAATCAGCGTACGCGGCCTCAAAACATGGGAGAAAATATCCTTGCTCCCCCAATGCTGCTTCATCGCATTTTCAGTCGTATAGCGAATCAGGCCGCGCGGATAGTCCATTTTGTCCATGACCTGATCGCACGCATCGATACAGGCCGCGCAACCGATACATTCGTACTGCAGCCCTTCGCGAATATCGATGCCGGTCGGACAGACTTGCACGCAAATACCGCAGTCCACACAATCGCCTTTATCGATCGATTTCGGCGCTATCCCCTTTTTGCGCGCACCGCGCGGCTCACCACGCTCTTCATCGTAAGTGATGACGAGGGTATTGGGATCGAACATCACGCCCTGAAAGCGTGCGTAGGGACACATGTACTTGCACACCTGCTCGCGCAGCACCCCGGCAAATGCATAGGTAAAGCAGCCGTAGAAAATGATCCAGAACAATTCCCAAGGGCCAAAACTGAATGTGGTCGCGGCCCTCAACAGATCGTCGAGTGGCGAAAAATAGGCGACAAAGGTAAAGCCGGTCCATAGCGCAACAATTGCCCAAATCGCGTATTTGACGCTTTTCAATGCGAACTTTCTCGGCCCCAGCGGTTGCTTGTCGAGCTTCGCTCGCTGAATGTGGTTACCTTCTATTTTTTCTTCTATCCACATGAAAATTTCGGTGTATACCGTCTGCGGACAGGCGTACCCACACCACAACCGACCAGCAACTGCCGTAAAAAAGAATAAGGAATACGCCGAAATAATCAGCAGAAGTGCCAGAAAAAGCGCATCCTGCGGCCAGAAAACCCAGCCGAAAATATAGGCCTTACGGTCTACGATATGAAACAAAACAGCCTGCCGGTTATTCCACGTCAACCAGGGCAGCCCGTAAAAAAGCAGTTGTGTAAACCAAACCAACACCCAACGCCATTTGGCAAAAACACCGCTCACTGCACGCATGTACACTTTCTGATGCGCAGCAAACAATGAAGTCCCCGTCTGGGGGGGAGGCGTAGAACCCGCAGGCTCAGGGGGTGGGGTCAAACTATTCATAACATGATCGCTCTACTAAAACTTATCGGCAATCTGCATATGATACCCCCCGGACATTCCCGGGGGGTTTTGGTGGAATCAGTTCTTTTTATTAAGGCTAATTACATAGGCACTCAGCAGATGCACTTTTGCGTCGCCAAGGAAATCCTTGAATGCAGGCATCTGGTTGGTACGGCCATTTGTAATGGTTGCAGTGATCGCGGCTTCGGACGAGCCATATAGCCATACGCTGTCGGTCAGATTCGGCGCGCCAAGCATGGTATTGCCCTTGCCATCCTCGCCGTGGCAGACCACGCAGTTCTGTACAAACAATTCCTTGCCGCGCTGAGCACGCAAGGAGTCGTTCGGCAAACCGGACAGGGAACGGACGTAGTTGGCTGCATCCTTTACGCCTTCTGGACCAAGCTCTTTACCAAACGGCGTCATCACCCCTATCCGGCCTTCCGATATGGTCGCCTTGATGGTTTCCGGATCGCCCCCCCACTTCCAATCATCGTCGGTCAGATTGGGAAAGCCCTGGGTGTTGGAGCCCTCCGCCGTGGCGCCATGGCACTGAGCGCAGTAGGTCTGGAACAAGCGTTCTCCCATGGCATTCGCTTGCGGATCAGCCGCTACCGTAAGCAGGTCCTGCCCCAGATACTTGTCGAAAATCGGCCCGTAAGTCTTGTCGGCCGCACTCATTTCCGCCTCGTACTGGCTAACCTCGCTCCAGCGATACAAGCCCTGGTGGTTACCAAAACCGGGATAGATCACCAGATAGGCGACGGAAAAGATCACCGTCCCCCAGGCGAGATACAGCCACCACCGAGGCAAAGGGTTGTTGTACTCGGCGATGTTTTCGTCCCACACGTGACCATGCAGTTCGACCGGCCCTTCATGCCGGGTCATGTTTATCGCCAAAATGAAGACACAGAACAGCAAGCTCAGGGCCACAAGGCCCATCACATACACGTTCCAAAATCCGCTAACAAAGTCAGCCATTTGTTTTCCCTTCCTGTTCTTGCCGGTCGCGTTCGACCGGCAGATCGTCGTCATCGGTCAAAGGCAGGCGCGCCGCTTCGTCGAAGCCGGATTTCGCATGCTTGCTGTAAGCCCAGACGCAAATACATAAAAAACACAGCAGCGACAGGACTGCGATGATGCTGCGAAATTCGTTGAGATAATCCACGACGCGCTCCTTTCGCCCTTACCTCACAGTTTTCAACGCGAGACCCATGCCTTGCAGATACGCGACCACTGCGTCCAGTTCGGTCTTTTCGTTGAGGGCGGCACGTGCGCCAGCGATGTCTTCATCGCTGTACTTGTGCAGGCCGACCTTGTTCAGCGCGCGCATCTTGGCTTCGATATCGAGACTGCTGACCGGCCGATCCAGCCATGGATAGGCGGGCATGTTCGACTCGCTCACGACGTCACGCGGATTACGCAGGTGAGCACGATGCCATTCATCGGAATAGCGCCCCCCGACGCGAGCGAGATCCGGACCGGTCCGCTTCGACCCCCACTGGAACGGATGGTCGTAAATGTATTCACCAGCCACGGAGTAATGCCCGTAGCGCTCGGTTTCCGCACGGAACGGACGAATCATTTGCGAATGGCAGTTATAGCAACCCTCACGAATGTAGATATCACGCCCGGCAAGGCGAAGAGCATCATAAGGCTTGACGTCGAGCTTATTGCCCTTTTGGTCGATCGCGGTCGTGGTCGACTTCTGGAAGAACAGCGGAACGATTTCGACCAACCCCCCCACACTCACTGTGAGCAGGGTCAGAACGATCATCAGAAAAACGCTCCGCTCGATGCTGTCGTGTTTCATGTTGGATATCTCCGCTGAGGCGTGAGCGGCCGCAGGTGCGAGAACCGGTGCGTCGTATGCTTTCTGGCCGGCAATCGTCTTGATCATGTTGTAGCACATGACCAACATGCCGCAGAGGAACAACACGCCGCCGACAAGCCGGATAGCCCAGAAGGGATAGCTGTTCTTGACACTTTCGACAAACGCATAGGTCAGCGTGCCATCCGGGTTGGTAGCGCGCCACATCATCCCTTGCATCACGCCGGCGATCCACATCGAGGCGATGTAGAGCACGATGCCGACAGTCGCGATCCAGAAATGGGTGTTGATCAGTTTCACGCTGTACATCTCGGTTTTGCCGTACAGGCGCGGCAGCAGGAAGTAAACCGATCCGATGGAAACCATCGCCACCCAGCCCAATGCGCCGGAGTGGACGTGGCCGACTGTCCAGTCGGTGTAGTGCGACAGCGCGTTGACTGTTTTCACCGACATCATCGGCCCTTCGAAGGTCGACATGCCGTAGAAGGACAGCGAGGTGATCAGGAACTTCAGGATAGGGTCGGTGCGCAGTTTGTGCCACGCGCCGGACAGGGTCATGATGCCGTTGATCATGCCACCCCAGGACGGAGCCAGCAGGATCAAGGAGAACAGCATGCCGACGGACTGCGCCCAATCAGGCAGCGCCGTATAGTGCAAGTGGTGCGGGCCCGCCCACATGTAGGTGAAGATCAGCGCCCAGAAGTGCACCACGGACAGGCGATAGGAATACACCGGGCGCTCGGCCTGCTTCGGCACGAAGTAGTACATCATGCCAAGGAAGTCCGCGGTAAGGAAGAAACCCACCGCATTGTGGCCGTACCACCACTGGACCATGGCGTCCTGCACACCGGGGTAGCACGAGTAGGACTTCGTCAGGCTGACCGGAATCTCGCAGCTATTGACGATGTGCAGCAGCGCTACCGCGATGATGAATGCACCGTAGAACCAGTTGGCGACGTAGATGTGGGAAACCTTGCGCGTACCGATCGTGCCGAAAAACACGATGGCGTACGATACCCACACGACGGCGATCATGATGTCGATCGGCCATTCGAGTTCGGCGTATTCCTTGCCGGTGGTGAAACCGAGCGGCAAGGTAATCGCGGCGAGCACGATGATGAGTTGCCAACCCCAGAACGTGAAGCTGGCCAGCCCAGGCGCGAACAGCCTTGTGTGACAGGTGCGCTGTACGACGTAGTAGGAGGTGGCAAACAATGCACTACCGCCAAACGCAAAAATTACCGCGTTGGTATGTAGCGGGCGTAGCCTGCCGTAGCTGAGCCATTCGTGGACATTCAGTTCCGGCATCACGAGCTGTGCCGCGGCGATGACGCCGACAAGCATGCCTACAATGCCCCACACCACCGTCATGATGGCGAACTGACGCACGACTTTGTAGTTATAAGTCGCTTGCGATTGCATGTGAGTCACCTCTTAGTTAAAAACCCCTTGTAAAACCAATTCGACTACAAATTGCGGCCTGAACTTTGGTTCGCGGTAGGATACCCCGGACACGTTTACGCAATTTGATACAGATCAACATTGTATTGCACTACCACAGTGCTTGAAAGCATGTCGCCGCTGTAATTCACGACGACGCTATCAATCGGGGCAAAAAAAAAGGGGGCGCTTTTTGAGCGCACCCCCCAACCCCAACAGAGAGACGAGACATCCTACTTTTCCCCTTCCGGGCTGCTGTTCCACCCGTCAGGCGAAAACCATGTGCGGAGTATGCCTTTTCGCGAAAAGAAGACTTTGACTTGTATCAAAAGTTAGTCATTTCACTTCCGGCTCGGGAGGGTCATCCACATCTGCGGAAACGCGCTCTGTTTGGCCCTTTTGCGCAGAAACGGGGGGTTCGTCACGGTCATCCAGCAGCAGCCGGTAGGCGGGCCCTTCGAGGTCATCGAACTGCCCATGCCGCAGTGACCACCAAAAAACCGCGCCGATGATGAAAACCAGGACAACGGAGAGCGGAATCAACAAATACAGACTTTCCATCTACAGGCTTCCCTCTATCTTCAACATTAGCGCTGCCCGCGCTGCAGGCGCATCGCGTTCAGCACAACCAGCAGCGAACTGCCGGC
Organism: Azoarcus sp.; assembly: GCA_031556475.1. GTDB lineage: Bacteria > Pseudomonadota > Gammaproteobacteria > Burkholderiales > Rhodocyclaceae > Azoarcus. The sequence goes on from JAVBSY010000046.1 coordinate 17,212, forward strand.
CATACCGATACCCGCCATCCATGGTGTCACCAAGCCGGCCATCGCCAGGGGAACCGAGGTGAAATTGTAAGCAAAGGACCACCACAGGTTTTGCCGGATGACACGCAGCGTTCTTCGCGCCAGATCGATACCTCGACCGAGGCTGGCCAGATTTTCGCTCAACAACACAATGTCGGCTTGATTGCGCGCAAGATCCGTCCCGCCCCCCATCGCTACCGAAACGTGCGCCTGCGCCAACACGGGGGCATCGTTCACGCCATCGCCGACCATGGCAATGACGGCTCCCGGGCGCTGCTGCAAATCAGCGATGAAGGCTTGCTTGCCTTGCGGTGTCATGCCTCCATGTGCATCTTCGATACCGAGCTTTTGCGCCACCCTGGCGACGACGGCCGGCGCATCACCCGACAGCACCGTCATGCGGACGTGCTCAGTTGCAAGCCGGGTCGTCAATTCCTGTGCTTCCACACGCAACGTATCCGCCAGACGGAACAAGCCCAGCCAGACCCCCTCCGCACCCAATGCGACAACCGTTCCTCCGCGCGCTTCAAGCTCTGCCAACTGCGCCGGCAATGGCTGCCCGATATGCGTGGCGACAAACGCCGGACGGCCAATCCACAGCGTTCGTCCGTCGACACGTCCGCTCATACCGTCGCCGGTACAAGCCACCACCTCGCCCACCAGCGGCAACGGCGCATCGCCGGCACCTTCGCGCAGACCTGCGGCAACCGGATGTTCCGAACCCTGCTCCAGCGCAGCGGCCAAGGCACGCAGGGCTGCATCGCCAATTTCGCCCAGAGGCAAGACCTCCTCGAGCGTCATGCGCCCATAAGTCAGGGTGCCGGTTTTATCGAAAACGAAATGATTGGCCTTGGCCAACGTTTCGATGGCGTACCCCCGCGTCACCAACACACCCAGACGGGCAAGCGCATCGGTACCGACCGTCAGCGCCGTTGGCGTTGCCAGGGACAACGCACATGGGCAAGCCACGACCAGCACCGAGACGAAAACCCAACGCGCCCGCTGCGGGTCGATGAAGTACCAGGCAATACCTGTCGCCACCGCAAGAACAAGCAGCGTGACGATGAAAACCGCCGCCACGCGATCGGACAACGCCGCGACTCGCGGCTTTTCGGTTGCCGCGCGTTCCATCAGACGGCGAATCGCCGCCAGCCGGGTCTCGTCACCCACATGGTCGACGCGAAATACCAGCGGACTGGAAATATTGATGCTGCCGCCGGTGAGCGCGGCACCAGGCATCTTTGCCACAGGCCGGCTCTCGCCGGTCAGCAATGCCTCGTTGGTTTCACCATGGCCATCGACGACAACGCCATCGGCGGGAATCACTTCGCCCGGCCGTACTCGCACCAGATCGCCGGGCAACAGTTGTGAAACCGGCACACGCTCGGTCGTCATCGCCTGCCGGTCCGACAATCGCTCGGCGAACGCGGGTAGCACTTTGCCCAATTCCTCGACACCGCGCGTTGCTTTCTGGCGCGCGAGCATTTCGAGGTAACGTCCGCCGAGCAGGAAGAAGACGAACATCGTCACCGAGTCGAAATACACCTCCGGCCCATTGCTCAGCGTTGCCCACACGCTGGCGGCGAAAGCACTGCCGACGCCGATGGCGACCGGTACATCCATCCCCAATCGGCGCAGACGGAAATCGCGCAGCGCGCGGTGAAAAAAAGGCGCGGCGGAATAGAACACCACGGGAAGCGTCAGCAACAGACTGGCCCAACGCATCATCCGTTCGATATCGGGCGTCATGTCGCCATCGCCGGCCAGATAGACCGGAATGGCATACATCATCACCTGCATCATGCCGAAGCCGGCAACGAACACGCGCCATAGCATCGAACGCCGCTCGCGGTGGGCGATCTGTTCGGAACGCTCGGCATCGTAGGGATAGGCGCGGTAGCCGATGGCCTGCACCGCCGCGAGGATGTCGGAAAGCTTGGTCCGGCGCTCGTCCCAACGCACCCGCGCACGGCGGGTAGCGTAATTGATGTCAACCGCCGAAACGCCATCCTGCTGCGAGATATGCCGCTCGTTGAGCCATACGCATGCAGCACAGGTAATGCCTTCGAGGATCAGCGCGGCTTCGCGCTCGTGCTCGCCTACCGGGTGAACAAAGCTTTTCTGGAAATCCGGATGGTCGAACAGACCCAGTTCCTGCAACTCCTGCGGCATCGCCTCACGGCGACTTTCCGGCATGGCATCGCGGTGGCGATAATAGTCGGTCAATCCGCTATCGACGATGGAGCGCGCCACTGCCTCGCAGCCGACGCAACACATGCGCCGGGGCTGGCTGTCGATCTGGACGTAATGGCTGGTTTCCGCGGGAACCGGCAAACCACAGTGGTAACAGTCACAGCCCCTATCGGCTGTGGCAGAAGCAGGCAAGTCAGCAGTTTTCATCGGCAAGGGAAGCCGCGGCCAGACCATGTAGCAAAGTCCGATCGCGCATGGGGGAATCGCTCTTGTAGCACATTTCCCCCGCACGCGGGCAAACGCGGACAAAAGCACGCCGCGCCCTCTCTGCCGATTTTCTTTTCGCCTGCTATCTATATAGCGGGCTATTTCCCGGCCGCTACCTTTCCATTCGGTAGCGGCTTGCAACAAGGTTGGCAGCGCCTCACTTGGCAGCCATGCGAATCGCGCCATCGAGGCGAATCACCTCGCCATTGAGATAGGCATTTTCGATGATATGGCGCACCAGTGCGGCAAACTCTGCGGGGCGCCCCAGGCGGGACGGGAACGGCACCATCTTGCCCAGCGAGTCCTGCACCTCTTGCGGCATGCCGGCCAACATCGGCGTTTCCATGATGCCGGGCGCAATGGTCATGACACGAATACCGAAGCGAGACAACTCCCGTGCCGCAGGCAAGGTCAGCCCGACGATACCTGCCTTGGATGCGGCATAGGCCGCCTGACCGATCTGCCCGTCGAACGCGGCCACCGAGGCGGTACTGACGATCACGCCACGCTCCCCGCCTGCGTTCGCCGCGGCCTTGCTCATTACATCGGCGGCCAGTCGAATCATATTGAATACGCCGATGAGATTGATATTCACCGTGCGGGCGAACGATTCCAGCTTGTGCGGCGCTTCGCGGCCAAGCACTTTCTCCGCCGGCGCGACGCCTGCGCAGTTGATAAGGCCATTCAAACCGCCAAAGCCGGATACCGCCCGATCGACCGCCGCTTTCGCGCTCGCCTCGTCGGTCACATCAGTGGCAATGAAAGCCGCCGCCGCGCCCAACTGGGCTGCCTGCGCCTCGCCAGTTTCCCGGTTGACGTCGGCGAGCACGACTTTGCCGCCCGCTTCCACCAGCATGCGCGCCGTTGCCGCGCCCAGCCCCGAACCGCCACCCGTGACGAGGAACACTCCATTTTCTATCTGCATCTTTCGCTCCTTGTGCTGTCGTTCATCATCGAACGCGTGGCCGGCAACATAAGCGCCGTTGACGTCAACGTCAACCCGCCGGTATCAACAACGCCAGTCGATTCCAATTGCCGACCGGGATTCAGCAAACGTCGGCGCTCAAGCTTTCAGCAACTGGTCGAGAATGTCGACCATTGCGTCTATCTCCACCTCGGTCACCGTCAGCGCCGGCATGAATCGCAACAGATTGGGGCGCGGCCCGTTCAGCAACAACCCTGTCGGCGCAGCCTCCCGCGCTACCTTGACGATATCGGCCGAACAGTCGCGGTCGAGCACCAACGCACGCAGCAGACCTGAGCCACGCTCACCGCCCAAGCCATGCCGGGCGCTCAATTCCTGCAAACGCATCGCCAGATAATTGCCGCGCGCGACCACGCCATCCAGAAAGCCAGGGGAAATCAAACGCCGCATCACCGCCGCGCCAACAGCCGTCATCAACGGATTGCCGTTGTAGGTGCCACCTTGATCGCCCGCCTCGAAGCAACACACTTCCTCGCGTGCCAGCAGCGCCGACAACGGCAGGCCGCCACCGATTCCCTTGCCCAAAGTCATGATGTCGGGCTTGATGCCGGCATGCTGGTAGGCAAACAGGCGGCCGGTGCGCCCCATGCCGGTCTGCACCTCGTCGACGATCAACAGCAGGCCATGCTCCTGCGTCAACGCCCGCAGCGCATGCAAAAACTCGGGCGTGGCCGGGATCACACCGCCCTCGCCCTGCACCGGCTCCAGCATGACCGCCACGGTCCTGGCGCCGATCAATGCTTTCACCGACTCGATGTCGTTCAATGCCGCTTTCGGGAAACCGGGCACCTGCGGCGCAAACAGGGTATCCCAGCCAGCCTTGCCGGAGGCGGACATGGTAGCCAGGGTGCGGCCATGAAAAGAATGCTCGAACGTGATGATCTCGTATGCACCGTCGCGGTGCAGCCGCCCCCACTTGCGCGCGAGCTTGATCGCACCTTCGTTGGCCTCGGCGCCGGTATTGGCAAAAAATACCCGCTCGAAACCGGAGTTCGCACTCAGCAGGCCCGCCAGCTCGATCATCGGTCCGTTGTAAAAGGCCGGGCTTGGATTGATCAGTGTGCCGGCCTGGCGCATCAGCGCATCGCGAATCTCCAGCGGTGAATGCCCCAGGCAGTTCACGGCCCATCCCTGAACAAAATCGAGATAAGCCTTGCCCTGCGAATCGAAAAGCCAGGAACCCTCACCGCGCTCGAACACGATCTCCGGGCGCTGGGTAATGAACATCAAGGAAGCGGTATCGAACTCACCGTATTTCATATGCGCATTCCGTTCTCAACAAAGCGCGGCGGCCGAGACGATGACACCATCCTCATCGGCATAAAGGTAATGGCCCGGCACGAAAGTCACGCCGCCAAAGCTCACAGGGATATCGATTTCGCCGACGTTGCGCTTGATCGATTTTTTCGGGTTGGTGCCAAGGGCGAAAATACCGATATCCATGCCAGACAAGGCCTTCGAGTCACGGATACAGCCATACACAACGATACCGGCCCAGGCATTCTCGACGCCAAGCGCACCCAGTTGGTCGCCGACAAGCGCACAGCGCATCGACCCGCCGCCATCGACCACGAGCACACGCCCCTTGCCAGGGGATTCGAGCGTCTTGCGCACAAGGGCGTTGTCTTCGAACAGTTTCAATGTGGCGATCGGCCCGCCGAAAGCGGAGCGCCCACCAAAGCTGCGGAACATCGGAGCGACAACGCTCACTTTGTCTTCATTGGCGTCGCAAAGATCGGCTGTTTGTATGATCGACATGGAATTTCCCGCAAGCGATAAAAAAGTGATGCCCGGAAGAACACTTCCGGGCATCGATATTGTAGCCACAGTCGCCGAAGCGACGCCGGGTACGGCCTGAAACAAAAATCACACTACCTGGATCGGATTCAGGCAGGAACAGGCTCCGTTTCGTCGAACACCAGCTTGACCTTGCTCTCGTCGTCCAAATCGATCGTAACCTTGCCACCATTGACCAGACGGCCGAACAACAGCTCGTCGGCCAGCGCGGCACGGATCGTATCCTGGATCAAACGCGCCATCGGCCGCGCGCCCATTGCCGGATCGAAACCTTTTTCCGCCAGCCACGCTTTCAAGTCGTCGCTGAAATGCGCGTCCACTTTCTTGTCGTGGAGTTGCATTTCCAACTGCATGAGGAACTTGTCCACCACGCGCAGGATGACTTCGTTGTCGAGCGCCTTGAAGGAAATGATGGCGTCGAGCCGGTTGCGGAACTCCGGCGAGAAAATGCGCTTGATCTCGGCCATTTCGTCGCCCGTTTCACGCTTGGCGGAAAAACCGATCACCAGCTTCTGCATCGCATCCGCGCCGGCATTGGTCGTCATGATCACGATGACGTTACGGAAATCGGCCTGACGTCCGTTGTTGTCGGTCAGCGTGCCGTGATCCATGACCTGCAGCAGAATATTGTAGATATCCGGGTGCGCTTTCTCGATTTCGTCGAGCAACAGCACGCAGTGCGGTTTCTTGGTGATCTGCTCGGTCAACAATCCGCCCTGGTCGAAACCGACGTAACCCGGCGGCGCCCCGATCAGGCGACTGACCGCATGGCGCTCCATGTACTCGGACATGTCGAAACGCACCAGCTCGATGCCCAAGGTGTAGGCGAGCTGACGAGCGACTTCGGTCTTGCCCACCCCGGTCGGCCCGGAAAACAGGAACGAACCGATCGGTTTCTGCGGATTACCCAGACCGGAGCGCGACATCTTGATGGCCTGCGCCAGCGCATCGATGGCCTCACCCTGGCCAAAGACGACGTTTTTCAGATCGCGGTCCAAGGTTTTCAACGCAGCCTTGTCATCGTTGGACACGCTGCGCGGCGGGATACGTGCGATCTTGGCGACAATGTCCTCGATCTCGCCCTTGCCGATGGTTTTCTTCTGCCGCGACTTCGGCAGAATGCGCTGGGCCGCGCCCGCTTCATCGATCACGTCGATCGCCTTGTCTGGCAGGTGGCGGTCGTTGATGTACTTGGCCGACAATTCCGCCGCGCTGGCCAGCGCCGAACTGGAATACTTGACGCCGTGGTGCTCCTCGAAACGGCTCTTCAACCCTTTCAGGATTTCCACCGTTTCGGAAACGGAAGGTTCCAGTACATCGATTTTCTGGAAGCGCCGCGACAACGCGTGGTCTTTTTCGAAGATCTGGCGGAACTCGTTATACGTCGTGGCGCCGATGCACTTCAACTGTCCCGTGGCAAGCGCCGGCTTGAGCAGATTGGACGCATCCAGCGTACCGCCGGAAGCCGCACCGGCGCCGATCAGGGTGTGGATCTCGTCGATGAAGAGAATCGCCCCCTGATTTTCGACAAGCTGTTTCAGCACCGCCTTCAGGCGCTGCTCGAAATCGCCGCGGTACTTCGTCCCCGCAAGCAAGGCCCCCATATCGAGCGCGAATACCTGCGCATCTTCGAGAATCTCCGGCACGCGCCCTTCCACGATACGATGCGCCAGCCCCTCGGCGATCGCCGTTTTACCCACGCCCGCCTCACCTACCAGCAGCGGATTGTTTTTGCGCCGCCTGCACAGGGTCTGGATGACGCGTTCCACTTCCTTCTCACGCCCGATCAACGGATCTATCTTGCCGATCAAGGCCTGCTGGTTCAGATTCTGGGTGTAGTTCTCCAGTGCGCCACCCGCCGACTTGTCATCCTGCTCCTGCTCGCTCTGCTCGGATTCGTTCCGCCCGGCAGCGGCCGCCCCCTGCCCTTGCTGCTGTGTCTTGGCGATTCCATGGGAAATGAAATTCACCACATCCAGACGGGAAATATTCTGCCGCTGGAGGAAATACACCGCATGTGAATCCTTCTCGCCAAAAATCGCCACCAGCACGTTGGCGCCGGTGACTTCCTTCTTGCCCGAGGACTGGACGTGCAGGATCGCCCGTTGAATGACACGCTGAAAGCCAAGCGTCGGCTGCGTATCGATTTCCTCGCTACCCTCGATCTTCGGTGTGTGCTCATTGATGAAATTGGTCAGTTCCCGACGCAATTCATCCAGGTTCGCCGCGCACGCCTGCAAAACCTCTGCCGCAGACGGGTTGTCAAGCAACGCAAGCAGCAGGTGCTCCACCGTAATGAATTCGTGGCGCTTCTGCCTCGCCTCGACGAAGGCCATATGCAGGCTAACTTCAAGCTCTTGCGCAATCATTCAGTTTTCCTCCATCACGCAGGCCAGCGGATGCTGGTGCTGACGGGCAAAGGAGATAACCTGCTCCACTTTGGTCGCTGCGATGTCCCGGGGAAAGACACCGCATATCCCCATACCCTCTCTGTGAACTTGGAGCATGACCCGCGTGGCCCGTTCGCGGTCCATGCCAAAATATTTTTGCAGCACGACGACCACGAAGTCCATCGGCGTGAAATCGTCGTTGAGTAAAAGTACCTTATAGAGCGGCGGCGAGCTGACGCGTGCGCGCTGTGCTTCCAGTACAAGTTCGTCTTGTTTGTGCGTGGCCATGCGAACCATTCTAATCAAGCGAAAACAGAGTGCAACACACCGCTTTTCCTTCTCTATTTGGGGTCAGTCTGACCAAAATGCAACACCCCCTCCCAGCCGGAACCACACTCCCTGGCAACGGGGCAGGCCCACCTGCTATGCATTAGCGCCAAGCCAGCGTGGCAAAAAAGCACAGCGGATAATGGGCGTATGAAAATAAATCGTTGACGCTGTGCGGACAAATGCGTAAAAACTAGGCGTTCCAGCGTGCGAGATTGCGAACGCGCCGGTTTTGCTACAGCGCGGAGAGATACTCAGTCCAAACTGGGCAGTCCCGATTCGTTCGTGCAGTACTGTATTAATGCGTTGGCTGGAGAGGCGATCTGTACACAGTAACACTTTAAGGATTAAAGCAATATGGCAACTGGCACTGTCAAATGGTTCAATGACTCCAAGGGTTTCGGGTTCATTACCCCGGATGATGGCAGCGAAGACCTGTTCGCGCATTTCTCTGCCATCAACATGAACGGCTTCAAGACTCTGAAGGAAGGCGAAAAGGTCTCCTTCGAAGTCACGCAGGGGCCGAAGGGTAAGCAAGCTTCGAACATTCAAAAGGCCTGATTGGCCTGTGGAGGATTGACGCTCACCGGGCGTCACTGGATTAAAAATAAAGAAGGCCGCCAGAACATCGGCGGCCTTTTCCTTTTCCGTCACCCCCTCGAATGAACAAAGGGGCTGCAGCTATCGCTGTACAACCCTCGCTGCAAGCTACTTGAGCTTGATTTCCTTATACGGGACGTGCTTGCGCGCAACCGGGTCGTATTTATTGAACTCCAACTTCTCCGGCGTTGTGCGCTTGTTCTTCGAAGTTGTATAGAAATGACCGGTACCAGCGGTCGACTCCAGCTTGATCTGTTCTCGGGCGCCTTTGGCCATGATTCTCTCCGTTCGATTGCGGGCGGATCAGTGCCGCGCGATTACAGTTTCTCGCCGCGGGCGCGAAGCTCGGCGACGACGACGTCGAGGCCTCTCTTGTCGATAGTACGCAGCCCCGCATTGGAAACGCGAAGACGAATCCAACGGTTTTCACTTTCGCTCCAGAACCTGCGATTTTGCAGGTTGGGCAGAAAGCGGCGCTTGGTTTTGTTGTTGGCGTGAGAAACGTTATTTCCCACCATCGGTGCTTTACCGGTTACTTGGCAGACGCGAGCCATGCGGTGCTCCAGGGAATTCTGTTTGCGAAAAGATTTCGAATATACCGCACTTTCCGACAGGAGCGCAAGCCAAAACATCGTCTTATCTTCTACGCGATAAGGTTCTACGCGATAAGGCCGCGCTCTGCAAAGGAAACCGGAGCACCGTAGGCGGGAACGATGAAGTGGTCGAGTACACGCACATCCACGAAAGCAAGCGCGCCTTTCAGCGTATCGGTCAGGACTTTGTCTGCGGTGCTGGGTTCGGCTGCGCCGGAAGGATGATTATGGGCAAAGATCACCGCCGCGGCATTGTGGGCAAGGGCGAGCTTGACCACTTCACGCGGGTAGACGCTCGTTTGCGTAAGCGTGCCGCGAAACAGGTCGACAGCATGGATCAGGTTGTTGCGCGCATCGAGCAGAACCACGCAAAAAGTCTCATGGGGCAGATGCCCCAGACGCAAGCGCAGCCACTCGCGCACCGTTTCGGGCGAATCGAATACATCGCGCCTGGCCATGCGCTCACCCAATGCGCGGCGGGCCAGTTCCATCACCGCCTGTAGTTGGGCATACTTCGCCAACCCCATGCCGGGAACGGCGACGAACTCCTCGGCCGCAGCGTTACACAGCCGAGTCAGCGAACCAAAGCGGCTGATCAGATGGCGAGCCAGATCGACCGCGCTTTGTCCGCGCATGCCGACGCGCAGAAACAAGGCGAGCAGTTCGGCATCGGACAAGGCCTGCGGCCCCCGCGTCAGCAATTTTTCCCGCGGACGCTCGTCTTCGGGCCAGTCGGTGATTGCCATAGAATTGTTTCCGTTCGACGTGATCCGGAATAGTTTAACTGTATTTATTAACACTATGACTACGCTGCTGGGAAAAAAACTGGTGCTGGGCGTCACGGGCGGCGTGGCGGCTTATAAAGCCGCCGAGCTTGTACGCCTTCTGGGCAAGGCGGGCGCGGACGTACATGTCGTACTGACCGAAGCTGGCGCACGTTTCGTCACGCCCATCACGTTCCAGGCCTTGTCGGGCAATCCGGTATGGACCGATCTATGGGACACGCGCATGAGCAACAACATGGCCCATATCGATTTGAGCCGCAGCGCGGACGCAGTGCTGATCGCACCGGCATCGGCCGACTTCATCGCCAAACTGGTCCACGGACGCGCGGACGACCTGCTCTCCACGCTCTGTCTCGCCCGCGATTGTCCGCTCATGGTCGCACCGGCAATGAACCGCCAGATGTGGGAACATCCGGCCACACAGCGCAACCTTGCGCTGCTCCGCGCGGATGGCGCCACGATATTCGGCCCCGCTGCCGGCGATCAGGCCTGTGGAGAAGTCGGCATGGGGCGGATGGAAGAGGCGGCGGAACTGCTCGAGCGCGTAGCCGGCTTTTTCGTTCCCAAGCGGCTGGCCGGCCGTCACGTGCTCATGACCGCAGGCCCCACTTTCGAGGCGATCGATCCGGTTCGTGGCATCACCAACACCAGTTCGGGCAAGATGGGTTATGCCTTGGCACGAGCCTGCGTCCAGGCCGGCGCCGAAGTCACCCTGGTGAGCGGCCCGGTGGCGCTACCCACACCGCTTGGCGTGCACCGCATCGACGTACACAGCGCCCGTGAAATGCACGACGCGGTGATGAGCGCACTGCCAGATACCGATGTTTTCATTGGCGTAGCCGCCGTAGCCGATTACCGGCCACTGCAAACGGCTGAACACAAGGTCAAGAAAACCGCTGCGGACATGACGCTCACCCTGACACCCAACCCAGACATTCTCGCGGAGGTCGCGGCACGGCCCGACGCTCCGTTCTGTGTCGGTTTCGCGGCGGAAAGCCAGAATCTGGACGCTTATGCGGAAAACAAGCGACGCAGGAAGAACGTGCCGCTGTTGGTCGGCAACCTTGTTGGCGACAGCCTTGGAAGCGACGACAACACCGTCGTGCTCTATGACGACAACGGACGGCATCCGCTTCCACCCGCGAACAAAGTGGTGGTGGCGCGGCATATCGTCACTCATCTGACCGAGTTGCTCGATCAATCCACGCGCCCTGCTTCCGCTACCTGAATAGAGGAATCCCACCATGCACCGCATCGACGTCAAACTGCTCGACCCTCGCCTCAAATCGCAACCGCCGGCCTATGCGACAAGCGGCGCGGCCGGCCTGGATCTGCGCGCCTGCGTCGATGCGTCCATCGTGCTGCACCCTGGCGAAACAACCCTTGTTCCAAGCGGCCTGGCCATCCACCTGGCAGATCGGGGCTTGGCCGCGATGGTGCTGCCACGCTCCGGCCTGGGTCATAAGCACGGTATCGTGCTGGGCAACCTGGTCGGTCTGATCGATTCCGATTACCAGGGGCAGATTTTCGTTTCGGTATGGAATCGCGGGCGCGAAACCTTCACCATCCAGCCAATGGAGCGCATCGCCCAGTTGGTTGTCGTACCCGTGCTGCAAGTCGGCTTCAACGTCGTAGACGATTTCGACACCAGCGAGCGCGGCGGAAACGGCTTCGGCAGCACCGGCCAACACTGAACTGAAGCGCATGCCGCACACGGGGATTCCAACTGGTGTCCACATCCTTTGCGAGCGAGATGGCCGCATTCTGCTCATGCGACGCGCCGGCACGGGATTTTTCGACGGCTTGTACAGCCTGCCGGGCGGACATGTGGAGGCAGGCGAATCGATCCTGGCCGCGGCGGTGAGGGAAATACGCGAAGAAACCGGTCTTGTCGTCGCCACCGCCGATCTGGCGTGGCTCGGCGCAGTCCATCGCCTGTCCGACACCAATCGCATCGACTTTTTCGTTCGAGCGACACACTGGCAAGGCGAACCGCGCATTCTCGAACCCGCGAAGTGCGACCACCTGGACTGGTTCGAGCGCAGCGCGCTGCCGCCACAGACCGTTCCCTACATACGCACGGCGCTGGAAAAGACCGCGACACCGTGGATATTGGAACTCGGCTGGCAGCCACTCGCCGTCAGCGTCGTCTAGCCCTCCTCAAGCCGCCTGCTGCGCCTCTTTCTGCGTCCCGCCGAAAAGATTGCAAAAACGCAGTTCGGCCGGGTAGGGGAAAAAATCCTCGACCCTGCCGCTACGGATAGCATCCTGCGCACCTTGCCAGAAAGCAGGGTCGAGCAGATCGCGGTGATGCTTCAGGAAGGCCTTGCGCACCCGCGGCGCACCCAGCAGGAAAGTGGCGAACTCCTCGGGGAAAACATCCATTGGCGCCGCCGAGTACCAGGCCTCGCTGGACATTTCCATTTCCTCGTACGGCGCAGGCGGGATACGGCGGAAATTCATGTCGGTCATGTACTCGATCTCGTCGTAGTCGTAGAACACGACCCGGCCATAGCGCGTAACGCCAAAGTTTTTCCACAGCATGTCGCCAGGGAAAATGTTGGCGATGGCAAGATCGCGGATGGCATTGCCGTATTCACGCACCGCGTGCTCGACATCGTCGTCCGCAGCCTGTTCGAGATAGATATTGAGCGGCGTCATGCGCCGTTCGATGTAGAAGTGCTTGATGATGACCGAATCGCCCTCGATTTCGAACGAAGAAGGCGCCAGGGCGCGCAGTTCATCGAGCAGTTCGGGGTGGAATCGCGACAGCGGCAGGGCCGCATAGGAGAACTCCAGCGTATCGGCCATGCGGCCGACGCGGTCCACCTGCTTCACCATCAGGTATTTACGCTTGACCGTGGCACGGTCCATGTTTTTCGAGCTGCCGAACACATCCTTGATGATTTTGAACACATAGGGATAGGACGGCAGCGTGAACACCAGCATCACCAGGCCGCGAATGCCTGGCGCGATGATGAAACGGTCGTTCGAATGGCGCAGATGGGCGACGAGATCGCGGAAGAACATGGTCTTGCCCTGCTTGCCCAGACCGAGCATCGTGTATAGCTCGCTACGCGGCTTGTTCGGCATGATCGAGCGCAGGAATTGGACATAGCCGGAAGGCACCTCCATATCCACCATGAAATAAGCGCGCGACAGCGAAAACAGCACAGAGATGCGCCACGGGTCGAGCAAAATGGTGTCGATGCACAGCAAGCCGCGTTCGTTGTGGCGTACCGCGACCGCGAAGGGGTACTCCTGGTAGCCGTTGACCCCTTTGCCGATGATGTATGCGGTCTTGTTGCGGTAGAACGCCGAATACAGCACCTGGATCTGGCAATTCACCTCCATCTCGGGCCACGCGCCGATGTGGCTCAACGCGGTACGCAGGATGTGGTCCACGTCGCGATCCAGATCCTCGAACGGCCTCTGCCAATCGAAATCCTCGACCACGCGCTTGATCGTCGCGCGCAAACCGCCATCCTGCGGGTAGTAACTCGAATACACAGGCGGATAGGACTCGATGAACTCGGTCGATACCGCCGGGCGGGCAAAAAGATAGTCGTTGTTGAAATAGGTGCGGTGCAGAATCTTGCAGCACACGGAATTGAAAAAGGTTTCCGCCAACTCCGGCTGCTTGTGGTTTATCAGTATGCCGATGTAGTGATTTTTGACCTGCTGCCAAGTGGTGTCGTCCAACGAGTCCGCATCGAATTCTTCATGCAGCCGCACCACCATCTCTTCCACGCGCTCGTCGTAGAACTGTACGCGCACGCGCACGGAGTCCAACTGCGCCCGCCAATCGGCAGCCTCGAAAAACTCCTTTGCTCGCCGGGATGTACCGCGAAAAATCCGGTAATGCTTGTTGAAGCCTTCGACCAAGGCCTCGGCGATCGCCTCTGCGACCGGATTTTCCCCTGAGGGCATATCCATCCAGTTTCCTCCTTTTTACTCCCCATCGCGGGCGCCATGTGGTTCGGCATTATTTCGTTATTGATCGCCTGTCGCCCCGCCGGCCAGCGTGGAATTCTACCATCGGGAGACTGCTCCGCCGGCCACCGCTTGCTTTCGACAAGCATGGATTTGGGCGATAATCCCGCCTCGGTGCGCAGCAGGACAATTTGATGGACAGCGATCTGCCCGCTCCGACTGTCCCTGATCGTACTCGTCGAAGTGCCATTACAGAAATCCATCCACATGAGGGAGCAAGAATGAGCCAATCCAAGATCAAAGTACCCGCTGGCGGCCAAAAGATCGTCCCTGGCAAGCCCACCCCCGACCAACCGATCATCCCCTTCATCGAAGGCGACGGCATCGGTGTCGATATCACCCCGGTCATGATCAAGGTGATCGATGCGGCGGTTGCGAAAGCCTACGGCGGCAAAAAGAAAATTCACGGGATGGAAGTCTATGCCGGCGAAAAATCCACCCGCCTGTATGGCCCGGACGAATGGCTGCCGAAGGAGACTTTCGACGCGCTGAAGGAATACTCCGTTTCCATCAAGGGCCCGATGACGACGCCGGTCGGCGGCGGCATCCGTTCCCTGAACGTTGCCCTGCGCCAGGAACTCGATCTGTACCAGTGCGTGCGCCCGGTTCGCTACTTCAAGGGCGTACCCTCGCCGCTGAAGGATCCGTCCAAGACCGACATGATCATCTACCGCGAGAACACCGAGGATATCTACGCCGGCATCGAATGGCAGGCACAGACGGATACAGCGAAGAAAGTCATCGCTTTCCTGCAAAAGGAAATGGGCGTGACCAAGATTCGTTTCCCGGAAACCTCCGGCATCGGCATCAAGCCCATTTCCAAGGAAGGCACCACCCGCCTGGTGCGCGCCGCGATGAAGTACGCCATCGAGAACGATCGCAAGAGCGTCACGCTGGTGCACAAAGGCAACATCATGAAGTTCACCGAAGGTGCCTTCCGTGACTGGGGCTACGAACTGGCCAAAACCGAGTTCGGCGCCACGGAGAAGGATGGCGGCCCGTGGTGCGCGTTCAAGAATCCGAAGACTGGCCGTGAAATCATCGTCAAGGACGTCATCGCCGACGCCTTCCTGCAGCAAATCCTGCTGCGCCCGGCCGAATACGACGTGATCGCCTGCTGCAACCTCAACGGCGACTACATCTCCGACGCGCTGGCGGCGCAAGTCGGCGGCATCGGCATCGCTCCTGGCGCAAATATTTCCGACTTCTACGCCTGCTTCGAAGCCACCCACGGAACCGCGCCGAAATACGCCGGCCTCGACAAGGTCAATCCGGGTTCACTGATTCTTTCCGCCGAAATGATGCTGCGCCATATGGGCTGGAAGGAAGCGGCCGATCTGGTCATCAAGTCGATGGAAGCCGCCATTGGTGACAAGGTCGTTACCTACGACTTTGCCCGCCTGATGGAAGGTGCTACCGAAGTCAGTTGCTCCGCCTTCGGCGACGCGATGATCACGCGTATGTGATGCACCACGCGCAGCGGCCTGCACAGTTGCTGCTGCACGAACAAAAACCGCCGTTTTTCAACGGCGGTTTTTGTTTGAATGACCAAAAAACAACGGCGCCCCTCTCCGGTTCCCCCGCAGCCCCATATACCGGCACCGCTACGGTCTTGCGGAAGTCTCTAGCTGACGAACTTTGAAGCCTTGCCGGGCAAGCAGCGCGGGAATCGAGTCGCGACCGACGAGGTGGCCGCTTCCAACAACAACAAAAGCCGGCTCACCTTTACGTGCCAGCCTGGCAATCGATTCACTCATCGCGCGGTTACGCTGAGCGTACATCGCTTCTGTGAATGACTCGCTTGAGGCGCTGATCTGCTCCGCTTTCTGGAGTATTTCCTCCAAGCGTTCGGCATCGCCCGTCTGCCAGGCAGCAACCATCTCTTCGAGCATCTCGTTCAACGATCCGTCGTCCACCGCTGCCATCACGGCACGCAAGCCATTTAGCGAATCGGCGCGGCTACCGGCATTGAGCGCCCGAACCTGTTGCTCGACCGTCTCAAGTTCCACCAGGCGCTTACCGCCCCTCTTTGCCCGACCGAGAAAGTGAAGATCCGTCCCGTAGAGTGGGAGCAACCCCACCCGCTGCGCGGCCGCGAACGTCACCATGAGGCTGGCGATATTCGGCGTGAGATTTTCCATCGCCGACTCCGGCACTTCCAAAGCCTGGAGTTGGCGCCTCAAGCGGTCCCATTCGGCCTCGCTCAGATCGGACCGCAGATCCCCGCCACTCTCGTCGTTTTGAAACAGCGCCGCAGCCACTCCAGGCTGTGTCGGGTCAAGTTCGATCGCCAGGACAGCGGCCTTGGAAAATCGCGCTTCGACCGCCCTTGGCAATGGAAAACAGTCCGCCCGGCATAGATGCACCGAACCGAAAAGCCAGACCGGCGCGGAACCGCCCGTGACCTCCCAAAGCAGCACATCGGCCCGCGCCCACGGCATGGCGCAAAACAACGCGAGCAACAACAGCCCGCCGCACAAGCGCCGGCGCCAACTTCCGAGCCTCATCTTCCCGTTCAACGCTTCCCCTCGACTCACACGGTCACCCGGCACAGCAGCGATTTGGCATACCGATTACGGCAAACTCTCACCTCGACGGCAACGTGACGCGGGAATCAGACCGGCTCAAGCACCAAAAGGATGGCGGCGCAGGATAGTTTCGTCGCGCTCGGGGCCGGTGGAAATCACGTCGATCGGAATCTCACAGATTTCCTCGATCCGGTGCAGATAGGCGCGCGCTTCCTGCGGCAGCGCATCCCAACGGCGCGCGCCGAAAGTCGTACCGCTCCAACCAGGCATGATTTCGTAGATCGGCTCGCAACGCGTCACTTCCTCCGACCCCATCGGCAGCAGATCGATCCGCTTGCCGTCGAGCAGATAGCCGGTGCAAAGTTTCAGCTCATTCAAGCCGTCAAGCACGTCGAGCTTGGTGATGCACAGCCCGGTAACGCCATTGATGATGATCGAGCGCTTCAAGGCCGCCAGGTCAAGCCAGCCGCAGCGACGCTTGCGCCCGGTCACGGTACCGAACTCGCGCCCCTTGACGGACATCTGCGTTCCTGGCGCACCAGCGGTTTCGATGTCCAGTTCGGTCGGGAACGGGCCGCCGCCAACGCGGGTACAGTAGGCCTTGGTAATGCCAAGCACGTAATGCAGCCGCCCCGGGCCGACACCCGAGCCCGCCGCGGCCTGGCCCGCCACACAGTTGCTCGATGTGACGAAGGGATACGTACCGTGGTCGATATCGAGCAAGGTACCTTGCGCGCCCTCGAACAGCAGACTGCCGCCAGCCTTGTTGATTGCGTACAGATCGGCGGAAACGTCGGTCACCATCGGCAGGATTTCCGCCGCATCGGTCATGGCCTGATCGAAAACCGCCTGGAATTCCACCGCCTCGGCACCGAGATGATGAACGAGAACGAAATTGTGGTATTCGAGGTTGGCCTTCAGCTTCTCGGCAAAACGGGCGCGATCGAACAAATCGTACACCCGCAATGCACGGCGGGCGACCTTGTCTTCATACGTAGGGCCGATGCCTTTGCCGGTGGTGCCGATTTTGTCGCCGGCAGCCTTGGCCGCCTCGCGGGCGCGGTCGAGCGCGGAATGATAGCCAAGGATCAACGGGCAGCCGGGGCTGATGCGCAACCGCTCGCGAACCTGGATGCCGCCTGCTTCGAGCGTGCGGATTTCCGCCAGCAGATGGTGAATGTCGAGTACCACGCCGTTGCCGATGTAGCACGCGACACCCTCGCGCACGATGCCGGAAGGCACCAGGTTGAGCTTGTATTCGTCGCGCCCGATCACCAGCGTATGGCCGGCGTTGTGCCCGCCCTGAAAGCGCACCACGCCGCTGGCATGGTCGGTCAGCCAATCGACGATTTTCCCTTTGCCCTCGTCGCCCCACTGTGTGCCGACGATCACTACGTTCTTTGCCATCGTGCTTATTCCTCTTGAAGCGCTTCGACCGTCCAGCGGCCGTTGTGCAACATCAACTGCCGGTCGCAACCGGCCTCACGCCATGTTCCATCATGCCCCGGCAAGGCAATCAAGACGATCTCACCACGCGCGCGCAATTCATCGACCGCCGCCGCGAGTGCGGCATCGTCCAGCAGCGGCGCGAGAATCCCTTTTGCAGTAGCGTGACCACCCGGCACGCGCAACGCCAATTCGCGCAGATCGAGGCTGAACCCCGCCGCCGGCCTGGCGCGACCAAAAGCCTGACCTACATGGTCGTAGCGGCCGCCGAGTGCCACGGCCGCGGGCGAGCTGCCGCCATAGGCGGCGAAGACGACACCGCTGTGATAGTGATAGCCGCGTAAATCGGCCAAATCGAAGCTGATCGGCAAATCGGCCAATGAGCGTGCCACACGCCGCAGATCATCCAGTGCGGCGTCGACCTGCATATCCCGCGGCAATTGCCGTGCGGCGGTCTCGATCACTTCCGCACCGCCATAAAGCTGCGGCAACAGCAGTAGCGCGGCACGTGCCGGTTCGGCGACATCGCCGAGCACAGCGCGCAATCCCGGCACATCCTTGGCCTGCAGCAAATCGAACAAGGCTTCCTTGCGCTCCGGCGCCAACCCGGCGCGCGCCGCGAGCGCATGGAAAAGGCCTACGTGGCCGATATCGATGCGTGTTGCCGGCACATCCGCCTGCCGCATGACTTCGGCAAGCAGGCGAAGAATTTCGATGTCCGCCTCCAACCCGGCGTGGCCGTACAGCTCTGCACCGAGCTGCACCGGCTCGCGTGTCACCGTCACCGATGACGGCAATGTATGCAGCACACTGCCGCAGTAGCACAGACGCGAAACACCGCCACGATTGAGCAGATGCGCATCGATGCGTGTCACCTGCGGCGTCATGTCGGCACGCACGCCCATGGTTCGGCCGGAAAGCTGATCGACGAGCTTGAAGGTGCGCAGGCGGAGATCCTGCCCTGCGCCAGTCACGAGCGAATCGAGGTATTCGAGCATGGGCGGCATCACCAACTGGTAACCGCGAACACGGAACACGTCGAGCAGTTTCCGCCTCAAGGCTTCGAGTCTGGCGGCCTCGGGGGGCAGCGCATCCTGAATATGGTCCGGCAATACCCAGCGCATGGAAATGGTTGGAAGCTCAGTGAAAAACGTAGAGAAAGACCATGCCAAGCAGCATGGAGGAAAGGCCGATGAATCGTATCTGTCCATCGGCCATCTGAGCGAGGCGAAGAAAAGTCTCCCGCCAGGCAGCAGGGGCGACGAAGGGAAGAATGCCTTCGATGATCAGCATCAGCGCAAAAGCCGTCAGCAGTGAGTTGACCATCGAAAAATCAAGGCTATCGAAAATTTAATTTTTCCGCGCCCCTCCGGCGCTCTTCATGTATTTGAAGAAATCGGAACTCGGGTCCAGTACAAGTACGTCATCCTTGCCATCGAAACTGCCACGATAGGCTTCGAGGCTGCGATAGAACGAATAGAATTCGGGGCTCTGGCCGAATGCGTCGGCATAGATCGCGGTCGCCTTGGCATCGCCCTCGCCTTTGATCTGCTCTGCTTCGCGGTAAGCTTCGGCAACGGTCACCTCGCGCTGACGATCGGCGTCGGCACGAATCTTCTCGGCCTCGGCAGCACCCTGTGAGCGCAGCTCATTGGCGACCCGCTTGCGCTCCGCCTCCATCCGGCGATATACCGAATCGGACACCTCGGTCGGCAGATCGACCCGCTTGATGCGCACATCGAGAATCTGTACGCCGATCTTGCGCGCATCCTGGTCGGCCTTGGTGCGCATGTCTTCCATGATCTGATCGCGCGCACCGGACACCACGTCGTGCACCGTGCGCTTGCCGAACTCCTCGCGCAAACCGGCATTCACCGTTTGCGACAAGCGAGTGCGCGCACGCGCCTCGTCGCCGGCTACCGACTCGTAATACAACTGCGGATCGATGATGCGCCACTTGAAGAAGAGATCGACGAGCACGTTCTTCTTCTCGGAGGTGATGAAGCGCTCCGGCTCCACCGTATCCGTGGTCAGAATGCGCTTGTCGAAATAACGCACGTTCTGAAACAGAGGTATCTTGACGTTGAGGCCGGGCTTGTCGATGACTTTCTTGATTTCGCCGAGTTGGAAGACAAGCGCATATTCGCGCTGATCGACAGTGAACAACGACATCGAAACGAGTATGACGACGAACAGCAGAATACTGCCGATCAAGGGCGTTTTATCGCGCATTATCGTTCTCCCCGCTCACGGCTGCGCATCAGATCGCGATTACGCTGATCGATGCTCGTACTGCTGTTCGGCGGCACGGACGAGCCATGCGATTCCTGCGTCGGCAAAGAAGTGGAGGAACCGGCTCCCGACGCAGCAGCCGGATGAAGCAACTTATCCAGCGGCAAGAACAACAAATTACCGTTCCCTTTGGCGTCGATCATGACCTTCGAGGTGTTGGACAAAACCTGCTGCATGGTGTCGATATACAAGCGCTCGCGCGTCACGTCCGGCGCACGCCGATATTCGGCCAGCACCTGACTGAAACGCTTGGTTTCGCCCTCGGCGTTGGCGACGACTTTCGCGCGGTAGGCACTGGCTTCTTCAAGGAGCCGTGACGCGGTACCGCGGGCACGCGGAATAACGTCGTTGGCATACGCTTCGCCTTCGCTCTTTTGCCGCTCGCGATCCTGACCGGCCTTTACCGCGTCGTCGAACGCGGCTTGCACCTGCTCCGGCGGCTGGGCATTCTGCATCGTCACGCGGCTGATCTGGATGCCGGTTTCGTAACGGTCGAGAATGCGCTGCATCAGCGCCAGTGCAGCCACCGCAATTTCCTCGCGCCCCTCGTACAGCACGAAATCCATGCGATTCTTGCCGACCAGTTCCCGCATCGCGGTTTCCGCCGCCTGCGCGACGGAGTCGTCCGGGTCACGGTTGTTGAACAGGTAGTTTTCCGGGCTGTTGAGCACGTACTGTACGGCGAACTGGATGTTGATGATGTTTTCGTCATCAGTCAGCATCAGCGATTCGCGCAATACCTTGTTCCGCTCCGACGTCCGATAGCCGACCTCCACCGTGCGCACGCCGGTGAAATCGACAATCTCATGGCTTTCCAGCGGATAGGGCAAACGCCAATGCAAGCCGGGCTCGGTCGTTTCGACGAACTTGCCCAGGCGCAGCACGACGCCGCGCTGGTTGGCATCGACGGTGTAAAAGCCGCTCGCAGCCCAGATCAGCAGGATCAGCACGATCAAAACACCGATACCGCCGCCGAACTGCTTGAACGAAAAACCCGGCATATCCGGTCCGCCGCCCTGCCGGCCGCCCCCGGAGCCGCCTTCGCGCCTCTGGCGCTTACCGCCGCCGAACAGATCGGAAAGACGGCGGTTGAGGTCTTGCCATACTTCTTCCAGGTCGGGAGGACCTTGCTTGCCGCCACGGCCGTTTTCACCGCGGCCACCCCGATCCTCTTTGTCGCCCTGGCCTCCCCAGCGCGGGTCGTTTAATGACATGAGAACGCCTGTTATCCCTGTTGTACTGGAAGCTTGTCCACGACCTCCGGCATACAGCCGGCATGGACGATCCGATGCGCCGTTTCGACCAGCGCGCCCCGCAGAAGATCGAGCCCTTCGCCCGTTCTCGCGCTCAAAAAAACGCGCCTGATTTTATCACACTCACCCCTCTCGACCGCCGCCGCGGCCTGGGTCAGGTCGATCTTGTTCCAAACCATGATCTGCTCCACGTCCGCTGCGCCGATTTCGGCCAAGACTCGATTCACCGCCGCAATCTGCTCGTTCCGATCCTCGCTGGCGGAATCGACCACGTGCAAAAGCACGTCGGCCTGCGCGGTTTCCTCCAACGTGGCACGAAACGCCGCCACCAGGGCATGCGGCAGATCGCGAATGAATCCGACCGTATCGGACAATACAACGTTCCCGCCATCCACATAAAAGCGGCGCGAGGTCGTATCGAGCGTGGCGAAAAGCTGGTCGGCAGCATAGCTGCCGGCCTTGGTCAGTGCGTTGAACAGCGTCGATTTGCCCGCATTGGTATAGCCGACGAGGGAAACGGACAGCGCATCGCGCCGCTCGCGCGCGCGCCGCCGCACCCGCCGTTGCTTTTCCAGTTGGGCAAGGCGCGTCTTCAGCAGCTTGACGCGATTGCCCAGCAGCCGGCGGTCGGTTTCAAGCTGGGTCTCGCCCGGCCCGCGCAGACCGATCCCGCCTTTTTGCCGCTCGAGGTGGGTCCAGCCGCGCACGAGCCGGGTCGACAGATGCTGAAGCTGCGCCAGTTCGACTTGCAGCTTGCCTTCATGGCTGCGCGCGCGCAACGCGAAGATATCGAGAATCAGCGCGGTGCGATCGATGACACGGCACGCCAACTCACGTTCGAGGTTGCGTTGCTGCCCCGGCGACAAGGCGTGATTGAAGATCACCAAGTCCGCACTGTGAGCGCGCAGGGCCTCGCCAATCTCGGCAACCTTGCCACGGCCGGCAAATAGAGCCGTATCCGGCGCTGCGCGCCGCCCCTGGACAACCGCCTGAACAACCGCACCGGCACTGACCGCAAGCAGTTGGAGTTCGGACAGGCACTCCGCAATGGCGCCCTGGCCGAAATCCAACTGAACGAGTATCGCCCGTTCGCCGGTTTCAGGCCGCTCAAACATGTCGAACAGGCGCAGCCGGCACTGGCTGCCGGCTCACAACGGCATTCAGTTTCCGCCCTCGCCGTTATCCTGCTGCTGGATCGCGATCGGCCGCGATGGCACCACGGTGGAAATGGCGTGTTTGTAAACCATTTGCGTCACGGTGTTTTTCAGCAGCACGACATACTGATCGAAGGATTCGATCTGCCCCTGGAGTTTGATGCCATTCACAAGATAAATGGATACCGGAACATGCTCCCGGCGCAATGTGTTCAGAAATGGGTCTTGTAGAAGTTGCCCTTTGTTGCTCATGGTTAAACCTCGTTGCTTGTGTTGATGTGGATTAGGGATGTGTCAAACTTTTTTCTGCATCGCACAACACAGTATCCGACACATACTGCGGCGCCTTGTTCCATCGTATTCAAAGCTTGCTCGCATAGGGGTTGTGCGCAGTACGAAACTGGATCCTCAGGGGCGTCCCCTGCAATTTGAACGCCTCCATAAAAGTACGTTCGAGAAAACGGACATACGCGGCGGGAATATCGTCCAATGCATTGCCGTGGATCACAATGACCGGCGGATTCGTTCCCCCCTGATGCGCGTAACGCAGCTTGGGCCGGGCAGTGCCATGGCGCGGCGGCGCCTGCTTGGCGACCGCGGCCTGCATTGTCCGCGTCAGCCGCGGTGTGGACAGGTTGGCCATCGCCGCGGCGTAAGCGGCGTCGACCGATTTGAGCAGCGCAGCGATGCCTTCGGCCTTCAGCGCGGAAATCTGGTGCAGGCGCGCAAAAGACAGAAAGGCCAGCTTGCGTGCGATGTCTTCCTTCAAGCGCTGGCGACGGTAATCGTCCACCGCGTCCCATTTGTTGATCGCCAGCACCAAGGCGCGCCCGGCATCGAGGATGAAGCCCGCGATGTGGGCATCCTGCTCGGAAATATCCTGCGAAGCGTCGAGCACCAGCACGACCACGTTGGCTTCTTCGATGGCCTGCAAGGTCTTGATCACGGAGAATTTCTCGACCGCTTCGAAAACCTTGCCGCGCCGCCTCAATCCGGCAGTGTCGATCAGCGTGTAATGCTTGCCGCCGCGCTCGAACGGGATCGAAATCGCGTCGCGCGTCGTGCCCGGCAAATCGAAGGCGATGACGCGCTCCTCGCCGAGCAGGGTATTGACCAAGGTGGATTTGCCCACGTTGGGCCGCCCGACGATCGCCACCTTGGGGCCGGCATCGGCATCGTCGGCACTGTCCTCGTCGCGCGGGAATGGCGCCAATACGAGCTCGACAAGCTGCTTCACGCCGTCGCCATGCGCAGCCGACACCGCCAACGGATCGCCCAGGCCAAGCGCGTGGAAATCCGCTGCGACCACCGCGCGTTCGATACCCTCGGATTTGTTCACGACCAAGTAAACCGGTCGCCCCGCACGACGCAAGCGATCGGCAATCTGCTCGTCATGAGGCGTTCTCCCGGCACGACCATCGACCAAGAATAATAACACGTCGGCTTCGGCGATCGCTTGCTCGGCCTGCCGTGCCATCTCGTGCATGATGCCGTCCTTGGCAACGGGATCGAAGCCGGCGGTATCGACGACGAGGTAGGGACGATCGCCGACACGGCCCAGGCCGTAATGCCGATCACGGGTCAGCCCCGGTTGATCGGCGACGAGCGCGTCACGCGTCCTGGTGAGACGGTTGAACAAGGTCGATTTGCCGACATTGGGCCGCCCGACGAGAACGAGGGTGGGATTCACTTGCGCGTGCCTGCCTTAACGCGTTTCGAGCACGGCGATTTCGCCGTCCCGGCTCTGTACTACAAAGCCATACTTGAAGGGCCGGGGATCGGCCGTCACCGCGCTGCTGTCGATACGCAGCCGCGCGGCGAAAGCGCCATCGTCACGGCGCAGCAGATGCATATAGCCTTCGCTGTCGCCCACGGCAACGTATTCGCCCACGATCAGCGGCCGCGACACGATACGGCGCGCCAACGCATCCTGCTTCCACACGCTTGCGCCGCTGTATACATCGAGCGCACTCACCGCATCGCGCTCATCGGTGATGACTGCATAGCGGTTATCCCGGTCCATGCCGACGCTGCTGGAGAAGTCGCGCGACCATAGCGCACTGCCGTTATTGACGTCGAAACAAGCGGCCCGCCCCTGGTAAGTCACCGCGCACACTTCGCGGCGACCGATCACCGGCGTACCAGCCACATCGGTAACACGCTCCAGTTCGGTGGAACCGCGTGGCATCGATACCGACAATTCCCACAGCATGCCGCCGTTCGACAGATTGACGGCAACCAGCTTGCCGCCCGGGAAACCCGCCAATGCAACACCGCCTTCAAGCAGTACGCCCGCATAACCATGCAAACCCAGCGCAGGATTGTCGCGCCGGAAAACCCAGCGACGCGCGCCGCTCTTGGCATCGAACGCAACCAGACGGTGATCCGCCCCGCGTACCACGACCAGATCGGCATTGACCGCCGGTGGCGCCAACACGCCGGTACCGACCGGTGCGCGCCAGCGCTCGGTGCCATTGGCCGCATCGTAGGCAATCACTTCACCGCCGGTCGTCACCACCACGGCAAGCACGCCATCGCTGCCGACACCGGCGGACAGTTCCGACTTGCCCGAAACGCGCCACACTGCACGCCCGTCCTCGAAACGAGCGACAGCACCATCGTTCGCCGCGGCATATACGCTGTCGCCAACCACTGCGGGGAAGAACACGTAGGAGCCGGATTTACCGATATCGGCAGTCCACATCGGCACCAATTCGGCCGATGGTTGGAAATCGACCAGGGGAGCCGGTTTTGGCCCATCGCTGGAAAACGGATTGAGCGACGAACACGCCGATGACAGCAATGCGGCGCCCAACAGCGGCAACCAGCGTGGCATTAAACGGAAGCAAACGCGTTCCATCGATCAACCTTCCAAGGATTCGAGTTTCATGCGGACGATTTCACGCAATACCATAGCCTGCTGATCCGTATCGCCGGGCATGTCGATCACCGCCTGATAAGCGGCGCGCGCCTCGGCGGTTTTACCCTGGGCGGCAAGCAGATCACCGCGCAGGTCGTCGAAACGCGCCTTGTACGCAGGCAGCGGCGCGGCTTGCAGACGCGCCAGCGCCTGGTCGGCCTGGCCTTGCTGCAGTTGCACCACGGCCAAGCGCAGGCGGGCGAGATCGCGCAGCGCGGGGTCCGAACCTTTATCCACCGCCCACTCGAGTTGCGCCTTGGCATTGTCCAACTCGCCCTTGCGGAACTGGACGCCCGCCGACAGCATGGCACCCATCTGAGCATAAACGGAGCCGCCATACTGTTCGATCAAGCGACCGGCGTTCTCGCGCGCTTTCTGCGCATCCTCCGCATCGGCCGCCTGTTGCACGGCGAAGTAAATCGCACTGGCTTCGGTACCCTGCTTGTTCTGATACCAACGCCATCCCTGCCAGGCAAACGAGCTCAGCGCGGCCGCCAATGCCAACACCGTCACCAGCGTGCCGTATTGATCCCACCATGCCTTGAGCGCGGATATCTGTTCCTGCTCTTCCAGGTCATACGCTGCCATCGTCATCCTCTTCGTAGGTATACAGAAGCTCGGCCACCGCCTCCGGCAAATCATCGACCGCGATCCGTTGCTGGCCGCCCGGTCCGCGCAAGGGCTTGAGCCCCACCTCGCCGCTCGCCGCCTCGTCTTCGCCGATGATGACGGCCACCGCTGCGCCGCTTGCATCCGCTTTTTTCATCTGCGCCTTGAAACTACCCCCGCCGCAATGCAAGACCGCAGCGAAACCGTGTCCGCGCAATGCCTCGGCCGCGCGGAAAGCAAGCCGCTGCGCGGCATCACCCAGATGGACGACATAGGCGTCGGGCTGCATTTTTTCCGCTTCACCGCCAGATTCGCGCCACAGCGCGAGCAGACGCTCTATGCCAATGGCGAAACCGGCGGCTGGTTGCGGCTTGCCGCCAAGCTGGGCGACAAGGCCATCGTAACGCCCGCCGGCGCAAATCGTACCCTGTGCACCGAGGCGGTTCGTAACCCACTCGAACACGGTGTGGTTGTAGTAATCCAGGCCGCGCACCAGGCGGTGATTGATCTGGAACGGAATGCCGGCATCCGCGAGCAAGGTCTGCACCGCCGCAAAATGCACGCGGCTACCGTCGCCCAGGTAATCCATCAAACGCGGCGCGGCTTCGACCACGGCACGCAGAGCGGGATTCTTGCTGTCGAGAATACGCAGCGGATTGGTGTACAGGCGACGCTTGCCGTCATCGTCGAGTTGTTCCGCATGCGCCTCGAAATACGCAATCAGCGCCTCCCGGTGCCGCGCCCGTTCTTCGGCGATACCGAGCGAATTGATTTCGAGGCGCACGTCGTCGATGCCGAGATCATCCCACAGGCGCGCGCACATCATCATGTGCTCGGCATCCACATCCGGCCCTGCAAAGCCAAGCGCCTCGATGCCGATCTGGTGGAACTGCCGGTAGCGCCCTTTCTGCGGCCGCTCGTGGCGGAACATCGGGCCATGGTAATAGAGCCGCTGCGGCCCGCCGGCGGCGACAAGGTTGTGCTCGATGGCGGCGCGCACGCACGAAGCCGTGCCTTCGGGCCGCAAGGTCAAAGCCTCGCCATTGAGCGCATCCTCGAAGGAGTACATCTCCTTTTCGACGATGTCGGTCACTTCGCCAATAGCGCGTGCGAACAGCGGCGTCGGCTCGACGATGGGCATGCGGATCGGGCGATAGCCGTAACTGCGCAGCCAATCGCGTGCGATATCCTCGAAGTGTTCCCAGATTTCGGCTTCATCGGGCAGGATGTCGTTCATCCCGCGCACGGCCTGCAAAATTTGACTACTCATTGGCGGGCGTTGTGCTCGTTGTTGTCAATGGCTTCCGCCTGTTTTTTCATATACCGGGTGGCCACGTAATCGTCAACGATGGCTTTGAATTCAGCGGCAATATTGTCGCCGCGCAGCGTTACTGTCTTGGCTCCATCGACAAACACCGGTGCAACCGGCGTCTCGCCCGTGCCGGGCAGCGAAATGCCGATATTTGCATGCTTGCTTTCACCCGGGCCGTTAACCACGCAACCCATCACGGCCAGCGTCATGTTTTCCACGCCGTCGTACTGCTCGCGCCACACCGGCATTTGCGCACGCACATAAGTCTGGATGCCGGCGGCCAGTTCCTGGAAAAACGTGCTGGAGGTCCGCCCACAGCCTGGGCATGCAGTGACCATCGGCGTAAACGCGCGCAGCCCCATGGTCTGCAGAATTTCCTGCGCCACCACGACTTCCTGTGTGCGATCACCATCAGGTTCGGGGGTGAGCGAAATACGGATCGTATCTCCGATACCTTCCTGCAAAAGCACCGCCAATGCGGCAGTGGATGCCACAATGCCCTTGCTGCCCATGCCGGCTTCGGTCAAGCCAAGGTGCAAAGGGTAATCGCAGCGTAGCGCCAGATCGCGATACACCGCCACCAGATCCTGCACGCCCGACACCTTCGCCGACAGGATGATGCGGTCGCCCGCCAGACCGTACTCCTCGGCCTTGGCGGCGGATTCCAGCGCGGATACCACCAGCGCCTCGCGCATCACCGCACCGGCATCACGCGGCTCCGCGAGGCGGGCGTTCTCATCCATGATGCGCGCCAGGACGGACTGATCCAGACTGCCCCAATTCACCCCGATACGTACCGGCTTGTCGTATTTGCACGCAATCTCGACAACGGCGGCGAACTGCGGATCGCGCTTGCTGCCGGCACCGATATTGCCCGGATTGATGCGCAGCTTGGCCAAGGCCTCGGCGCAGGCGGGGTGATCGGCAAGCAGCCTGTGGCCGTTGTAGTGGAAATCGCCGACCAAGGGCACGTCCATGTTCAACGCCAGCAGGCGATCACGTATATGAGGCACGGCCTTCGCCGCAGCCTCGTTATTGACCGTGATGCGTACCAATTCCGAGCCTGCCCGGGCCAGTTCGGCCACCTGCATCGCCGTACCCAGCACATCGGCGGTATCGGTATTGGTCATCGACTGCACCACCACCGGCGCACCGGAACCGACCATGACGCGGCCGACACGCACCAGACGGGTAAGACGTCGCGGCAATGGACCGGCTGGCAGTACTTTTCGCGTCATGTCACTGCACCGTCAAACGGGCGACAGACACCCGCGTATGGGGAACGAGATCGATCGGCTTGCCCTTGTATTCGAGCCTAACATCCTTGGCATTGCCGATAACCAACGAAAAAGGCGCCGTACCCTGCACGCTGTGGCGGGCACCGGCGCTCCCGGTGCCCGTATAGACGATTTCGCCCGCGGCATTACGCACTTCGACCCACGATTCTCCTGCAAAAACGAATACGAGCCCATTGCTTTCAACCTGGGCTCTCTCTGCCTGTGTTTCCTCGCTCGTACCGACGGCCGATGGCGCAACGACCGGAGCCACCGCAATGGGGGCCGAAACAACGGGCTGCGAAGCGGCGGACGGCGACACGGAAGGTTCCGAAGCCGCTGGCGGCAACTCCTCGGAGGGGACCTCTCGCTCCAGACTCGGCAACGCCGCATCTCCACCAGCCACGCCTGGCGACCTGGCTTGAAACCAGTCGAAATACCAGCCCGCAAACACTGCGAACAATAAAACCGCCACCGCCAAACCCAACGGCTTGGAACTATGGCGCCGATCATCGGCCGGCATACTACCGTTCGCGTTGGAAACCGGGGCCAACTCGGTCGTCGCCGGCGCTGCCTCCACGGGCACATCCGCCAGCAAGGCTGCCGCATCCAACCCAAGATGCCGTGCGTAGTTGCGCAGAAAGCCGCGCACGAAAGCAGGCCCGGGCAATACATCGTAATCGCCGCTTTCCAAGGCTTCGACCTGACGGCGCGAAAGCTTGAGCGCCGCGGCCACGTCGGAAAGGGATTCCCTGCGCGCCTCGCGGGCATGCCGAAGCCGCTCGCCCACACTCGGTGCGGGCGCACTCGGAGCAGATACGGCAGGAGTGGGCACACCAGTCTCCGCCGAGACCGGATCCTGCTCGGGCGACATGGAACTCACTCGTATCGGCCTTCCTGCATCTGCTGATATTCAGGCGACGTGGAAAACCGGCTGCGCAATTGCGCCGCATAGCTCGCTTCCGCGTCACGATTGCCGAGCCGGCGCTCGGTGCGCACCCCCAGCCAGGCCGACGCGGCAGACGGCTCCACCTCGCGATGCATGCGCACCAAACGCTCGTGCGCAACCGCATAGTCACCCCGCTGGTAGGCGAGCAACGCCAACTGATACAGCGCCTGCGAATTCGTCGGATCGGCCACCACCGCACTCGCGAACTGCGCTTCCGCGGCGACGGGATCGTTCTGCTGCAACAGGCACAGACCCGCATTGGTGAAAGGGCGAGTCTGGTAGCGGTAATACGGATTGCGTGCGGCACGAGCCAGATAGTCCAGCCCTTCTGCCGTCTGCCCCTGCCGGCACAGGAACCAGCCATAGCTGTTGTTGAAGTCCGGATCGCCCGGCGCGGACCTCAGCGCCGTTTCCAGGTTTTCGCGCGCCCTTCCCGTATCACCTAGGAACATGTAAACGATGCCTAGCAGATGGTAGGCCGGCGCATAGCTGGAGCTTTCCGCCAATGCGGCCTTGGCTTCGTCGAGTGCGACCTCATAGCGTGCAACGCTGACATACGCCGTGCCCAACTGGACGTGTACCAGCGCTTTCGCATCGGCAGGCGTAGCCGCTGCGGCGTCGGCCAGCGGCCGGGTCGGTGCCGCACCGCTACTGCTGCTGAACCCACCACTGCTCTCACCGCTCTTCGTCGGTGCCGTGGTGGCGCAAGCGCCCACAACAATGGCAAGCAGAGTCACCGCAATCGCTGCTGTACGCCTCATGAACGCACCTCCAATGTTTTTTCCAGGCGCACGACACGCCGGGTTCGGTCCCGCACCTGTCCGGCCAATTGGCCGCAAGCGGCATCGACATCTTCCCCGCGAGTTTTACGCGTCGTGGTAATGATGCCAGCATTCGCCAGAATAGCTGAAAAGCGGCGGATACGCTCCGCCGGAGATCGGCGGAAAGCGGAATTCGGACATGGGTTGAAAGGAATCAAAGTGAATTTGCACGGCACCTCGCGCACCAGTTCGACCAGTTCGCGTGCATGCGCCTCGCCATCGTTGACGGCATCCAGCATGACGTACTCGAAAGTCACGAAATCACGCGGCGCGCGATCGAGGTAGCGGCGGCAGGCCGCCATCAATTCCACCAGTGGATATTTGCGATTGATCGGCACCAGTTGGTCACGCAAGGCATCGTTCGGCGCATGCAGCGATACCGCCAGAGCCACCGGACACTCGTCGCGCAGGCGATCCATCGCCGGCACGACACCGGACGTGGAAACGGTCACGCGGCGGCGCGACAAGCCATAGGCATGATCGTCCAGCATCAGGCGCAAGGCCGTAACGACATTGTCGAAATTCGCCAGCGGCTCGCCCATGCCCATCATCACCACGTTACTAATAACACGGCCGTTGTCGCTGGCATCGCTCTCCTCCTCGGCCATCGTGCCATCCGCCGTTTCCGCCGCGCGCGCGGCAGCACCCAGCAGATGATTCGCCAGCCACAATTGGCCGATGATCTCGGCAGCCAAGAGATTGCGGCTGAAACCCTGCTTGCCGGTGGAACAAAAAGCGCAATCCAGCGCGCAACCTGCCTGCGACGACACGCACAGCGTACCGCGCCGAGCTTCGGGAATGAACACGGTCTCGACCGCGTTACCTTGGCCGACATCAAGCAGCCACTTGCGTGTGCCGTCGGCCGATATCGAATCCCGCACCGGCACCGGCGGCCGAATGCACGCCTCGGTAGCGAGCTTCGCACGCAGCAGCTTGGCGACATCGGTCATGCGCGCGAAATCGTCGCACCCCTCCCGATGCATCCAGCGCATCACCTGGCGGGCGCGGAACGGCTTTTCGCCCAATCCGGCAAACCAAGCGATCAAGCCGTCGACATCGAAATCGAGCAGATTGACCGGAGCGCTCATCGTCGCCATTGTTTCTACCATTTCCCGGCTCGAAATCCCCGTGGGTGGCATACGCCAAGTATGCCACCCACGGAAAAACCCGCCGGAGCGATCAAATCGATTACCTGGCGTAAACGTTCATTCCAGGGAAGAAAAACGCCACTTCCACCGCAGCCGTATCCGGGCCATCGGAACCGTGCACGGCATTGGCGTCGATGGAGTCGGCGAAATCCGCGCGGATCGTGCCCGGCGCCGCCTTCTTCGGATCGGTGGCGCCCATCAGATCACGATTCTTCGCGATCGCGCCTTCGCCTTCGAGCACCTGAATCATGACCGGACCGGAAATCATGAACGAAACCAGATCCTTGAAAAACGGGCGCTCCTTATGCACGGCGTAAAACTGGCCGGCTTCGGCTTCGGACAAACGCACCAGCTTGGCCGCGATGACTTTCAGACCTGCGTCCTCGAAACGCTGATAAATCTTGCCGATCACGTTCTTGGCAACAGCATCGGGCTTGATGATGGAAAGGGTGCGTTCAATAGCCATGGGAAAGCTCCGGGATCGTTTGTGACAAAGCGCATGATTTTAGCAGACTTCGGCAATGCCCCTACATGCACACCGTACCCGGCACGCACTGCCCCGTATCACGCCTGCTTGCGCTCCGGCGCACTCCGTTCGCGCCACCAGGCAACGACAATCGGCAGCAGCGACAAAACAATGATGCCGATCACCACGGCGGAAAGATTGTTCTTGACCACCGGCAGATTGCCGAACCAATACCCGAGCATGACCAAAGGCCCCACCCAAAGCGCACCGCCGAACACGTTGAAGGCGACAAAACGCCGGTAGTCCATGCGTGCCATTCCGCCGACGAAAGGCGCGAAGGTACGAATGATGGGCATGAAGCGCGCAATAACGATGGTCTTGCCGCCATGGCGCGCATAAAACGCCTGGGTCCGCTCCAACGCCTTGCGGTTGAAAAAGCGGCTGTCCTCCCACTTTGCGATCCGTGCGCCAAAACGCCGGCCGATGGCGTAATTCACCGTATCGCCCAGCACCGCGGCGACGAACAGCGAAGGAATCAGTACCGCGGGGTCCAGCCCGCCTCCCGCCGCCAGTGCACCCGCCATGAACAGCAACGAGTCACCCGGCAGAAAAGGCGTCACCACCAAACCGGTTTCGCAGAACACGATTGCGAACAAAATGGCGTAAAGCCAGACGCCATACTGCGCCAGCAACGCTTCGAGATGCTGATCCAGGTGCAGCATCAGATCGACAAAATGGAAAAACAACTGGACGAAAAAATCGACGACTTCCATGAACGGACACGCAAGACAGAGTGCGCCCGATCATATCCCAACACGCCCCCCATAAGCCGTCCGGACCGAACGTCACCTCCAACAAAACGAAAAAGGCCGGCTCGACACCCGCCGAACCGGCCTTTTCTTCATCGCATGCGATCTAACTCAGAGCATGCCCAGAACGCGCGGCAGCCACAGCGAAATCTCGGGCACGTAGGTAACGAGCACCAGAAACACCAGCATGGTCAGCAACCACGGCCACACCGCCACGGTCAGCTCCGTGATGCCCATCTTGGTGATGCCGGAAGCCACATAAAGATTGAGGCCCACTGGCGGATGGCACATGCCGACCTCCATGTTAACCACCATGATGATGCCGAAATGCACTGGATCGATACCGAGCTTGACGGCGATCGGAAACAGGATCGGCGCCAGGATCAGCACAATCGACGACGGCTCCATGAAGTTGCCCGCGATCAGCATCAGGATGTTGGCCATGATGAGGAAGCCGATCACGCCGACCCCTGTGCCGATCATGAAATCCGCCATGCTCTGCGGGATGTTCTCGTGCGTGAGCAGGAAGGAGAACAGGACCGCGTTGGTGATGATGTAGAGCAGCATCGCGCTCATGTTGGCGGAATTCAGCAAGACCTTCGGCACATCCTTCATGCGCAGGTCCTTGTACACGAACACCGCGACAAAAAAGGCATACACCGCGCTCATCGCCGCCGCTTCGGTAGGCGTGAAAATTCCCTTGTAGATACCACCCATGACCACGACGATCAGGAACAGTCCCCAGAAGGATTCCCTGAAGGCTCTCCAGCGCTGCCCCCAGCTCGCCTTCGGCAGGCGCGGATAGCCGAATTTCTTCGCTCGATACCACGTCGTGAAGCCGAGGAAAACCGCGAGCATCAATCCCGGCACCACGCCGGCCATGAACAGCGCGCCCACCGACGTGTTGGTCGACACCGAATACATGACCATCACGATGGATGGCGGGATCAGAATGCCAAGCGCACCGGAAGTCGTGATGACGCCGGCGCCGAAGCGGTTGGGGAAGCCTTGCTTGACCATCGCCGGCAACAGGATGGCGCCGATCGCCACCACGGTGGCCGGGCTGGACCCCGATACCGCGGCAAACAAGGCACAAGCCAGCACGCCACCCAAACCGAGGCCGCCATGCCAATGACCGACCATCGCCGTGGCAAAGTTGATCATGCGCCGCGCCACGCCACCGTGGGTCAGGAAGTTGCCGGCGAGAATGAAGAACGGAATCGCCATGATTTCGAACTTCTCGATCCCGGTAAACAGCTTCAACGCCACGGACTCGATCGGCACCTGCGTCATGGCGAACAGGAAAGTCAGTACCGTCAAGCCGAGCGAGATAGAGATGGGCATGCCCGTCAGCATCAGCACCAACAGAATAACGAAGATGATTGCGGCGCTCATTGTTTGCCTCCCTTGCCGACGTCATCCCCAGCGCCGCCCTTTTGGGCGCCCCCCCCCTCGCCCATGTTCTTGTGCACCAGATCGTGCGGATGGAGGTTGTCGTCCATATCGTATGGATTCACATCCACCGGCAAGTTGTCTTCTTCGATGCCATCGACGTGACCATGATCGTGATGCGGCAACTCGCCCGTCCGCCAGAAATTCGTCACCACCTGCAGAAAACGGAAGCACATCAGGTAGGACCCCAGCGGCACGGCGGCATAGACGATCCAGGTCGGCCATTCCAGGTCGGGTGTTATCGGCCCTTCGTACAAATCGCCCGTATCCAGTCCAAGCCAGGTGAATATCTGGTAGTGCGCGCCGTTTTCCCAGACGAACCGGGCTCCCAAAGTACCGACGATGCCGGTAAACAAAGCACCGGCCATCAGGCCGAAAATGATGAAGCGGCCACGATTTTTCGCGTTCAGGCGATTGATGAGCACATCGACGCCGACGTGGATGCCGGTACGCACGCCATACGCGGCGCCAAACTTGGCCATCCACACGAACATGATGATCGTCAGTTCCTGTGCCCAGCCCAAATTGATGGACAACAGCCAGTCCTGCAATGCAGGAATCCCGATGCCGGATCCGTAGCGGTGAAGAACCGACACAAAAATGATCGTCGTCGCCGCCCCCATGAGGAAGGCAATGAGCCATTCCTCGAGATGATCGAGTATTTTCAACATGAATTTTTTCTCACCACGGAAAACGCCCGCCGGTTCCACAAGGCCGGCGGGCGCTGAACGGATTGCGACTCAGAGCTTGTTCGGGTCGAAGTCGGTCGCTTGGTAGATGGACTTGATCAGGTCGGGACCAATGCGCGATGCCATCGCCTTATGTACCGGCAGCAGCACCTTCTTGAACGCCATCCGCTCTTCCGGAGTCGGCTGGTAAACCTCGGTACGGCCCGATTTTTTCACCGCCTCCAGCGCATGATCGTTTTCTTCCTTGGCGATCTGGTTGGCGTACTCGGTGGATTCCTTCATCGCACGCTCGAGCTGGCCACGCACATCGGCCGGCAGACCGTCCCAGAACTTCTTGTTGGTGATGACGGCATACCCCAGATAACCATGGTCGGTCAGCGTCAAATACTTCTGCACCTCGTGCATCTTCTGCGTGTAGAGGTTGGAAATCGGATTTTCCGTGCCATCCACGACGCCGGTCTGCAAAGCCTGATAGACCTCGGAGAACGCCATCACCTGCGGCAAGGCCTTCAACTCACGAATCTCTTCCTCGAGCACCTTGGACGACTGAATGCGCATCTTCTTGCCGCGCAGGTCTTCCGGCTTCCTGATCGGGGTGTTCGCGGAAAAAGACTTGAACCCGTTGTCCCAATACGCCAACCCCTTGATGCCCTTGGGTTCGAGCTTCGCAAGCAGCTGCTGGCCTACCGTGCCATAAGTGACCTTATGCAGATCCTCGTAGTTGTCGAAGATGAAGGGCAAATCGAAAACCTCGAACTCACGCACACCCAGCGGACCGAACTTCGCCAGGCTAGGCGCCAGCATCTGCACCGCGCCCAACTGCAAGGCCTCGATTTCCTCCTTGTCCTTGTACAGCGTGCTGTTCGCATAGACTTCCACCTTCACCGCGCCGTTGGTGTATTTCTCGGCCAGTTCCTTGAACCGCTCGGCAGCCTTGCCCTTCGGCGTATCCTGGGCAACGACGTGGCTGAATTTGATCGTGATCGGGTCCGCCGCCACGGTAACGGCGGACAGGCCCATTGCCACCAGACCAAACAGAAGCGCGCGAATTTTCATGTTTCCTCCTTTATGGTGAAGAATGCACGCAATCATTGCGTTTTATTCGGCCCGCGCCACCGTCGACGGACATGAAACCCTTGCCATTCAGGCAAGTGCGCCGGAGCCGAGCATTCGGTAAGTATCCTTTTCCCGCCGACGCGGTCGCTATTGTGGTCTTCCACAACGCCGCACAGACCCGTGGAAACACATCCCATGAATCGCCCCACCCTCGCGCTTGCCCCATCCGTCGCCGTGCAGGAACGTTGGTTTCGCAACCTCGCACCGTTGAGCCTGGCCCTCTGCCTTGCCGCCGTCGCTGCATTGGTCTGGTTTACACATGCCTATGACGCCGAAGAACAACAGGCCGCACTGATCAGCGACGCGTTGTGGATGGAGCAAAACCTGCGCTTCCAACTCGACCGCAACGAAGCACAGCTACAGCAAATCGCACCGGAACTGCTGCGCGGCGAGCGCCTGTCGACGCAAACCGAGGCGCAACTGCGCCAGTTGCTGACCCAGGATCGCGGCCTCGTCCGCATTTTGTGGCGGGACCAGGACGGACGGCTGGTCGGCGCATCGCCACCCGTTGCAAACGACCGTCTCACGGACGAACGCCCCGCCGGCGAGATCACCACACCGGAAGCCCTCTCCCGCCTCACCCGTGCCATCGGCCGCCCGATCTTCGGTTCTCCCTACCCGGCCGCCGACGGCCAGATCCGCTTCGAAGTCAGCATACCGAGTTGGTCGGACAGCGCCTTTCTCGGCACGGTGATCGGCGTGTATTCACTTTCCGATCTCGTCGTGCGCGAATTACCGTGGTGGTTTTCCGAACGTTATCGGGTCGCCGTGCTCGACACAGACGGCAACGAAATCGCGGCAAAATCCAAGATTGCGCCACTGGCGGCGAATCGCAGCTACACGATAAGCCTCGACCCGCCCGGTCATGGCCTCGTGCTGCAAATCACCCCATACAAGGACGAAACCCGCTGGATGCCGCTGCTGCTCGGCGCATCCATCATCGTGTTGGGCGGCATCATCGTCTGGAGCATCTGGCAGTTGCGCCGCCAACTCACCCGCCGCCAGGCGGCCGAACAGGCACTGCTTGAAGAATCGGCCTACCGCAAGGCCATGGAGGATTCGCTCATCACCGGGCTGCGCGCGCGCGACCTGGACGGCCGGCTGACCTACGTAAACGCGGCCTTTTGCCGCATGACCGGCTACGCCGCCACTGAACTGATCGGCCAACTGCCCCCCCTGCCCTACTGGGAATCCGACCACGACGAGCGCCGGCGCGAGCTTCAGGAGTGCCTGCGCGATACCGGCTCAACCCCCAACGGCGTCGAAATCCGTTTTCGCCGCAAGAATGGCGACCGTCTCGAGGTACTGCTGTTCGAAGCGCCACTGATCGACGCCCAGGGTCGTCATACCGGCTGGATGGGGTCCCTGCTCGACATCACCGAACAAAAACGCACGCGCGAGCTTGCCCAACAGCAGGAAGAGCGCCTGCAAGCCACCTCGCGCCTGGTGACGATGGGCGAAATGGCCTCCACCCTGGCGCACGAACTGAATCAACCGCTGACCGCCATCGCCAGCTACAGCGGCGGCTGCATCAACCGCCTGGAAGCGGCGGAAATCGACCACGGAGAACTGCGCGACATTCTCGCAAAACTTGACCGCCAGGCACACCGCGCAGGCGCGATCATCCGCCGCGTGTACGACTTCGTCCGCCGCTCCGAACCAAAGCGCGAACTCCTCGACCTCAACACCGTGATCCGCGATGCCGTCGACCTCATCGAAGCCGACGCGCGCAAGCGCCGCATGCGCCTCACCACCGAACTCGCGCCGCAACTACCGAAAATCGCCGTCGACCCGGTCATGATCGAACAAGCCATCGTCAATCTCGTGCGCAACGGCATGGACGCAATGCGCGACACCCCGGCGGAACAGCGCCGTATCCACGTCACGACGACCCTCGACGCCGCCGCGCTCGAAGGCGGCGCGCTCGTCATCCGCGTCACCGATCATGGCTGCGGCATAGACGCCGACACCGCCCGCCACCTCTTTCAACCCTTCTTCACCACCAAGGAAGAAGGCATGGGCATGGGATTGAACATCTGCCGCTCGATCGCCGAACTGCACCGCGGCCGCCTGCACTTCGAACCGAACCCGAACGGCGGTACCATTTTTACCCTTTCCCTCCCCCTGACCCTCACATGACGTCCACCCACGTCCATATCATCGACGACGACGAGGCCATCCGCGATGCCCTCGCGTGGCTGTTCAAGACACGCCACATCGCCAGCCGCACATGGCCCACCGGCGAAGTCTTCATCGGCGCCTGGCAGCCCGACTGGCGCGGCTGCATAGTTCTCGACATCCGCATGGACGGCATGAGCGGCCTCGAATGCTTCGACGTCCTGCTCGGCCGTGGCAATCAACTACCCGTGATCTTCATCACCGGACACGGCGATGTACCGATGGCCGTCGGCGCACTCAAAAAAGGCGCATTCGATTTCATCGAAAAACCATTCGACGACAAACACCTCGTCACCCTGGTCGAAAAGGCGATCGAGCACGACACCACGCTACACCGCGCCGCAACCGAGCGCGACACCACCGAGGCCCGGCTCGCTACGCTCACCACGCGCGAATGCGAAGTCATGAGCCGGATACTGGAAGGCAAATACAACAAAGTGATCGCCGACGAATTGGCAATCTCGGTCCGCACCGTGGAAGTTCATCGCGCACGCGTATTCGACAAAATGCAGGTGCGCTCGGCGGTAGAACTCGCGCAACTGCTAACGACGCAGCGCGGCTGACGCCCCCCCGGCCGCGCCTACTCGCCCCACGTTCATTCACTCGCCCGCAATACCGAACAGCCGCCAGCACGGCATGACGCCGGGCGAGTCAGGCGCACACGCAAACGCCGCCGCCACGCCGATGCCGCCGATCCACACCGCCACGCCGTCGATCCACAACACCGGCAAACGCTCGCGCATCCACGCCGGCACGCCAGCCTCCTGGCACAGATTCTTGAAGCTGCGACTCGGCCGCCGGGCATCCAGACAAAAACGCAAACCCGGCGTACGCGCCCCCAGGCAAACCTCGCCCGCCTGCGCCAAAAATTCGCGACCGATCCCGCCGCCAAGTAGCGGCGCAAACTCCACCACACCGCCAGCCCAGGCAAGCTGCGCCTCGCCGCGCCAATACACCGGCAAAGCCGGTACCGCCGCGACCGGCGGCGCCAGCCACACCTTGTCCCGATAAGCGCAGCAATCCAGCGCCCCGAGCGATGCCTGCAGCGGGTGCGACAACGCCACGGCGCGCAACTGCCGTACCGCCTCCCTCAGCCGCGCACGCGACGGCGCAGGCACACCGAAACGCCTAGCCTGCCAGCGCAGCAGATTACCGATGCGCGCATCACTCAATGCCAGCAAAGCCGGGCGGGAGAGTTCAACGCCACCACAAGCGCGTTCATCGAGCGCGGCCAGCTCATCGAGCAACTCGCCCGCCTCGTGAAAATGATCCGCCGCCCTCGCCAATGCCGGCACGGCTGCCGGAAAACCCACCTCGACCGCCGGCAGCACGCGGTGGCGTAGATCGTTGCGCGTATAGCGGCGGTCGGCGTTGCTCTCGTCCTCCACCCATGCCAGGCCCCGTCCCCGTGCATACGCGGCAATACGCTCGCGCCGCACCGCGAGCAAAGGCCGCAGACGCTTGCCTTGCCGTACCGCCATCGCACCGGCGCCGCGCAAGCCGGTACCGCGCAACAAGCGGAAAAGCAAGGTTTCGGCTTGATCGTCCTGATGATGGCCCAGCGCCAGCCAATCACACTCGACCATCCCCAAAGCCCGATGGCGCTCGTGGCGGGCGGCGGCCTCCAAACCTTCCGGATGATCGCGGCGCACGTTGACGGGCAAAACGTGCAGCGGCACGCCCGCACGTGTGCACAAACGCTCGCAGAACGCCTGCCAGGCGTCGGCGTGAGGACTCAAACCATGATGAACGTGCGCCGCGGCCAGGTCATAACCGAAACGCGGCTGCAGGCGGACAAGCAGATCGAACATGACAACCGAATCGACGCCCCCGGAAAGCGCACAGCACAACTTGCTGTGCGCCCGGACGCCGGCTTCGTCGAGCGCGCTGGCGACGACATCCTCGACCAGCGTGGCCAGCGCCTCATGATCGGCGGTGGCCTGCGGCGGTTCAGGCGACCCGCTGTTCCTTGAAGCGGCCATAGCCCATGAGCCGTTCCAGGCGCTGCTCGATCAGTTCGGACGGCGACATCGAATCAACCTGGCGCAAAGCGTCGGCCAGCGCGCGCTTGAGGCTCTGGACCATGGCGCGATAATCGCGGTGAGCACCGCCCACCGGCTCATTGACGATTTTATCGACGAGCCCCAGGGACTTCAGCCGCGCCGCGGTAATACCCATGGTTTCCGCCGCTTCGGCCGCCTTTTCCGCGCTTTTCCACAAAATGGAAGCGCAGCCTTCGGGCGAAATCACCGAATAGATCGAATATTGCAGCATCAACACCTGATCCCCCACGGCAATGGCAAGCGCGCCGCCGGAGCCGCCTTCACCGATGATGGTGCAGATAAGCGGCACCTTCAGCTCGGCCATGGCGTACAAATTGCGGCCGATGGCTTCGGACTGGCCGCGCTCCTCTGCACCGATGCCGGGATAGGCGCCAGGCGTATCGACAAAGGTAAACACCGGCAGGCTGAACTTTTCCGCCAGCCGCATCAGCCGCAGCGCCTTGCGATACCCCTCGGGGCGCGGCATGCCGAAGTTGCGCGCGATTTTTTCCTTGGTATCGCGCCCTTTCTGGTGACCGATGACGACACAGCTCTGCCCGTTGAAGCGGGCCAGACCGCCGACGATCGCCTTGTCGTCGGCGTACGCGCGGTCGCCGTGCAATTCCTCGAAATCGGTAAAGATCTGCTGCGCGTAATCCAGGGTATACGGGCGCTGCGGGTGGCGCGCCACCTGGGCGATCTGCCACGCCGTGAGCTTGCTGTAGAGATCCTTCGTCAGCCCCTGGCTCTTCGCCTCCAGGCGGGCGATTTCCTCGGAAATATCGACCGCCGAATCGTCCTGCACAAAACGCAGCCGCTCGATTTTCTCTTCAAGCTCGGCAACCGGCCGCTCAAAATCCAGAAAGGTGGTTTTCATCAAACCTTTCCCAATAAGAAAGTTTGATATTGTACCGTGCCCGCATCCGCCGTCTGCCCCCCCGTGACAGCACCGACCATATACGGCATGATGCAAGCACCTTGAACAATCAAAGGAGAAGCGGGGCTTTCCGCGCCTCGTCACATGGGTAGTCGAAGTTTACCAACAACACCGCCACTCACCACCTTGCCCGCGCAATCCACACCTGCCGCGCGGATGCGCACAGACGCTCACGTAGCTCCTCGCCCCGGCCTCCCCAAGAATTTCCTGCGTACACCAACGCATACGGACGATATCGCTCCGCGCCCGACAACAGCCGCACCCGGCCATACTGCAGATTTCGCCTACCGCATTGCCCTCATTGCCCTGCGATCTGCGACACCCCCTCCCGTGCCCCCAACACCCCTTCCGGCCAGCTAAAAAAATGGAAACCATGTTTCTTGTCGCCCTCGTCTTGCTGAACGGGGTGTTCGCAATGTCGGAAATCGCCCTCGTCACCGCCCGCCGCGCCCGCCTTGCCAAACTCGCCGAGGATGGCGACAACGGTGCGGTCGTGGCGATGAAGCTGGGGGAAGATCCAACCCGTTTCCTGTCGACGATCCAGATCGGCATCACCTCCATCGGCATCCTCAACGGCATCGTCGGCGAAGCGGCGCTGGCCGCGCCGCTGGCACAGTGGCTGACCGAACTCGGCCTGCCCCAGCGCGCGAGCCAGATCGGCTCGACGGCGCTCGTCGTGATCGTCATCACCTACATTTCCATCGTCGTCGGCGAACTGGTGCCCAAGCGCATCGGCCAGCTCAACCCCGAGGGCATCGCCCGGCTGGTGGCAAAGCCGATGAACGCGCTCGCCATCGCCTCGCGCCCGTTCGTCGTCCTGTTGACGCTATCGACCAACACCCTGTTGCGCCTGCTCGGCAAGCGCGACGTCGGCACCCCGAGCGTGACCGAGGAAGAAATCCACGCCATGCTCGAAGAAGGCTCGGAAGCCGGGGTCATCGAAAAGCACGAACACGAAATGGTACGCAACGTGTTCCGCCTCGACGACCGCCAGATCGGCTCGCTGATGGTGCCACGTGCCGACATCATGTGGGTCGACCTCAACCAGCCGCAGGAAACAAACCTGGCACGGGTGGTCGACTGCGAACACTCCCGCTTTCCCGTATGCCGGGGCGGCCTCGACGACATCGTCGGCGTGATCGCCGCCAAACAACTGCTCAACCAATCGCTGCGCGGCGAAGAAATCGACCTCACCGCCCAATTGCAGCCCGCGATCTACGTACCGGAATCGCTCACCGGCATGGAACTGCTCGACCAGTT
Organism: Azoarcus sp.; assembly: GCA_031556475.1. Lineage (GTDB taxonomy): Bacteria > Pseudomonadota > Gammaproteobacteria > Burkholderiales > Rhodocyclaceae > Azoarcus. Next base: position 59,815 of record JAVBSY010000046.1, read on the forward strand.
CCGCACCACCGGCACGCACATGATGTTCGTCATCGACGAATACGGTGAAGTGCTCGGCATGGTGACGCTGCAAGACGTTCTCGAAGCCGTCACCGGCGAATTCATGCCGCAGAACCTCGCCGACGCCTGGGCCGTTCAGCGCGAAGACGGCTCATGGCTGCTCGACGGCCTGATCCCCCTGCCCGAACTGAAAGACCGGCTCGAACTGAAAACAGTCCCGGAAGAGGAAAAAGGCCGTTATCACACCTTGTCCGGCATGGTGCTCTGGCTGCTCGGGCGCCTCCCCTGCACGGGCGACATCAGCACATGGGAACAATGGCGCCTGGAAGTGATCGATATGGATGGCAAGCGTATCGACAAAATCCTCGCCACCCGCCTACCTAACGGCGACGAAACCGACGCCGCCACCGACAGCCCGCCGGACTGAATCGCCGCAAATAGCTTCAATTCGCAATCTGTTAAACTGAGCTATTGAAACCTAAACCACGGAGACAAACATCCATGGAAAACCGCATCACAACACACACCGCCAACAGTACCGCCTCTGTCCTCTCGACAAACAAGGTCATCCGCAACACCTACATCTTGCTGTCGATGACATTGGCGTTTTCGGCGCTGGTCGCCGGCGTGGCGATGGCGCTCCGGCTGCCCCACCCTGGCCTGGTTCTCACACTGATCGGCTATTTCGGGCTGCTTTTCCTCACCACCAAATTCCGCAACAGCAGCCTCGGCATCGTCTGCGTCTTCGCGCTCACCGGCTTCCTCGGCTATACGCTGGGGCCGATCGTTTCCTACTACCTTTCGATGTCCAACGGCAGCCACATCGTCATGCAGGCGCTGGGCGGCACGGCGGTGATCTTCCTCGGGCTGTCGGGATACGCGCTGACCACGCGCAAGGATTTCTCCTTCATGGGCGGCTTCCTCTGCGTCGGCATCCTGGTCGCCTTCCTCGCCGGCATCGGCGCCATCGTCTTCAACATGCCCGCCCTGTCGCTGGCGGTATCGGCCATGTTCGTCCTGCTGATGTCGGGCCTGATCCTGTTCGAAACCAGCAACATCATCCACGGCGGCGAAACCAACTACATCATGGCCACGGTCACGCTGTACGTGGCGATCTACAACCTTTTCCTCAGCCTGCTGCAACTGCTGGGCGTCTTCAACAACGACTGACCGGCAATACTCAGAAACACAAAAGGCGGAGACGAAAATCCCCGCCTTTCGGACTGACGACAAAGCCTCCGTTTCGGAGGCTTTGTCGTTTTTTAGCGCGGATTACGCCGAGGTACCGGACAGCACCCGCCTGAACAGCAGCGCCAACATCATTCGCCAACTGTTACGCCATGTGCCTGTTTCGCCAGGTTGCCGGTATCGACACGCACGAAAATCGAATCACCAACCACCGTAAGCTCATCGTTGGCGCGGATTTCGCAGATGACACGCGTTTTGCGCCCGACCTCGCCTTCGACGCGCGCCGAAAGCTGCAGGGGCACACCCATCGGGGTCGGTTTCAGGTATTTGATATTGAGATTGCCAGTCACGCAGTCAACCTTCGGCAACGTGCCGGGTTCGCGGTTTTCGGCCCGGTAGTGATAAGCCATCACGGTCCAGTTCGAATGGCAATCGGTCAGCATTGCCAGAAAACCACCATAGACCAGACCGGGCCAGCCGGTAAAGCAATCCCTGGGCGTCACGGTCGCCACGACATGGATATTGTCGTCAGCCCAATAGCTTTTTATCTGGATGCCATGAGGGTTGGACGGGCCGCAGCCAAAACAAACCCCGCCCTTATCCACGATGTCCTGTATCGCCTTTTTCACGTTTTTTCTCCCTGCACACAAAACGAATCCACTATGCACCCTTCCCATACAAGAAAAGCGTCTGCATGGATTATCGTTTCTTGTGCGCCGTGTTTCGAGGCATATAATTGACCTCGACCACGAAGAAAACCTTTCTTGTCTGAATGAGAAAACTAAGCAGAATAAAGCAAATTCAAGCACTTGAAGCAAGTGCGAGGCACGGCAGCTTTGTCGGCGCGGCAACTGAACTCGGAATCAGCCCCGCCGCGGTAGGCCAGTTGGTCAGATCCCTGGAAAGCTGGCTTGGCTACCCCCTGTTCAAACGCATGCGCGGCGGACACAAGCGGCTCGACCCCGTCGAAGAAACCAGGATGGCCCTGGAAGTTCTTTCCGAAGGCTTCGACAAACTCGAAACGGGGCTGGACAAGCTCAAAAGCCGGAAAAGCCGGCGCACCATCACGGTTACGGTCTCCCAGGCATTCGCCGCGAACTGGTTGATCATGCGGCTCAACGACTTCATAGAACGACCCCTCCAGACGGATGTCCGGCTCGACGTCTCGGACCGCCTGACAGACTTGGCGCATCTGGAAGCGGATATCGGCATTCGCTTCGGCTTGGGCACATGGCCAGGACTCAAAGCCTCGCTATTGATGAACGACGAAGTCATCGCGGTGTGCAGCCCCGCGATTCTGCCGGCCGACGGCAAAGCCACCCCCGCATGGCTCGGGCAAGCACCACTGATCCATAACGTCCGCCATTACGCCGATAACGATATTCCGACATGGGACGAATGGATGAAGAATTTTCGCCTGGGCCACGGCGCCAAAGGCATCCGGCTGCAGATCAACTCGACCGCCACCGTCATACAGGCCGCTCTCGCGGGACGCGGCGTAGCGCTCACACGGCATGCGCTCGTCACACAGCACATCGCGCTGGGCAAACTGCACCACGTCTTGCCGCAATACCGCTTTCCCATCAGGCACGCCTACTACGTCGTCGCATCGCAGCAATCATTGCAGCGAACGGAAGTGGCGGCATTTCGTGACTGGTTGCTGGAACAGGCAGCCAGCAAAGACTGTTTATCTGTCCCCCCACCAATTTCGTAACTTTTGAAGTCACTCGAAACCAACGGGATTCGACGGTTACACGACTGTCCGTGATGCATGGTGCCGGCGGAGCGAAAGAGGCATCACGGGATAGCCCCCGCAAGCCTTCGATCATCGGAGCGTGTCGGACAGGTATGAGAGAAAAACAGAAACTCTCATTCATCCGGGAATTCCGGTCTTTATCGGACTACCTTGAGTGTTTACATGGCCAAGAGCAGGACTCTGACAATCAGCCAAAACCAGAGTTTTGCCCCACCCCTTCGGAGCATGCGCTCCCAGCCATACAGCCCCCACCGCATTGAACTCCCAGATCACGACGTTTCGCCAGCCGGCGAAGTTTTCTCCACGACGTACTTTGCTCAAGTCACGTGATCGATCGCCTCGGCGGCCGGATTGGCAGATCGTATTATGCATATAACATGACGTTGACCATCCGCTGTCTGACAGGCAATGTCATGCAAATCGATTTCGCCTCCCCCTTCAGGAAATAACCACACCACTGGTCTTGATCTACAGGCGCTCCCCAGAAAAACAAACATGCCATTCGGCAACCTTTCGAGAAAATCTCAATGAGCAAGATAATCCCGTCTTTCCTGGCCATGGGCGCTTTCATTTTCGGTCCTTCGCTATCGATGGCCAGCAGCACGGAGCCAGAGACAGCCCGTCCTGCTGTTCTCGAATACGATGACTTCGCTTCCGTGGCTACAGGTCTGCGGAAACACTGCGTCGAGCCGATGCTCATCCAACTCAAGGGAGAGGTGATTGTCTATGGAGCCATTTGCCAGGAAGCAATCCACATCACGCCCAGCGAGGAAGCATGGCGGGATTTTCGCCAAACACTGGACCGCATCGGTGTCTGGAAATGGCAAAAGAAATACGTAAACCCGCAAATCGTGGATGGCAGCGGCTGGCGCTTTCGCATTGAGTATTCAGACAGGCGGTTGGATTCATCCGGCATCAACGAATACCCCGGACCCGATGGAAGCCCGGCAGGAAGCACCGAACAAGGGCTGACATTTGTTGCTTTGCGTCACGCCCTGGATAAGTTGCTGGGCAAGACCATCCATAAAAACAACCCTGACCAACTGTAAATCTACCTATTTTCGAAACCGCTTTTTTACATTGCCTTGGGTGAAAATTGGTTCCATGAGAAAAACGCTTATCGTCATGTTCTTTGGCGGAATGATTCTTCAACATACATCAGCGAAAGTTGCAGCGGCAGATTTCGTGGCAATGGACGACAAAACAACAAATTCGGCCCAATTAGGAAACGAGATTGAAAATGCGGCGAAAAATCTGATCCATCTCGGGCCGAAGGATAAACGCTGCAAAAAACCAGCCGACTTCAAATTGATCAGATCACACGAGACGCTCAACTACACTTATCAGGGCAAGATCGTTCGAAAAATCAAGGATGGCGTTCTGATCGAGCGGGATCCGCGCAACCGCTATGACTTCATCGACGTCGATGGCGATGGCGTGTGTGAAGTGCGTAGCGAGACATGTAACGAGGAAACCGCGGTGAACCCGCAGCGTGGTGTTTGCGGTGACAACGGCTGGTGGGCGTCCTTCAAGTGGAATGGAAAGCACTGGGTACTGATGGAGACCATCCAGGCCAGTTCTCCCATTTCGCAGGATTCCATTGATTTCTTCTACTTCGACAAAGCGACGCGCGATCTGCGCTTTCGCGTCGCAATTTCTTTTCTAAGCGTACCCAGGACGAGCGTTGTGTATATCCCACCCCGGGATGGCTCAAGAAAAGAAGCATCGATCGATCTGCTCGAACATGATGATCTCTACCGGAACAAGGGATTGGCGATTCCTCTGCTGGCAGTTCATATCCGGAGGGTGTTGGACGAAATCGACTGGCGGATGGCCAACTGCGGCGGAAAGCAGGGCTACCGCGATGGAGACACCTTCAATCTCGACATGGAGGGACTTCGCAACGCATTTGGCTTCTTCGTGCCCGATGACGATCAGAAACCCCCTGCGGACGTTCCTATCGAATACGTGGAATTGGTCCATGAATGGACCCGAGTTGCCAAGGGATCTTCCGCCATGATCGATTCCCAAGCTCATATTAGGAAATGTGCCGCCGTCGGTGGATATCGAGACATCGAAAGATATTCGTTCGACCTCGGTGGATCGGAACAATGAAAGAAATACATCCCGATCTTCGGAGGCAGGTCAGACTGAATGAATCCAGAAAATGAACAAAATCTGCCAATCATCGGCTGAATGAATTCCATGCGAATACGTAACCTGCTCCTGCTGCTGTCCAGCATAACGGCTCCGCTCCAAGCCGCCGTCACCGGCCTGGAATTCACCCATGCAGACTGGACCCTGGCCTGCGATAACACCCGTACCTGCCGCGCAGCGGGTTATCAACCCGACGATGGCTCCGACAACGAACCGGTGTCGGTGCTGCTGACTCGCCGAGCCGGACCGAATCAACCAGTCACCGCTGAACTGAAACTGGGTCAAGCGGAACCGGACCGGGCGGAC
>JAVBSY010000143.1:0-17973 GCA_031556475.1 Azoarcus sp.
GCCTTCGGCGTCCGGCAGGTCGACGCGGATGCCGCGCGCGCGCGCCACGAGCATGTCGAGCACGCGCTGGTATACGCCGCGCTGCACGAACAGGCGCGAGCCGGCCACGCAGGATTGCCCGCTGCCTTCGAAGATGCCGTCCACCACGCCCGCGACGGCCGAGTCGAGGCAGGCATCGTCAAAGATGATGTGCGGCGATTTGCCGCCCAGTTCGAGCGCCACCGGGATCAGCCGCTGCGCCGCCACGCTGGCGATGGCGCGACCGGTGGCGGTGCCGCCGGTGAAGGACACCATGCGCACGTCCGGGTGGTTGATGAGCGTGTTGCCGGTTGCCGCGCCGGTGCCGGGCAGCACGTTGAGCAGGCCCGGCGGCAGGCCGGCTTCGAGCGCGATGCGGCCGACCGCCAGCGCCGCCCCCGGGGTGATTTCGGAGGGTTTGAGCACGACGGCGTTGCCGGCGGCCAGCGCCGGGGCGATTTTCTGCGCTTCCATGGTCAGCGGCGAATTCCACGGGGTGATGGCGACGACCACGCCGTAGGGTTCGTACAGGCTCATCGACAGGTAGTCGCCGCGCGCGGGGGTGACTTCCGCACCCATCGTTTCGCACACGGCGGCGTAGTAACGCCAGGTGGCGGCGGCGCTGGCGACCTGGACCTTGCACTCGCTCCAGACCTTGCCGTTTTCGATCATCTGCAGGCGTGCCAGTTCTTCGGCATTCGCTTTGACGCCGTCCGAGATGCGGCCCAGGATCTGCGCGCGCACGTGCGGCAGCATGTTGCGCCATTCTTTTTTGGCGGCTGCCGCGCGGGCGGATTCCACGGCCTGGTCGACGTGATTCTGGCTGCCGGTGGACACCCGGTAGTTGAGCCGGCCGTTGGCGGGATCGATCGATTCCAGCGGGTCGGTTTCGCTGCTGATCCATTCGCCGTCGATGAGCATCGGCTTGGGCGGCATATCGTCTTTCGCGGTCATGATTCGGTTGATCCTTTCAGCTTGCTTCACGTGTTCTTCAAATACCCAGGTAGGCTTTCTGCACGGATGGGTCGTCGAGCAACTCCGCGCCGCTGCCGCTGCGTACCACCACCCCCTGTTCGAGCACGTAGGCGCGATCGGCCAAACGCAGCGCCAGGCGGGCGTTCTGTTCGACGAGCAGGATGGAGATGCCCGTTTCGCGGGCCAGTTTCTGGATCGCATCAGCGATCTCGGCGATGATCTTGGGCGCGATTCCCAGCGACGGTTCGTCGAGCAGCAAGAGCTTGGGCTGCGCCATCATGGCGCGGCCGATGGCCACCATCTGCTGCTCGCCGCCGGAGAGCGACCCGGCCAGTTGCTTGGCGCGCTCAGCCACGCGGGGGAAAAGCGCATACACCTGTTCCAGCGTGCGCCGCCGCGTTGCCGCCGAACGCACGGTGTGGGCGCCAACCTGGAGGTTTTCCAGCACCGTCATGCGCGGAAACAGGCGGCGCCCTTCCGGCGACAGGGCGATGCCGCGCCCTACCCGGCTGGCCGAATGCAGGTGGGATACGCTTTCGCCGTTCCAGGCGATGGTGCCCTTGGATATGGCCTTGATGCCCATCAGCGCTTTCAGCGTCGTGCTCTTGCCGGCGCCGTTGGAGCCGACCAGCGCGACCAGTTCGCCTTCGCCGACGCGGAAGGTGGCGCCGCGCACGGCTTCGACCTGCCCGTAGTGGACGACGATGTTGTCGGCTTCAAGAGTGGGCATAGTCGGGCGCTCCCAGGTAGGCTTCGACAACAGCGGGGTTGCCGGCGATTTCCTCGGGCGTGCCCTCGGCGATCTTTTTCCCTTGCACCAGCACGACGATGCGGTGGCACAGCCCCATGACCAGCGCCATGTGGTGCTCGACCAGCAGCAGGGACATTTTGCGTTCGATGCGCAGCACGTCGAGCAGCGAGCCGAACTCGGCGCATTCTTCGGGGTTCAGGCCCGCCGCCGGTTCGTCGAGCAGCAGTAGCTGGGGCCGCGTGGCGATGCCGATGGCGACGCCGAGCTTTTTCTGGTGCCCGTATGGCAGGCCGCCCGCCAGTTTGTTGCGGCAGGGGCCGAGGCCGGTGAGTTCCAGGATGTCGTCGATTTCCTTGTGCACGCGGGCCAGCGCGACGCGCATCGGGCCGCCGGAGATCATTTCCAGCCAGATGGGCCGGCGCAGGCTGGAAATCGCTCCGCGATAGATGTTTTCCGCCACCGTCACGCTCGGATAGACCGAGGCCGACTGGAAGGTGCGCGCCAAACCGTGCTTGACCACGCGGCTGGGGGCGAATCCGGTGATGTCGCGCTCGTTCAGCCGCACCTTGCCCGAGGTGGGTTTGATGGCGCCGCTGATGAGGTTGAAGGCGGTGCTCTTGCCAGCGCCGTTGGGGCCGATCAATCCGATGGCTTCGCCTTCGGTGACGTGGAAGGACAGATCCTGCACCGCCTTGAGGCCACCGAAATTCTTCGACAGGCCGCTTACTTCGAGAATCCGCGTCATTACGCGCCCTCCTTGCGGCGGCGGTTGAAGATGCTCGCCAAACCGTCCGGCAGGAAGCGCAGCATGAGGATCACGGCGCAGCCGTAGAAGATGTTCTGGCTCTCCACTGCGCCACGGAACAGTTCGGGCAGCGGCGTCATGACCAGCGCGCCGACCACCGGGCCGAGGATGTAGCCGCGGCCGCCGACCACCAGCATGATGATGGCCGCCACCGAGGCGTTGAAGGTGAAGGATTCCGGCGATATGTAGCCGACGTAATGCACCGTCAGCGCCCCGCCCAGGCCGGCCAGCGCGCTGGCGACGACGAAGGCGAAGAGTTGCGTTTTCTGCACGCTCAACCCGCTGGCTTCGGCCAGCGCCGGGTTCTCGCCCACCGCGTCGACGGTATGCCCGGCCGGCGCGGTAAATAGCCGCCACAGCCACATCACCGCCAGTATCGCCACCACCACGGCCAGGCCGTAGAAGGATGGCTTGGTGTCGAAGGCGTAGCCGAACAGGGAGGCCTGCGGTACGCCGGTGAGGCCGTTTGCGCCGTGGGTCAGGCTTTCCCATTCGAGCAGCCCGAGCCGCACCAGCTCGCCGAAGGCAAAGGTGATGAGGACGAAATACACTCCCTTCAGGCGCAGGATGATGGCGCCCAGCGCCATGGCGACGGCGGCGGCCAACAGCATGGCGCCGGCCATGCCGAGCGCGAACGGCAGATCCAGTTCCATCATCAGCAGCGCCGAGGCGTAAGCGCCCAGGGCGGCGAAGGCACCGTGGCACAGCGACACCTGGCCGCCGCGCACGAGAACGGACAGGCCGCTGACGATGACGATGTTGATGCACACCATGATCGCCAGGTGGAAGTAGAAATCCTGCCCCCAGACCCAGGGCGCGGCGACGAGCACGAGCAGCGCCGCGCCCATGCCCAGTTCACGGGAACCGATGGCGCGGCGCTGTCCGGCGGTGGACAGCGCTTTCATTTGCGTGGAGTTGTCTTGCATGTCAGCCCTCCGCGCGACCCAGCAACCCGGTCGGCCGGACCACGAGGACCAGCATCACCAGCGCAAAGATCAGTATTTCGGACAGGCTGCTGCCCAGGAAGGTACTGCCGAAGCTTTCCGCGATGCCCAGCAGCAGGCTCGCCAGCGCGGCACCGGGGATGCTGCCCAGGCCGCCCAGGATCACCACGATGAAGGCCTTGAGCATGGGCGTGGCGCCGATGAAGGGCGACACCGAGAAGAGCGGCGCCATCAGCGCACCAGCCACGGAGGCCAGGCCCACGCCGATACCGAACCCGAGCGGGTACATCAGGCGTGCGCGAATGCCCTGCGCACCGGCGATCTCCATGTCTTGCACCACGGCGCGCAGTGCGCGCCCATGCCGCGTCCAGGACAGGAACACGTACAGCAGCACCAGCACGACGGCCGAGAAGCCGACCACGTACAGCCGCGACATGGGTATCGTCACTCCGCCGAGCGATGCGCTGCCCTCGGCCACGGACGGCATGAATTGCGGGTCCGGTCCGAAGATCATCAGGGCCGCGCTTTGCAGGATCATCGCCAGGCCGATGGTGGCGATCATGCCGTTCAGCTCGTTGTGGCGAAACGGCTTGAGTACCAGCCACTCGACCAGCCAACCCAGCCCGACCGCCAGCGCGAAGGTGACGCAGACGGCCAGAAGGAAGGGCAGTTGCCAGTGCGAAACCAGCACGTACCCGGCAAAGGCCCCAAGCATGTAGAACTCGCTGTGCGCGAAGTTCACCACGCGCATGACGCCGAACACCAGTGTGAAGCCCACCGCCATCAGCAGATACAGCAGGCCGATGATGATGCCGTTGCTCAGCACCTGCGCGACAATCGAAAACGTATTCATCGGTGCAAGACCGCGCGCTGCTTATTGGCAAGCCGTCGTCGTACAGTGGGCGCGGATCACTTCCTGGCCGTTCTGTACTTCGGCGATGTAGAACGGCGCGTCGATCTGGTGGTCGGCGCCATAAACGGCGCTGCCGGTCCAGTTCAGGGTGCCGAGAATGCCTTTGTAATCCTTGCCGTTTTCGAGCGCGGTGCGCACCTTTTCGGTATCGGTGACGGTGCCGGCCTGCTGCATGGCCTGGAACAGCATGTGGGTGCCGTCGTAGAAGTTCGGGCTGAAGCCGTTCATGCGCTTGCCGTACTTGCTCTGAATGCGGTCGGCGTAGGCTTTGACTGCAGTGTTGGCCGGGTCGATGGGGGTGTTCACCATCATGCCTTCGCACGCTTCCTTGCCCGCCACGGCGATGATTTCCGGCGTGGCCGGCCCGCCGCTGCGCACGATCAATCCTTTGAAACCCAACTCGCGCGCCTGTTTGACGATCAGCCCGGCGGTGGCCGGCGAGTTGCCGTCCAGTTCGATGGCATCGACCCCGGCGGCCATGAGGCGGGTGAGCAGCGGCACCATGTCGACGCGCTGGCGCTCGAAGAACTCCTTGGCCGCCAGTTGCGCACCGGCGGCACCATAGGATTTTTCCAGGTCCTTGGCGATCTGCTGGCCGGTTTCGTCGTTGGGGAACAGCGCGCCGACTTTCTTGATCTGGCGCGTCTTCACCAGCCATTCGATCTGCGGCCGCGAGGTTTCCTCGGTGGTCAGCACCGGGCGGAAGGAATAGGGCTTGTCGGCGCCGAGAATCTTCGGCGAGAAGCCCAGCGTCATCATGATGACCTTGTTGCGTTCGGTCACCGGTTGAATCGCCAGCGCGGGCGCCGCCCCCACCGGACCGATGATGTATTTGACCTGGTCGTCCGACACCAGCCGGTTGGCCGCCGTCACCGCCTCGTTGGCGAGATATTTGTCGTCATACGGAATGACCTTGACCTGGTACTTCTTGCCGCCGACTTCCAGACCACCCTTGCCGTTGATGTCGTCGGCAGCCAGTTCCGCGCCATACAGCAGCGCCTGCCCCCAGGCCGCGCCCGCGCCGGACAGCGTTACCACGGCGCCGATCTTCAAGGTTTCCTGGGCCTGAACATGCGCCGAAGCGCCCAATGCCACACCTGCCATCACAGCTAATACTTTTAGTTTCATGCTGCTTTCCTCCTTATGAACTCTGCACATTGCGGGTACCCGGTGTTGAACCACAGGGGATTTTAAAGATCATCGGCCTGTTATCGGGCCGCGATCTCGTCGAGCACCGGCAAAATATATTGGCGGAAGCGCGCCGGGTTCTCGCTCATCGGGAAATGGCCGACTTCCTGCATATCCACCACCTTGGCACCGGGAATGGCGGCGGCGGTGCGGTGGGTGTCTTCTTGCGTGCAGGAAAAGTCGTATTCGCCGGTAAGCAGATACAGCGGCGTACGCGTGGTGTCGATGTTGCCGAGCTTGCCTCGCAGATCGGCATCGACACGGTAGAAATACAGATCGCCACGGAACACGCCGGGGCCGCCCTGCATGTACTGCCACAGCGTTTCAAAGCGGTGCACGTCCGGGCTCTGCGGCGCCACGAGGCCGGAAACCAGCGCGGCGCATACTTCGCCGCCATGCACGTCACCCCGGTGCAGCCAGGATGTGTCGTACCAGGGCTGCTGGTGGTCGGCGGCTTCCAATCCGATCAGGGCGCGGAATTCGGCGCCATGCCGGTTCGCCAGTTCCAGCACGATGCGCCCGCCGATCGAGCAGCCCATCACCACCGGCTTTTCCAGCCGCAGCGCGGCACACACCGAGCGGACGATCTGTACGTAGCCAGCCGTGCTCAGTTGGTATTCCCGCTCCTGCCAGCCGGCGGGCGGATAGGATTTGCCGTGCCAGGGCATGTCGAATGCGATGACGCGGTAGTGCCGCGTGACGGCTTCGTCGCACATCAGGTGGCGGAACTGGCGCGAATCGGCCCCCGCCGTGTGCAGGCAAACCAGCGGAATGCCGCAGCCGGCTTCCTCGATATAGACGCGGCAGTTGTCGCCGCCGATGTCGATGCTCAGGTAGCGCCCAATGATCGGCTCGAAAGGGATGTTGCTCATGCGGCCCCTCCTTGGCGCGGGAGGGACAGAATATCCTTGATGAATTGCAGGTGGGCAAGGAATAGCTGCATGTTTCCTTCAAAGCGCATCTCGCCGCGCTTGCTCAGGGCAAAGATGTCGTGCCAGCCGGCTTGCGGAATTTCTTCCCACAGGGCCGACCACGCCGCGGGCGAACCGTGGATGGACAAAGCCGTCGAACACAGCAGCGGCAGGCCGCGCTGGACGTTTTCCAGGCGGCCTTCGCGCACGCGCAGCAGCATCGGCACGGGGCCGATCCACACCGCCCAGTCGGCGGTAAAGGTACGTCCGCGCCGAATCAGGTCGGCGGCGGTGGCGGCCGGACCATTCAACGCGCGCTCGAAGCGCGCGCACAGCGAGGCTTCGAGCGGCGTATCCTCGAATTTTTTATGGTGAAGCATCGATACTTCCCTGGTTATGTTTCGTTTCCGCACCGATCTGCTCGGAGGCGGGCGAAGCGGCCGCATCGGCCCGCTGTCTTTCCTGTGCCGGTCAGGCCGGCTATGTTGTCCGGATGCGGAAGACGCGAATCAATCCTCCCCTAACGCCAGCTTGCTCGGCCGGCGCTTCTCGATATTCCATTTGAACAATGCCGCGCAGCGATAGACCGCGTGCGCGAATTTGCCATAAGGCAAGGTGACGAACAGCGCCATTACCGCGCCCAGGTGCAGCGCCAGCAGCAGTGCCATCGCGCCGCTGTCGCGCCCGGCCAGCAAACCCAAGCCGCTGATGGCGGACAGCCACAGCAAGACGATGAAGCCACGGTCCATGGGCCGCTGGGATGGGTCGACGGTACGTACGTCACGTGTCAGGTTGAGCCACAGCAACCCCGTCGTGCCGGCCACCAGGCTGACTCCACCCGCGGTGCCGAGCAGCACCGGCAGGCTGGTCAGCGCGTAAGGGGCATGCCGGTTGAGCAGGAAATGGTAGAGCGTGGCCACCGAAGTGGCTGCAAAGCACAGCGCGAAACCGTAGAAGGTGCAGTGGTGGAAATAGCGGCGCCACAGGGTGTAGGTGTCGTCGGCGTTATTGCAGCCTTCGCCATGGCCGCCATCGAGGTAATGCAGGCTCAGCGCATCGCGGGTGGCTCCGCCCACGGCGGGCAGCGGCGATTCTCCCGCCACCGCGCCGGGACTGACCGCGCGCCAGAAGCGTGCCGCCCCCAAGCCCAGGGCGATCACGGCAAAACAGAACACGGCACCGAACATCACGGCCAGCGTGTTGTGCGGGAAGATGGCGTAGAAGTTACCCGCCAGCGGCGCGTGCCATATCCCGCCGGCACGCCCGGTGGCCAGCGCGAGAAACAGCGCCAGTGCGGTGGCCAGCGCCAATGCCACGGCGAGGCCGTTGCGGCGGTAGAGCACGCCGAATGCGCGCGGCCAGGCGTAGTCGGTATAGGTTTGTCCACGCACGGCGGCCATGGCACGCGGCACGTTGATGGCGAATTCGTGCGGCGGCGCGTACTGGCAGGAGTGAAAACAGGCGCCGCAGTTGTGGCAGAGGTTGGCGAGGTAATGGATGTCGGCATGCGGGAACTCGAGCCGCCGCGTCATTGCCGGGAACACTGCACAAAAGCCTTCGCAGTAACGGCAGGCGTTACAGATTTGCATTTGGCGCGCCACTTCAGCCTCACAGGTGGTAGCTGTTGCGTTGACCAAGTTGCTGGCTTGTTGAACGAGCGCTTCAAGCGGCTTCACGATGCGCTCCCGATCGTTTGGCTGCCTGTGCGGCCTGCGTGCCGGCGATGCGCCCGAAGGCCGTACCGATGGACATGCCCACGCCTGCCGTATAGCCCTTTCCCAGTACGTTGCCGGCCATCATCTCACCGGCCACGAACAGATTCGGGCTGGGTTGGCCATCGAAGTGCACCGCGGCGGTTTCGTCGGTGCGCAACCCGAGGTAGGTGAACGTGATGCCGGGCCGCAGCGGGTAGCCGAAGAAGGGTGCGGTATCGATGGGGTTTGCCCAGTGGGTCTTGGGCGGGGTCAGCCCTTCGGTATGGCAGTCGTCGAGACGGGTGTGGTCGAAGGTACCGACCCGGCAGGCGGCGTTGTAGTCCGCGATGGTCTGCACGAACGCGGCTTCTGGCAAGCCCAGCTTGCGCGCCAGTTCGGGCAGGGTATCGGCGCGCGTGCCGGGGAAGACGGGCGGCATGAAGCGCCCCACCGCCTTGGCGTCGATGATGGAGTAGCCGATCTGCTCCGGCTGCTGGGCGACCAAGCGACCCCAGATGGCGTAGCGCTTGGGCCAGAAGTCCTCGCCTTCGTCATAAAAGCGTTGTGCGTCGCGATTGAGCACAACGCCCAGCGATACGCAGTCGATGCGCGTGCAGATGCCGCCATCGTAAAGCGGAGCGCGCGCGTCGATCGCCACGCAGTGCGATTGCGAGGGGTCGCCGATTACGTCGGCGCCCGCGTCGATCATGTACTTGAGCAGCGGTCCCTGATTGAAGCGCGTGCCGCGGATGAGGAAGTTGTCCGCCGGCCATTCGCCGCGTTCGTTCTGCCCCCATGCCTCGCGCAACCATACGCGGTTGGATTCGAAGCCGCCGGAGGCCAGCACGCAGCTGCGCGCCACGATGCGTTCGCCCCGGCTGTGCGCGGCGACGAAGCGGCCGTCGGCCAGTTCGATGGATTCCACCGGGGAGTCATAACAGATCTGCACGCCTTGTTCTTCGGCACTGTGGTAATAGGCATTGACCAGCGCTTTGCCGCCGCCCATGAAAAATGCATTGGTGCGCGCCACGTGCAGCGCACCGGACAGCGGCGGCTGAAAACGCACGCCGTGCTGGCGCATCCAGAACCGGCAGGTGGCCGAGGCGCGAATCACCAGCCGTGCGAGGTGCTCGTTGGTCAGCCCACCGGTCACCTTGAGCAGATCCTGCCAGTACTCTTCTTCCGGGTAGGCGTCGACCAGCACATCCTGCGGCGCATCGTGCATGCAGCGCAGATTGCGGGTATGCGCAGAATTGCCGCCGCGCCAGGCGCGAGGGGCGGCTTCCAGCAACAACACCGAAGCACCGGCCTCGCGCGCCATCAGCGCGGCGCACAGTGCCGCATTGCCGCCGCCAATGACCAGAACGTCGATCATGCGGCTGCCTGCCGATTGGTGGTGGAGATGAAAACGTGCATGGCGATGCTGCCCAAATCATGTTAGGGCGCACTTTAAGGACTCATCCGCCGCCTGCTAAGACCAAGAAAGGGATGAGGCCATCACAATTTGTGATGGCAATGCCAACGTATTTTTATGGCGCACCCACCATCCGATAACGCAAAAATGCGCTATTCCGCATCCAGCAAGCGTGCCCCGCGCCAGATGCCGGAACGGACCAACTCGCGCATGCAGTCGGCCATCACCACGCGCAGCGCCAGGGCGGCGGGCGACAATTCGTCGTCGGACAAGCTGCACAGCACATTTTGCCGCCGTACCTTGGGGTCGGCGATTTCCGCGAGGTGAAAGCGCTCGCGCGCATCGGCATAGCGCCCGACCGCCGCCCAGGGCTGCAGCGTGCCGCCGAAGCCGAGGTCGACAGCTTCCATCAGCATCGCCAGCGAGTCGATTTCCTGCACTACGCGCGGCACGATCTTGGCGCGCTCGAAGGCCGCTTCCAGGGTACTGCGCAGGCCGTGCTGGCCGGTCGGCAGAATCAACGGCACGTCGCACAGTTGCGCCATGTGCAGGCTGTTGGCCGGCTCCTGCGCGTCCGGGGGCATGCAGCGCCGGGAGCGGATAAGAAACAGCGTTTCCTCCAGCACCGGCATCATGCGCCAGCGGCGCGCCGCCTGTGTATTGAACAACACGGCCAGATCGAGCTGGCGGGCATTGAGCATGGCGCTCAGGTGGCCCGACAGGCTTTCCACCAGGTGCAAACGCACATCCGGGTAGCGCTCGCGCATGGCGCGCATCAGCGGCAGGCCCAGGATCGCAGCGGTGGTCGGCGCCATGCCGACGCTGACCGAACCGCTCAGGCGTGCCTGATGGGCCGCGCGCTTGGCCTGCTCGGCATGGCGCAGCACCAGTTGGGCTTCATGGAAAAGCGCCAGCCCCGCCTCCGTGGGCGTCACGCCGCGCGTGGTGCGGCACAGCAGGCGCGTGGCAAGCTCCCCTTCCAGGCGGCTGATCTGCTGGCTCATGGCCGACTGCACGATGCCCAGATCCTGCGCCGCACGCCCCATGCTGCCTAGTTCCACTACCCGGACAAAATACTGTAGCTGCCGCAGTTCCATCGCATCCTCAGCCTGACCCGTAACACCCCGCCCGGTTATACCGCAAAAAACCAGCCTCCCCACCATCGGCAACGCCGGACGAGGCGTGCGGCAGATCCGATCCTACTGGCGGATTCAGGACAAACACGCGGTGCCAACTGCCGCGCGGCACCTTTCGTAAAAAGGACGGACTGCCGCCCGAATACAAAAACGGCGCCGGTAAGGGCGCCGTTTTCATGGGTACGTCCAGAGAACCTTTACTTCACACGGTTACGGTATTCGTCCGTGCGGGTGTCGATTTCGATCTTGTCGCCTATTTCGACGAAGGCCGGCACCGGCAATTCGAAACCGGTGGAAATCCTGGCGGGCTTCATGACCTTGCCGGAGGTATCGCCCTTCACCGCGGGTTCGGTGTAGGTGACTTCGCGCACGACGCTGGTGGGCAGTTCCACCGAAATCGCCTTGCCGTTGTAGAACACGACTTCGCAGACGAGGCCGTCTTCGAGGTACTTGAGCGCATCGGTCATGTTCTCGGCTTCGACTTCGAACTGCTCGTATTCCGCATCCATGAACACATACATGGGGTCGGCGAAATAGGAGTAGGTGACTTCCTTGCGGTCGAGCTGAACCATCTCGAATTTGTCGTCGGCCTTGTAAACCGATTCGGACGGCGCGCCGGTAAGCAGATTCTTGAGCTTCATCTTGACGACGGCGGCATTGCGACCCGATTTGTTGTATTCGGTCTTTTGCACCACCAGCGGGTCGCTGCCGACCATGATGACGTTGCCGGAGCGGAGTTCCTGAGCGGTTTTCATGCTGTTTTCCGAAGCGAATGTGACGCGGCGCGAACGGCCGACAGTCATTTAAAGGGCGAAATTCTACCCTTTTTCGGCGGCGATGCGCACGCAGAATTCAAACAACTGACTACTCAGATCTCGCGTTTGGGCGAGCATCGCCGACCACCGTTGCGCGTGTCCGCGCAGCGCCGGCAACGCACGGGCCAGGGCCGGCCATGCCGCCGCCGCGGCTGTCGTGCCACCGTCGGCGAAACCGTTCCAGGCCAACCAGAATGACTTCAGCGCGGCGGCTTCGGCCCGTGCCGAACCACGGGTATAGCGGTCGAGAAAAGCATCCAGCTTGACCCGATGGGCCGCATCCTGCTGCGGGTAGGCATGCCAGACAAACGGTCTGCCCGCCCATTGGGCACGGACGAAGGAATCCTCGCCGCGGACAAAATTGACATCGCAAGCCCACAACAGGCGGTCGTAGTCCGACTGGGCGGAAAATGGCAGTGCTGTCGCCGACAGATTCCCACGCGTCACTTTGTCGCCGACAGCCAGTTGCGTACGGCCGAAAGCGTGCGCCACATCACCCACGACACGACCTTCCGGCACCAACAGGCGGATCGCCTGCGCACCTGTAGCCCAAACCTCGGCGAGTGCGGGTAGCGCCGCCTGTTCGTAGGCAAACAACGATATCAGCAGTGTTTCCGGCACCACTTCGACGCCGCGCGCCGCCAACCACCCGGCACGAGCGGCGGCATCGGCCTGGAAAGCGTCGCGGGCGGCAAGCAGGCCGGGCTCACGCAGCAAGCCGCCACTGCGGGCGCCAAAACCGGGAAAGAAGAAGTGCTTGGTCAGCGGCAGGCGCGGGTGGGGCGAAGCGAGGCCGTGGCAATCCTCGACCCAGGCTTCCGCCGACAGGTATTCGAGGTTGATCCAGATCGGCGATGGCGAGCGCCGGGTCATGGCCATCAGATAGTCCGGTGGCAACTCGCAGGCAAACGCCTCGATAACGACGTCGGCGGCTTCCGTCGTGGCAAACGCCGGCGTCCAATGCCTTACACGGACACCGTCGACAACGTATTCGCCATCATCCGGGCAGGCCGTTCGGGCCGCCGGGCAAAGGCGCATGAAAGCGGCCCAGTCGTCCACCCACAAGCGCACATCGCGGCCATGATTTGCCGCGAGATCGCACGCCAGCCGCCAGCAAACGCCGATATCCCCAAAATTATCCACAACCCGGCAAAAAAGATCCCAGCGCCGCAGTTTGTAATTCGTACACGTGTCCATTTGTTTACGGAAAATCCGACATCGCGTCGGAAAAGGCCACGAATCGCAGCCTCACGCCCGACAGGGTAAATCAAAATAAACGAATCGCTTTCGTATGAAACGGACTCATGAACCCGCTTGCGTACCGCGATCAGTATGTCGGCATGAAAAAGGGTGGATTTATCCACAGCCCGTGGTGGGTGACTTTTCCCTATCTCTCGGGCAGATAAAGAAAAATAGTGCAGATATGGATCAGACCGAATCGGCCAACCGGGCCAGATCCGCCGTCTCCAGCCAGCGCCATTGCCCCGGCGCCAGGTCGGCGTCGAGCGCCAGACCACCAACACGACAGCGGTGCAGCGCTTCGACGCGGTTACCGGCCGCGGCTACCATGCGTTTGACCTGATGGTACTTGCCTTCGCGCACGACCAGATCGAGCGTGTGGCTGCCCGTGGGTACGCAGGCCGCGGCGGCGATGGGCGCGGGTTCGTCGTGCAGTTGCACGCCCTGGAGCAGCGCTTCGACCAGCGGCGTTTCAACCGCGTGGCGCAGCGTGGCTTGGTAGAGCTTGGGCGTGTGCTTCTTGCCCGAACTCCAGCGGTGGATGAATTGACCGTCGTCGGATAGCAGCAGCAACCCCGTCGTGTCCTGGTCCAGCCGGCCGACGCACTGCACGCCACGCACGGCCAGTTGCGGCGGCAGCAGGTTGAATACCGACGGATGGTGCGTGGGCTGGTGGGAGCATTCGTAGCCGACCGGTTTGTGCAACACCAGGTAAGCGTGTTCGCGGAAGCGCCAGCTTTCGTCCGCAACACTGAATGCCAGGCCCGGCGCACCGCTCCACGCGGCGGATTCATCACTGGATTCGTTGGGATCGAATTCGGCGAAGGGATTGTCGCAAACGGTGCCGGCAACGCGCACATGCCCTGCGCGAACAAGCGCGCGGCATTGCTTGCGGCTGCCGAAACCCTGGGACTGCAGAAGACGTTCGAGCTGCATGGCGCGACCTTGTCGTTTCATCTGTTGAAGTTCATGCGCTAGCCGAGCAGCAATGCATCGTCCGTTACCTTTTCACCGCGCGTGCGTTCGAACATGTGGAGCAGGTCGGGCACGTCCAGGCCGACGCGCTCGTCGCCAGCAACGTCGAGCACGACCTGCCCTTGGTGCAGCATCACCGTGCGCGACCCGTAATCCAGCGCCTGGCGCATGCTGTGCGTCACCATCATCGCGGTCAGTTTGTTGTCCTCGATGATCTTGGCGGTCAGTTCCAGCACGAAGGCCGCCGTTTTCGGGTCCAGCGCCGCGGTATGTTCGTCCAGCAGCAGGATGCGCGAGGGTTGCAGCGAGGCCATCAGCAGGCTGACCGCCTGGCGCTGACCGCCGGAGAGCAGGCCGATGCGGTCGGTCAGGCGCTGTTCGAGGCCGAGGTTGAGGATCGCCAGTTTTTCCCGGAACAGTTCGCGGTTGCCACGATTGAGCGCGAAACGGAAACCGCGCGAGCGCCCGCGCGCCATTGCCAGGGCCATGTTCTCTTCAATGGTCAGCGCCTCGCAGGTACCGGCCATCGGGTCTTGAAAAACACGGGCGACGAGGCTGGCGCGTTGCCAGGCGCGCCGGTTCGTTACATCGACGTTGTCGATGTCGATACGGCCCTGGTCGACCAGCAGGTCGCCGGAAATGGCATTGAGCAGCGTCGATTTGCCCGCGCCGTTGGAACCGATCACCGAAACGAACTGGCCGGTCGGAATCTCCAGACTGAGGCCACGCAGAACGCGGTTTTCGATCGGTGTGCCGGGGCTGAACGTCACCCGGAGATTTTGCGCGCGCAGCATTCAACCCCCCTCTTTCGTGCGCGACCGCAAGGCACGTTTCATGATCGGCAGCACGAGCACGAAGGTGACGAGCGCAGCGGCAACCAGATTGAGGTCTTGCGACTTGAGGCCGATAAAGTCGCTGTTGAGCGCAAGCGCGATGAAAAAGCGATACAGCACCGCGCCGAGGATGACCGCCAGGGTCAGGAAAAACAGCCGGCGTGCCGGCAAAATGCTTTCACCGATGATGACCGCGGCCAGGCCGATGACGATGGTACCGATACCCATCGAGATATCCGCTCCACCCTGGCTTTGCGCGAACAGGGCGCCGGCCAGTGCAACCAGCGCATTCGACAGCGCAAGACCTGCGAGCGTGGCAAACCCCGTGGCCACCCCTTGAGCACGCGCCATGCGCCGGTTGGCGCCGGTGGCACGCATCGCCAGCCCGATTTCGGAAGCGAAAAACCAATCGAGCAGCAGTTTGGCGATGGCGACGATGGCGAACAGCACCAGGGGACGTTCGATGTAATCCGGCAGGATCTGCGGCAACAGCGCGGTGAAGATCGTCGGTTCCGTGATCAAGGGTACGTTGGGCCTGCCCATGATGCGCAGGTTGATCGAATACAACGCCGTCATCAACAGGATGCCGGCAAGCAGATCCATGATGCGCAGATGCACATTGAACCAGCCCGTCAGCAGGCCGGCTACGGCACCGGCCAGAATCGCCGCACCGGTGGCGAGGAAAGGATCGACACCCGACGAAATCAGCGTGGCGGCCACGGCACCGCCGAGGGGAAAGCTGCCGTCGACCGTGAGATCGGGGAAATTCAGGATGCGGAAAGAGATCAATACACCGAGCGCAACCAGGCCGAAGATCAAACCGATCTCCAGCGCGCCCATGAAAGAATACCAAGTCATTGTTTTCTAAATATGCAGGTTGGCCGTGCCGTTCGTGGTCGGCCCACCACGGTCGGCTTCCTTGCGGTGCGAAGCGGTTCGCTCCGCGCCGCAAGGCCGCAGGTTGTTCATTCGATGATGGTCTTCGCCGATTTGATGAACTCGGGCGAAAGCTTGGCGCCTTGCTTGGCGGCGGAGCCGGTGTTGATGAACAGTTCCAGCTTGTTGCTCGTCTCCGAATCGATCGCTCCCGGCTTCTCCCCTTTCAGGATGCGCGCCACGATTTTTCCGGTCTGGCGCCCGAGATCGGTGTAATTGACACCCAATGCGGCCACCGCGCCGCGCCGGACGCTGTCGGTATCCGCGGCGACCAGCGGAATCTTGGCGTCGTTGGCGACCCTGACGAGCGATTCGTAGGACGACACGACGTTGTTGTCCGGGTTGGTATAAATGATGTCGACCTTGCCGACCAGGCTGCGCGCCGCCGCGCCAACGTCGATACTGCGCGGCGCGGTGGCCTCGATCAGCGTCATGCCGGCGGCGGGCAGCAATGTCCTGAGTCGTTCGACCACCACCATCGAATTGGCTTCGCCGGGGTTATAGACCATGCCGACACGTTTGGCGTTGGGCATCACCTGCTTGAGCAGGTCGATCTGCTTCTCCAGCACGAGCATGTCCGATACACCGGTGACATTGCCGCCCGTTGCCTTCCAGTCCTTCACCAACTGCCCTGCAACCGGATCGCTCACGGCCGAATACACGACTGGAATCGTTTTGGTGGCGGCAACCACGGCTTGTGCCGACGGGGTGGCGATAGCAACGATCACGTCCGGCTCGTCGCCGATGAATTTACGCGCGATCTGTGCCGCGGTGCCGGTGTTGCCCTGCGCGCTCTGATAAACCCATTTCAGGTTCTTGCCGACCTCGAAACCTTCGGCCTGCAACCCTTCCTTGACGCCATCGCGGACCGAATCGAGCGCGGGGTGTTCGACAATGGCCGTAACAGCCACGAATTTGTCGGCAGCCAGCGCCGGCGCAGTGAAGGCCGCCGCCATCAACAATATCCCAAGACGTGTTTGCCAAGTGCGTTTCGGACAGTCCGACGGCATAGCTTTCTCCTTCCGGCAAGAATTCAGACGCGATCAACGTGGTGCCACTGCCCAACATGGGCCTCCCGCGCAATCGGCAGGCCATGAAGAAACCATCCGTGGAGGGCAGGGAATGAACTGTTCCGCCACTTGCCGGCCAGGCTGGAATTCGAGGAATCCGAACCGGAACAAGGCGGACAGCGCCACGCGCGGGAGGATAACGCACTTGTGCCGGTTCACACATAGGCGGATGGCGATAAGCGCTTGTCCGTTGAATTTTCCCGTGACATCCGCCATCTGAAGGATATCTTTGCCACAGGGCGCGAAAACAGGCGACGGCAAACTCGCTAAAGTTCCCGTAAAGGCTTCCGAAGATAAGCTATGGTGCAGTAGATGATGTGCGGGCAATAGCCCGGTATCGCTGGCTTTCCGGCAAATTGCCGATAAACGCATGCCCTTTTGGCATGGTTTGCGACACCGGGCAGTGAAAATGATTTAGGTATGATGTTGAGGTATGAATATGACGCCTCGTGAAAATGACAGGAAACTGAAAAGCGCGGAATCCCCCAACGGACTCCCCAAAGACCACGAGTGCGGTTTTCACCGGCGCTCCACGATGGTTGCGGAGACTTGCCCGGCAAGCATCGTTTTCAAGAACCCCTCTTTTTCAATCACAAATCTTCCGGGAATTTTCAAATGAACGTCGGAAATCGTGTCCGTTCGCTGAGCGTGGTCGGGGCGGCCGCCATGATTGTTTTGGCGGTGATCATCTCCAATTACATCGCGTATACAAGAAACAATGTGGAATTCGTGGTGGGAGATGTCGTTCCCAGCTATCAGACATTGTTGAAATTGCAGCAATCCTTTCTGAATGCACGGCGCGAACTGTTCGCCCACATCATCGAGCACGAGCCGGCGAAAATGACCGCGACCCGGCAGCGTTTCGATGCCCTCGTGGCCGAGTTGAACGAGGGGATGAAGGAATACGCTGAAAGCTTTATCGACGACAGGGATCGGGAAATCACTACCAATACCGCGAAGCACATCGCGAAATGGCAGGAACTGACGGGGCCCATGTTTGCCGCATCGACCGCGCAGAACAAGGATGAAGCGTATCGCATGGTCCAGGAGCAAACGGCACCGGAGGCGGCGGAGGTGTTCAAGGGCATCGCGGCCATGTCCGCGTATTACGACGAAAGGGCCAAGCACGCCAAGGGCAGCATCGAGGACGGCTTCTCGGAGCTGCTACGGATTGTCATTGGTCTGACGGTAGCGCTGGTGATCGTGATGTTCGGGCTGGGCGAGTTCATCACCCGCAGCATCACGCGGCCGCTCGGCGCACTGCGCGACATGGTGACCCTGGTGGCCAAGGACTACAACTTCACCCGCCGCGCAACGGGCATCAGCAAGGATGAAGTGGGCCAGACGCAAAACTCC
>JAVBSY010000141.1:0-22678 GCA_031556475.1 Azoarcus sp.
AGGCTGCCCCAGAGGGCGTAGAGGTAGGGTTCGAGGCGTCCGGCGAGCAGGATCAGGGCGCTGCCTTCGGCGATGCCGGCCTGGCGCAGCCGCGAGGCCAGTTCGAGGCTGCGCTGCAGCAGTTGGGGGTAGGTGATGCGGGTCTCACCGTGTTCTTCGATCAGGGTGAGGCCGTGATCGGGGTGGCGCACGGCGGTGCGGGCGAGCATCCGTGGGAGGTTGCGCGGCAGCTCAGCCGGCAGCGCGACGTGGCCGCCGTGCTGGTAGGCCGGCGGGCGGCGAAACAGGGCCAAGTCGGCCAGCGTGCGCGAGGGCTGCGAGACGAGCGCTTCGAGAAGACGGCCGTAGGCCTCCAGAAAACCGGTCATCGTCCCCGGACCAAAAAGCGAACGGCCGTACTCAAGCTGCAGCTCGAACCCTTCCGGCGAATCGATGACGTGCAGCGTCATGTCGAACTTCGTCGCGTCCAGTTCTTCCCGTGGAATCAGTTGTGCGGGCGCGTCTCCCAGGCACAGCCCGTCGAAGGGGACGTTCTGGAGGATGCAGGCGACCTGCACCACCGGCGCGTAGGCGTTGGAGCGGGCGCCGCCCGCGCATTTGACGACTTCGCCGAAGGGTTGGTCCTGGTGCGCAAGCGCCTGCGTGATCGAGGCGCACAGTTCGCCCAGATTTTCTCCCAGGGTGCTTTCGGCGCGCACTGCGCCGCGAAAAGCGATGGTTTCGGCGAAGAATCCGACCAATTCCTCGATTTCCGCATGCGTGCGCCCGGAGACGACCCCGCCGACGACGATATCCTCGCCGCATCCCCACGCGCCCAGCGTCATCATGAATGCGCCGAGGATGACGTGATAGACGCCCTGGCCGTGGCTGGCGGCAAGCGTCCCCAGGCGGGCTTTCAAATCCGCGGAAAGATGCGTCCGGCACAGCGCTCCGGTATGGTCGGCCCGCTCGGGGCGGGGCGCATCGAGCGGCAGCGCGATGCATTCCGGCGCGCCCGCCAGATAGGCGCGCCAGAAGGCGTCGAGTTGCGCCTGCCGTGCCGCATGGCCGCGCCCACGCAGCCATGCCCAGTAGTCGATGCCTTGCGGCGCCAGGGGCGGCAATGTTTCGCCACGGTAGAGCGCGCTCAGGTCGCGCGCGATGACGCTCATCGACCAGCCGTCGGCGATGATGTGGTGGATGCACAGCACCAGTATGCGGCGCCGTTCGCCTCGCACCGCGCCGCCCTTCGCGGCGCGTGCCGGGGAAGCGAGCAGCGTCGCCCGCATCAGCGGCGGCCGGCCGAGGTCGAAGGGCATGTTCCGCTGGCGCTCCAGTTCGGCGTCCAGCACGGCGTCCACATCGCCGCAAACCCGGTGTTCGAGCGGCAGCCACGCGAATTCGTCGATGCGCTGCATCGGTTCGTCCTCGCCCTCGACGAAAGCGGTCCTGAACGCTTCGTGACGCTTGATCAGGTCGTTGAAGGCCCTGGCAAGGCGCTCGAGATCCGTCGCGCCATCCAGCCGCAACGCGAAAAGCATGTTGTAGCTGACGCTCTGGCTCTTTTCGAGCTGATGCAGATACCACAGGCGGTACTGGTTCGCGGACAGGGCCTGCAATTGCGCGCGGTCCGCTTCAGGCCATTGGACCGTTTCCGCGCCGGCGCCCTCGACGAGCCGCGCCTGGCCGGCCACGGTAGGCGCCGAGAGGAGATCGCCGATCGGCAACGCAACGCCGAATTCGGCCCCCAGACGCGCCGCCAGCTTGTTGAGCAGCAGCGAATGGCCGCCGAGCATGTAGAAATTCTGTTCCGCGCCGATCCGTTCGACCTGCAGGAGCTGGCGCCAGATTCCGGCAACCCGCTCCTCGGCCGGAGTCAGGGCGCGCATGGCCGTGCCATCTCCGTGCGCATAGTGCTCGGCGAGAAGGCGCGAGACCGCATGGCGATCGGTTTTGCCGCCCGGCAGTTGCGGCAGGCGGTCGACGGCGACGACGATGCCGGGCAAGGCCGTGTCCGGCAGCTTCTCCGCCAGTTCGCGCCGCACGTCTTCGGCAGTGGCGGCATTCCTGACGATCACGGCCAGGCCCAGCACGGTATCGCCCGAATGCGTCGTCACCAGCGCGGCGCTGGCATCGACCACGTCGCGGCAGGATGCGGCAAGCTCGTCCAGTCCTTGCAGGTCGACGCGCACGCCGCGTACCTTGACCTGATTGTCGCGCCGGCCCAGCAGGTCGATTTCACCGGTCGCGCTCAGGTACGCCATGTCGCCGGTCTTGAACCAACGCATGCCGCCATCGGCGAAAAAGCGCTCGCTCGGCAGGCCGTGGTAGCCCGCGGCGACGCAATCGCCGCCGATCAGCAGTTCTCCGGGCACGCCGGCCGGCAGCGTCATGCCGTCCATGCCGACGACGCGCGCCCGGCAATTGTCGATCAGCGACCCGACCGGGATGCGTCCAGGCTCGTCGCCCACGACCTCGTATGCGGTCGCATCGGCGCCGATTTCGGCGGAGCCGTAGAGGTTGAGCAGCCGCATGCCGGGCAGGCACCGCCGCGCGCGCGCCGCCAGTGCGGATTTCAGCGGCTCGCCGCTGGAAACGACGACGTTCAACCCGTCCAGCGTGGTTTGCGCTTCTTCCAGGGTTTCACACATCGCGCTGAGCAGGCTGGGGGTCAGCGTGATTCGGGTAACGGCCTGTTCGCGTATCGTCGCGATCAGCCGTTCCGGAACGCGGCGATTCTGTTCGCCGGCGATCACCAACGGCACGCCCGCGAGCAGCGGACCGAACAATTCGGCGAAGATGTCGACGAAAGCGACCGAGGTCTTGAGCAGGCCGCGTTCCGCATCGTGATAGGGGTAGGCGCGGCCAAACCAGTTCAGGCGGTTCAACAGCCCGCGCCGGGTGCCTTTCACGCCTTTGGGGCGTCCGGTGGAGCCGGAAGTGTAGATGAGGTAAATCTGTTCGCCTTCCAGATCCAGCGCCGGACCTGGCGTCTGCTCGCCCGAATGCGCCAGGGGGCAGACGATACGGCGCACGCCTTCCGGCAAGGCGGGACCGTCCGCCGCCGTCAGTACCGTTTTCGCTTGCGCATCGTCGAGAATCGACGCCACGCGCTCGGCGGGGTCGGCGGGATCGAGCAGCAGCAGCACGCCACCCGCCTTCACCGCGCCCAGCGCCCCGGCGATCAGTTCGGTACCGTGCGGCAATGCGATCGCCGCGATGTCGCCGGGCTGTACGCCAGCTTGCGCGAGCAGGCCCGCAATCGCGTCGCTGTGCCGTTCCAGTTCGCCGCGACTGACGCGGCGCGCGCCTTCGACCAGCGCGACAGCATCCGGCATTTCCGCCGCCTTGGCGCGGAACTGGCTGGCAATGCCGCGATCCGGCAACGGCGCAACCGCACCGGCAGCGACGGACCACGGCATCGCCGCCGGGAAGGCGCGCAGTTCGTTCAGTGGCCGTGTGGCGTCGGCGCTGGCGAGGTTTTCGAGCACATGCGTCAGCGCATCGGCCGCCAGCGCGGCAAGCATCTCTCCTACCCTGTCGCGTGCATAGACCAGGGTCAGTTCGGTACCCTGTTCGGCTGGCGTCACCCAGAATTCGATGTCGGTGCGATGGGAAACGATTTCCGGCGCCTCCATCGCAAGCTGCAGGTCGCCGTAGTCGTAGCGGTGCAGATAGGCGCCTTCGTTGAAAATCAGCGTGACTTCGAACAGCGGATGCCGTCCCGGCTCGCGGACCGGGTTGAGCCGCTCGACGATGCGGTCGAAGGGGATGTGCTGCCAGGCGAAATCCTGCGCGATCCGGTCGCGGCAGCGTTCCAGCGCTTCGCCCAGGGAAAGATGCTCGTCGTGCTCGAGGCGCAGCGCCAGCGGATTGACGAAAAAACCGACGGTTTCGGCGAATTCCGGGTACAGGCGGTTCGCGGTCTGCGTGCCGAAGACGACCTCGCCTGCGCAGCGCAACCGCGCCAGCACGATCTGCAGCGCGAGCGCATGGACGTTGAACGCCGTCGCATCGTGACGGCCGGCGAAATCCGCAATCTCCGCGGCCGTCCGCGCCGATAGCCGGCGCGTGAGCACGCCGGTCGCACTTTGCCGCGCCTGCGGCGCGGCATACGGCAACTCCAGGGGCTGCATGCCGGCCAGACGCTTTTCCCAGTAGGCCAGGCCGTCGCGCATGGACCGCAGATAGTCTTCGCTGTTCTCCCAGCGGGCGTAATCGCGGAAGTCGACCGCGAGCGGCGGCAGCGGCCGGTTGCGATAGAGCGTCAGCAGTTCCCGGTGGAAAATGTCGTAGGACACCGCATCGAACGCGATGTGGTGCACGGTCAGATACAGGCGGTGCCGTTGCGGCGCGAGCCGGACAAGACGCGCGCGCAGCGGCGCATCCGCGCGCAGGTCGAAGGGCCGCGTCGCTTCATCGCGAGCGATCTCCGCGCAGCGCGCGCGGGCTTGCGCTTCGGTAAGGTCTTCGAGATCTTCGACATGCAGCGCCGGTGTTTCCGCGCGGCCGGCATCCAGGAATGCTTCGCCGTCGCCATCGATACCGATACGGGCAGCCAGAATCGGGTGGCGAAGCACGATCCCGGACAGCGCGGCGCGGAACCGTTCGACATCCAGCGGCCCGTCCAGAACGAGGCAGTAGGGCAAGGTGTAGGCAGCCGATGCGGGGTCGAGCAGAAAAGCCGTCCACAGCCGCCGCTGCGCCGCCGACAGCGGCACCATTGCACCGCTCGATTGGGCGGTATACGCGGGAACGATGCTTTCGCTTCCCTCGTCGATCCAGGCCGCCATATCGGCCAGCGTGGGGCGGCGCAGGATTTCCGCCAGCCCGATGTTCCTGTCGAACCGCTCGCGCACCGCGATGCTCAGGCGTACCGCCAGCAGCGAATCGCCGCCGAGGGCGAAATAGCTGTCGCCGGGCCGGGTCGCTTCGCGCCCCAGCAGGGTTTTCCACACTTCGGCCAGCGCCCGTTCGGTTTCGTTCAGCGGCCGGGCGGCGGACTCGTCGCCGGCGGAAGCGGTCGCGGCTTCGGCGGTCAGGGCCTGCAGGCGCGCCATGTCGATTTTGTTGTTGCCGGTCAGCGGCAACTCGCTCACCTGCACCCAGATCGACGGCACCATCGCCGCGATCAGTTCCCGCCCGGCGCGGCGGTGCAAGGACTGGACCGCCATGGGTGCCTGCCCCGGCCTGAGAACCAGCGCCGCCGCGAGGCGGCTGTCGTGGGCATGGACGACCGCGCGCGCGACCTCGGGCCAGGCTTCGAGCACACACTGGATTTCTCCGGCCTCGATGCGGTTGCCGCGAATCTTCAGTTGGCCGTCGGCACGGCCGACGAACTCGATGCGCCCGTCCGGGTGGTAACGGCCGAAATCACCGGTGCGATAAAGGCGCTCGCCGCTTTCCGGGTGCCGAACGAAAGCATGCGCGGTGCGCTGTGGATCGTTGAGGTAGCCGCGCGCCAGGGCGACGCCGCCGCAGTACATTTCGCCGACGACCCAATCGGGACAATCGCGCAGTTGCTCATCGAGAATGCGGTAGCTGCAATTGGGCAGGGGCAGGCCGTAGGGAACGCTGCCCCAGCCTGGTTCCTCGCGCACCGGATTGACGATGTTCCAGACCACGGTCTCGGTCGGCCCGCCGATGCTGTGAAGAACGGCTTGCGGCGCGACCGCCCGCAGGCGGCCAAGCAGACCGGGCGATACCCAGTCGCCACCGACGACCGCCTGCGTCAAGCCGGGGAAAACGCGCCCGTGCGCCGCCGCCCAACCCAACAGCATCTCCAGCGCGGCCGGCACGCTGTTCCAGAACGTGACGGCATGGCGGTCGATCAATTCCGCCCAATGCGCGGGGTCCTTGCGCAGCGATTCCTCGGGCAGCACGAGGCAGCCGCCCGCGCGGAAGGTTCCGAACAGGTCGTAGACGGACAGATCGTGATGCAGCGCGGTGATACCGATGGCGGCGCTCGACGCATGCAGGCCGAAACGGGCATTGCTGTGCGCCACCAGATTGAGCACGGCGCGCTGTTCAACCATCACGCCCTTGGGCTGGCCGGTGGTGCCGGAGGTGTAGATGACGTAGGCCAGATCCTCCGGCACGCTGTTCCAGCCCGGCATATCTGCCGGCGAAACGGCACCGGCTTCGGGCATGGCGTCGAGATCGACGATGGCGCCGCCGTCGTAGTGCGCCACGGCGTCACGGGTAAAGCGATCGACGACGATCGCAGCCGGGCGCGCATCGTCCAGGATCGCCGTCAAGCGCGCGTGGGGCTGTTCGGTATCGAGCGGCAGATAGGCCGCGCCGGCCGCCAGCGCGCCCATGACCGCCAATGGCTGCCGCTTGCCCTTGCCCAGCAGTATCGCCACGATGAATGGCCGCTCGCCACCGGCGCCGCGCAGCGCCGCGAGATGCGAGCCAAGACTGGCGCTGCGCGCCAGCAGTTCGCCATAGCTCAGTTCGCCGTCGCCGGCGGCAACGGCGGTTCGCCGTGCCTGCTCCGCCCCCTGGGCCGCTTCGGCGAACTGGCGGTACAGCGGGCGTTCGTCGTATGGCCGCGCCACGGCATTGACGCATGAACGGACGGCGGCCTGATCCGCCGGAAGCGGGATATCCAGCTCCGCGTCCCAATCATCGCCTGCCGCGAGCCGCTCGATCGCGCCGGCATAAGCGCCGAACATGGCCTCCATCAGGCCGTCCGGGAAAACGGAGGCGTCATGGTCCCACGACAGATGCAGTTCGCCACCGGCTTCGAAGTACTGGCTGTCGAGCCACACTTGCGGCGTCTGGGTGCGCACTTCCAGCACTTCGCCAAGCCGCCCGAGCGAAGTGAGCACCGATACGGTTTCGCCGTCGATGGATTGTTCCGGCTCGTTGGTGAAGACAAACGGCATGGCCGCCCTGGCGGGACTGTCGCCGCCGCGCCGCACCCATTCGCGCAGCACCGTCATGCCCGGCACCGTCGCGTGATCCTGCGCCCCGCGCAAGGTTTCGTTGAGCGCCCGCGCTCGCGCGGCGAATCCCCGCCGCTCCCGGAAATCGACCCCGATCAGGGCGAAGGACGAAAAGTCGCCGACGACCTGATCGACATCCTCATGCAGCGGCAAGCGGTTGAAGCTCGGCAGGTTGAGCGTGAACGCCTTGCCCTCGCTCCAGCGCGCCAGGACATGCGCGTAGACGGTCAGCAGCGCGACAGCCGGCGTCAGCGCATTGGCCCGGGCGCGGGCGAAAAAGGCTTCGCGCAACGCGGCGGGCAGCGCATAGTCCAGGCGCCCGAACGCGGCGGCGCCATCCGATTCCTTCGCCGTGCTCCTTTGCGGCAGCGATGGCGGCGGCGGAAGTTCGGCGACGATGCCGGACCAATATTCCCAGTCGCGGCGGTACACATCGCTCGCGGCCACCGCGGGCAGCGTTTCGACGTAATCGCGGAAACCGAGCCGGGGTGCCGCCAGCACGGCATCGGGCCGCGCGTACAACTTCTGCAACTGGTGAAACAGCAGATGCATGCTCCAGCCATCCACCGCCCAGCCATCGAGGCTGATGAACAAATGCGCGTAGCCGCCGCAACGTGCGATTCGCAGCTCGAACCACGGCCAGCACTCGATATCCCAGACGCGATGGGACATTTCGGCGCGAATGCGCTGCAAGCGCACCTCCCGCCCGGCGTCATCCAGGCCCGTCATCAGGTCTTCTTCCGCCATCGCGTATGCGGGGGTCTGCGGCAGAACGCGCTGCCGCCCTTGCGCATCGACCACCGCGCGCAGCATCGGATGGTGTTCGACCAGGCGCGTCCATGCGGCTTCGAGGCGGTCGCGGTCCAGGGTCGCGGCGCGCAATTCGCCGTAGACGTGGATACCGACGCCGCTGCTGGCAAAGGCGGATTTACGGCCCAGCCAGTAGCCTTGCTGCGTTTCGGTCAGCGCGAACGGCTCGTGGATGTCCTCGGGCCGGGGCGTCACCAGCGGCAGCGACGTTTCCGTCATGCCGCGCAGCAGGGACAACAACTCGGTCTTTTCCGCCTTCAGGCGCGCCACCCATTCGGGCTTCATCGCACCGGACGGCGCGTGTATGCGCACGGCACCGTTGTCGGCCGTCAACCGGATGCCTTGCCCGCGCAACGCCATGACGAATTGCGCAAGCGACAGATCGCTCTTCCGTTTCATATCCATGTGCCGCCTCAAATCTCGCTCAGATTTCGCTCAGATCTCGATCACTTCGATGGCTTCGCCGCTTTCCAGGGCCGGAGACGGAACGGCATGCGGGGCCTGATATCCGTGCAGCATCAGCATGGCTTCCAGATCGCCCACGCTGCCGTCGTTCAATACCGCGCGGATCGGCACGCCGACCTCGAAGCGCCGCCGCAACGCGGTAACGAGCCGCGCCGCCTGCACCGAGTTGCCGCCATTCGCGATGAACCCCTTGCGCACGCATGTCACGGGGTGGCCCAGGATTTCGCCGACGGTCTCGGCCAACTGCGCCTGCAACGGCGTCTGGGGCGCGACTTCCGCATGCTCCCGCTGGCGCGGCACTCTCAAACGGCCGCGATCGACCTTGCCGTTCGCCGTCAACGGCAACGCATCGATGCGATGAACCGCCGCGGGCAGCATGTAATCCGGCAGGTACTGCGACAGATAGGTACGCACCGCATGCAGGTCCGGCTCGGAATCCATGCGCAGGAAGGCGTGGAGTAACCCATCGCTCACCACCGCCGCGGCATCCTGTACGCCGTCGGCGCGGCGCAGCAAGGTTTCCAGTTCGCCCAGTTCGATGCGGTAGCCGTTCAGCTTGATGCGCCCATCCCGGCGGCCGAGGAATTCGACCATTCCATCCGGCCGCATCCGTCCGAGATCGCCAGTGCGGTAAAGACGCTCGCCGGTACGGGGATGGTCGAAGAAAGCGGCGGAACTCAGCGCGGGAGCATTGAAATACGCCATCGCCACGCCATCGCCGCCGATGAACAATTCCCCTTCGACCCAGTCGGGGCACGCTTCCAGACGGCTGTCGAGCACGTGGATCGTCTGGTTGGCCAGCGGAACGCCGTAGGGAATCGAAGTCCAGCCCGGCCGCCGCGCATTCGCGTCGCAGTAGATCGACCACACCGATGCCTCGGTCGCGCCGCCCATCGAGATCGTTCCGCCGCCGGGGAAGACCGTTGCGATGCGCGCGGGCAGGTCGCACGGAACCCAGTCGCCCGACAGCATCGCCAGGCGTAACGGCGCGCGGGCGGCGGCCGTTTCGCTTTCCAGGTAATCGACCATGATGCCCATCAGCGCCGGTACCGAGTTCCACAGCGTTACCCGCGCATCGCACGCGAAAGCCGACAACGCCGCCGGTTCGAGCCCCATTCCACTTTCTGGCAACGCCAGTGCCGCACCGGCCGCGAAGGAGCCGAAAACGTCGTAGATCGACAGATCGAAAGTCGGTTCGGACAAGCCGAGCACGACATCCTGTGCGCCGACGGCGAAGCGGGCATTGACGTCGTGCAAGGTATTGAGCGCGCCGGCATGGCTGATGACGACGCCTTTCGGAATCCCCGTGGAACCGGAGGTAAAGATGATGTAGGCGGCATCGGACGGGCGGCGGTCGACGGTTCGCCGTGCGTAGTCCTCCCCGCCTTCTCCATCCACGACCACGGGGACGACGCCCTCCGGCAGGGCGCATCCCCGATCCGCGCGAGAATCCACGCAGACGAGGCGCGGCGCGACGACGTCGAGCACCTCCCGTATCCGCATGTCCGGCCACGACGGCGACAGCGGCACGAACACGCCGCCCAGGCTCGACACGGCCAATTCGGCCACCACCTGGCGCCAGCTTTTTTCCATGAGCAGCGCCACATTGTCGCCGGCGCGCACGCCCGCGCTCGCCAGTTGCCCGGCGATGGCCGCCACGCGCCGCGCCAGCGCGGCATAAGTGAAAGAAACATCCGCCGCGATCAGCGCCGTGCTCTCGGGCGAACGCGCCAGCGCCGCCTCGAAGGGCTGGTGCAGCAAGCCCGACGGATAGGCGCGCGCGGTATCGTTATAGGCACGGAGGCGGCGCTGTTGCTCGGCCGGCAGTTCGACCGCCAGCGGCATGCGCCACCGCGCTTCGTCCGCGAGCGAAACGAGTAGCCCGGTCAGCGCTTCCAGCATGGTTTCGGGCAAACCCTCCGGAAACAGTTCCTCGACGCAATCAGCCGAGCAATGCAACGCCCCGTCGGCTTCGAACACCTGGACATCCATGTAGACCTGCGGCGTTTGCGAAACCGCGAAACCCCGCGCACCGAAAGCGCCGGCCCGGTTCACGAAGTCCCCATCCAGACCCAGCAGGCTGGTGAAGACCACTGGCGTTTCGAGTCCGGCATTGGCACGCCGGGCGCGCACCGTTTCGTCGCCCAGCACCTCGACGCCGCTGAAGGCGAGATGGTCGAGCGTTTCCAGGAAGCGCCCGCGTGTTTCAGCGAACACCGTCGCGGCGTCCTTCAGCGCGGAAAAATCAAAATCCAGCAACAGATTGGACGTGAAATCCCCCACCGCCGATTCGTTGGCCGGCATGCGGTTCATGAGCGTGACGTTGAGGATGAAGCGCGGCTCCGCCGACCAGCGCGCCAGCACGGCGGCAAACGCCGTCATAACCAGTTGCGACGGCGTGAGGCATTGCCGGCGGGCGATCTCCTTGAGCGCCAGCCACGGGCCGCTCGCGACGATGCGCTGCCGGCGCGAGAAAGCCGGCACGCCGACGCTGTCCGGTGCGCTCGCCAGCGGCAGCGCGGGAGAAGACGGCAGCGAAGGCGCGCGCTCCAGCCACCATGCGCGCGCCGCCTCCCAGGCGCCGCGCGGATACGCCAGCGGCGGCGCATCGGCCGGCGCTGGCAGCGATTTGCCACGGTACAACGCCTCCAATTCGCGCAGCAGGATATGCAGGCTGCTGGCATCGGCGATCAGCAGATCGAAACTCAGGTGCAGGCGGCGCCGGTTGCTGAGCGCCACGGTGAAAAGCGGCCACTGATCGGTTTCATAGCATTTGTGCGACAGCGTGGCCCTTGCCTCGATCGCATCGGTTTCCCACACGGAAATCGATGGCACGGGATGGACTTCGCGCATCGAGCCGTCGCCATCCACGATCGAACGCAGAGCGCGATGGCGCGCGACAAGCGCGTTGAGC
The DNA here is from genome assembly GCA_031556475.1 of Azoarcus sp. Lineage (GTDB taxonomy): Bacteria > Pseudomonadota > Gammaproteobacteria > Burkholderiales > Rhodocyclaceae > Azoarcus. The sequence goes on from JAVBSY010000141.1 coordinate 11,119, forward strand.
GCCGCATTCAGCCGCTGCGGATCGAGCGCCTCGCCGGCGTCATATTCCACGTAGTAGTGGCACCCTACGCCGCCCAGCGGAAAGGAAATGTCGCGTCCGAGCCAATAGGCGTGCTGCAGGGGCGTCAGCGTTTCCGGGGGCGGCGCCGCTTCGCCGCGCCGGCTCGCCGGACGCTCCGCGGCATCGACGATGTCGGCCAACTCGCGCAGGCTTTTCGTCAACAGATCACTGATCGGCAATTCGACCCCCAGCGCGCCGGCAATCTGCTGCTGCAGGAAAACCGCATCGATCGAACTCGCCCCCAGCACCAGCAACGTGCTCTCCGGCGCGGGATGCTTGCCGCCTCGCCTCGCGGCGAAATCCATCAGCGTGCCGAGCGCGCCCTGACCGCCGGCCAGTGCGATATCCGCCTCGGCAACTGGCGCCCGATCCCGGCATACCCGGTGCAATACGGGCAACTGCCCGGCAAGAAATGCATCGCGGCATGCCGAACGCCTGATTTTTCCGCTCGATGTCTTGGGTACCGAACTCCCCCCTACCAGCAGCAATTCATCGAGCGTGATGGCCAGCGACGCCGAAATGGCGGCGGTGACCGCGTCGGCCACCGCCTCCCAGTCATGCCCGCGATAGCGCTTGTCGATTTCCTGCACCAGCACGATCCGTTCCGTCGTGCCATCGTCGATCTGAAACGCCGCGCCGGCATCTTTTTTCAGCCCGGCATGGGCGCGCTGCGCCGCCCATTCGATATCCGTCGGGTGAATCTTCCGCCCCGCGCGGACCAGCACGTCCTTGAGGCGCCCCTCGATCACCAGATGTCCGTTGCGAAACGCGCCAAGATCGCCCGTCCGCAAAAAGCGCTCCGCCCGCCCGATCGCGCGGGCACGGAAAATCTCCTCGTTCAGCTCATCGCGTCGCCAATAGCCCGGCGACACGGAAGGATTCGCAGCGTCGATCCAGATTTCGCCGACACGCCCCTCCTCCAACGGCTGGCGGGTGTGTGGATCGACGATCAACACCGTCATCCCGCTGACGGCGGCCCCGCACCCCACCGCCTCGAACACCGTGCCGTCGCGATTGCTGCGGAACGTCTCGTAGGGCTGATCCGCACGGCGGATACTGGCAAGCAGTGTTACCTCGGCCATGCCGTAGCTCGGCTTGAGGTTGTCGCGCTCGAACCCGGCCGGCGCGAACTTCTCCGCAAACGCCTTCATCGTCTCGGCGCGGATCGGCTCGGCGCCCGAATGCGCGCAACGCCACGAAGACAGGTCGAGCAACGCCACCTCTGTGTCCGGGATGCGGTCGAGGCAATGCTGGAAAGCGAAGTTGGGGCCGCCGCTATGCGTGATGCGATAGTCTGAAATCGACTTCAGCCAGGTCAGCGGAGAACGCAGCAACGCCACGGGCGGCAGGACGAAATTCGGAATGCCGCACCACAACGGGCAAAGCAGCCCGTTGACCAAGCCATAGTCATGAAAGTGAGGAACCCACGCCAGCGAACGGCTGTGCGGGCCGTAGTCGGCATCGCCGCGTGTCACCTCCACGTTGCTGACCAGATTGCCATGCGTAATGACGACGCCCTTCGGCGCGGCGGTCGAACCGGAGCTGTATTGCAGATAGGCGGCGTCGCCACTTGTCGGCGCGCGGCGCCCCTCGCCGCCTCCGTCCGCCCCCGCGAGATTCCGCACCGACAGGCACGGCACCGAAAGCGCCCACGCCTTGCCGAGTTCGGCATCCTCGCACAGCACGAACGGCGATCCGCTGTCGGCGATGATGCCATTCAGGCGCTCGACGGTCTGCTTCAGCGTATAGGCATCCGGACGCGGCGCCGGCACCGCGACGACTCCGGCCGCGAGACATCCCAGGAAAACGGTCAGGAACTCCAGCCCCGGCGCATAGACCAGCACGACCGGTGTACCGAAATCCACCGCACCGAGCGCCTTCTGCACCGCGCGCACCTTCCGCATCAACTCGCCATACGTGCAGGTAGCCGTGACATCGCCGCGCCCGTTCAGCATCGAGTATGCCAAATCGTCCGGGCGCGTTTCCGCCCATTTTCGCAGCCGTTCAATCAGCGTTATATCCACATTCACCCCCAATGATCGGTGAAGCATTTGCATGGGAAAGTCGGCCGATGAATGACAAAAGGCTATTCATATCGACTTTTTCAACAACCCTTTGATCTCTCCGGACAAGCCCGTAGGTGCTCGCCTTCACGCCGCGCCGGAAAGCGGACATGCCACACGCCAAGTGCATGGCATTGGCGTTTTAAATTCATTGAAGGCCATGAATCACACAGCCGATGGCGACGCTCATCCCGGCTCGGAAACAGCCCGTGGCAAACCGCTTGAATCCCATTAGCATCGACAGGCCATGTGCCGCCAGATACGCGCCCAGGCACTGCCAACTGAGTAAATGATAATGATTCTTGACATCATTATCAATGAATTTATAATGGCCGCCATGAACAATTCCTATTGGACATTCAAAAACATTTTCCAAGATCATGTTTTTGAATGATTTTTTTACGCAGAGCAGCCAGTTGGATTCCTAAGGCATATTCAAAAGGAATAGCAAAAGAACGGGATTCATTACCTACCCTTATTGCATAGAACAAATGCATTTACAGGAAGGTTTTTTCCTGCCAATCAGCTATTTGCGCGGCGATCCTGTTTTCGCTTCGCATCCTTTTCTGGAAGCCCTGCCGCCAGGCACTACCCGTACCGCCGCGCTTCTCCACGAGCCCGCGGACAGGCACCCTCCGGGTGCGGGCCGCGATCCGATGCGGCAATCGGGGACCTGGCGGAAACAACTCGAAAGGGCCGGGCATGCCTCATCGCGACCGATTGAAAAACATTGCGGACATCTTTCGTCCATCCGAACTGCAACGCACCATGCTCAACCATTCGCTGCTGTTCGGCGGCGGCGAAATGTATGTCGAACAAATATGCGTCTCGGTCCGGGGATCTTTCGACCCCGCGCTCTACCACAAGGCATGGGATCTGCTCGCCGAGCGGCATGGCGCACTGCGTTCGGCGTTCGTCTGGGAAAAGCTCGACGACATACGACAAGTCGTCATGCGCAGCGTGAAGATTCCGTTTTCCTTCGTAGATCTGAGCGACCTGCCCCCTGAGCAACGCCAACGGCGGATCGCGGAATTCCGCGACGAAGACGCGAAAACCGGCTTCAAGCTGTCACACCCGCCACTGGTACGGATCACCGTTTTCCGCCTAACCGAACACCACCATGTCGTCGTCGATACGGTGCACCACGCGATCGTGGATGGATGGTCGTTTCGGGTTCTGCTCGGCGAACTCGACATGATTTATCTGGCATTGCAGGACGGAACGTCCCCAAAACTGCCACCCGCCACCGGATATCGCGCATTCGTCCAGTGGCTGGACAACAAGGACCATGAGGCGGCGCGCGTTTTCTGGAAATCCCGTCTGGCCCGGGTCGAAAGACCGACCTTGCTGCCGCGCTCCCTGGCGCCGTCCCGGCAAACACCGCGCAAACACCGCTCGGTGCATCGCGGCATCGACGCGGAAACGGTAAAACGCCTGCGGCAAGGCTGCCGCAGCCTGCGCATCACCGAGAACACACTGTTCCTGATGGCGTGGGCGATATTGCTCGGGCGGTACGACGCCTCGTCCCACGTCACCTTCGGCAGCGTTCACTCGCTGCGTCCCGCCGAGCTTCCGGGAGCGGAAGGAATCGTGGGACCGCTGATCAACACCGTTCCGGTCGGCATCCACATCGACGAGGACGCGAGCCTTGCCGACCTGGCCGCCGCGACGCAGAAAAATCTCGCCGAATGCTACGCCCACGCCCACCTGCCACTGTCCCGCATCCTCGAACAACATCCTGACTACCGGGGCAGCGCCTCGCCCTTGTTCGAGACCATCGCCGCTTTCGAGGGCTTCGCCGCGATCGTCAAACCCGAGGAATATGGCGACAGCTACTTCGAGTCCATCGACATCGCCGAGCACGTCGGCTATCCCGCCGCGATCACCTGCACGCCGGGCGAAACCTGGGATCTCAAGCTGCTGTTTCATACCGACCGCCTGGGCGAGGAATACGCCCGGCAGATGCTGGATACGCTCGCCGGTCTGCTGGGCGCGATCGTCGAAAACCCTGCCCGCCCGGCCGGAGAGCTGTATGCGGCGCACGACTGCTGGCAGCTCGACCGATTCGAGCAACGCCTGCGGGGGCCGGCGCGGCCGCTCGGCGACACGCTCGCGCAGCGGCTGCACGCCAATGCCCGCCAGTATCCGGACCGCCCGGCGATAGACGACGGAAAAACGCGGATCGACTACGCCCGGCTATCCGCGTTGATTTCCCGGATGGCGGCCAACCTGCGCGCGGCTCCCGGAGAAATCATCGGCGTCAGCCTGCCGCGCGGCGCCGAGGCGTTCGTCAGCCTCGCCGCCGTCATCGACGCGGGGGCGTGCTATCTGCCGCTCGACCCGTCCTACCCGGCCGAGCGCATACGCTTCATGGTCGAGAATTCCGGCGTCAAGCGCATCATCGCAACGGAAAACTTCGCGTGCGCGGCCGATGTCGCCGTCCTGTCCTACGACGAGCTGACGCGCGCCGACGGCATTGCCACTGCCGCCGCCGTGCAATCGCCTGCCGGCGACGACACGCCCGCTTACCTCATCTACACCTCCGGCTCCACCGGCACGCCCAAGGCGGCGATCAACCATCGCGCGGGCCTGAAAACCCTGATGGCCGCGTGCGAAGAATGGATCGACCGGCCATTCGAAACCGTACTGCAGTTCGCATCGCTGAGTTTCGACGCCTCGTTGCTCGAAGCCTGCCTTGCCGCGGTCCGCTGCGGGTGCCTCAGGATCGTGCCGGACGAATTGCGCGCCTCCCCCCAGGCGATGCAGGACTTTCTCGCCGGCAGCGGCGTCACCGCCGCATTCCTGCCTCCCGTCATCGTCGCGCAACTGGACAAGGCGGCCCTTCCCGCCCTGCGCACCTTGATGACCGGCGCGGACGTCTGCCCTGCGGAAGCGGGAACGAGGTGGGCCGCCGACAGGCGCTTCTTCAACCTCTACGGCCCTTCCGAGGCCGCCGTCGTCACCCTCTCCAACGCGGCGCACGACAGCGGGATGGCCGAGGCGCTCGGCCATCCCGTACCGAATACCCAGGTTCGCCTGCTCGATCCCAAGGGCCGCCCCGTTCCCCCGGGCGTCGTCGGCGAGCTGTGGCTGCGAGGTCCGGGGGTCGGCGCGGGGTATCTGTTCCAGCCCGAACAGACAGCGCGCGCTTTCGTCGACGGCGGCTATCTCACCGGGGATCTGGGATATGCCGACACGTCGGGCACGGTTCACTTCGTCGGGCGGAAAGACAAACAGGTACAGATACGCGGCTACCGCGTGGAGCCGGGCGAAATCGAACAGACATTGCGCGCCTTGCCCAATGTGGCCGAAGCGGTGGTGCTGGCCCGCCGGAACGACCGCGACGAAACGCTGCTGCACGCTTTCGTCCAGCCGAGAACCGATGCGGCCGGTTTCGCTAACACCCTGCGCCGCACGCTGAAACGCACATTGCCGCTCTACATGATTCCGGCGCACATCACCGTGGTGGTGGAATGGCCGCTGACGCCGAACAACAAGATCGACCGCAGCGCATTACAGGCACGGACCGTCGCGGCCAGCGCGGACGAGACAGCCGAAGCATGCGGAACCGACATGGAGCGCGTCGTTGCCGCGATATTCGCCGAAGTGTTCGAGCGCAATCCGGAATCGATCGGGCGCAACGACGATTTCTTCGCCCTGGGCGGCCATTCGCTGCAGGCAACCACGGCCGTATTGAAATTGCGCCGCAAGCTCGATGCGGCGATCCCGCTGGACATGGTCTACAACGCATCGCGCGTCTCGGAGCTGGCCGCCGAACTCGAACGGATGAGCGGCAACGCCGACCCCGCGGCGGACGATCCGATGGCACAAGTGCGCGTTTTCGCCCGAACGCTGCCGCGACTGCCCCCGATGCCACCTCCATCGCCCGCGCGCACCGTTTTACTGGCAGGCGCGACCAGCCTGCTCGGAACGAACATCTGCCACGCGCTTCACCAGCGCGGCGCACGGCGGATCCTTTGCCTGCTGCGTGGAACCCCGGGCGAAGACGCCCTGCCGCGCCTGCGCGACTCACTCGAAGAGCATGGCCTGCATGAAACCGCGCAACACGCCGGACTCGAAGCGCATTTCATCGACCCCATGCTCCCCCAACTGGGGTTGAGCGAAGCGGCATGGCGACGACTGGCCGATGAAATCGACGCCATCTATCACAACGGCGCCTGGGCGTATGGCGGCATGCTGGCCATCAACGCCTCGATTACCGAAAAGCTGCTGCGTCTGGCGATGGAAGGGAAAGCCAAGACCTTCCACTACGTTTCCTCGCTGAGCGTCATCGAAGCGGCCAACCAGCCCCTCGTCGATGAAACGACGCCATTGGACCAGCCCGAAGCGCTGCGCGGCGGTTTCTCGCGCAGCAAATGGATAACCGAGCAGCTATGCCACGCCGCCTCCGCCGCCGGCCTGCCGGTCGCCCTCCACAGGATAGGCGTCGTCACGGCGCACACGCCAGCGGGGGCGGCCGCCACCGCCGACAGGATCATTCCGTCGATGGTGGCCGTTTGCCGCGCGCTCGGGGCCTACCCGGACGTTCCCTACGAGGCGCATTTCACCCAGGCCGCCCATTGCGCCCAGGCCATCGCGGCGCTGGAAGCGACGGCGCCGGCAACGGTGAGCCATCTGACCAATCCCGAGGCGATCCGCTGGAGTGACTTCGGTGCATGCGTTTCACGCCTCGGCCAGCCGTTGGAACGCCTTTCCACCAAGGACTGGCTCGATCGCATGGAAAACATGCTGGCACGCGCGCCCAGCGACGATCTGCGCGCCCTGCTCACGTTCGGGCGCGAGCTCGTGCACGACCCCGGCCGCCCCGCGAGGCAGGCCCTCGCGGACAGTACGCGAAAACGCCTGGCCGCACTGGACCTTCACGCGCAGGCGCTCGGCGCGGCGGAAGTCATCGAACGCATAGACCGGGCGGCGGCGGCCGCCTGACAGGAACAGACATGACAATCGCAATTTCCCGCCCCTCCCTGAACTCGCGCCTTTTTCCCATCACGCCCGCGGCAGGCGGCGACATCAATCTGTTCTGCATGCCCTCGGCCGGCGGCAGCGCCGCGATGTACAGCGCATGGAACGAAGCCGCCGCATCGTGGCTGGACGTCTATCCGGTCGAATACCCCGGCCACGGCTCGCGCATCCGCGACCCCCTGGTGCACGATCCACGCGCGCTCGGCACGGAAATCGCCGACGGACTGCTGTCGATCGACGACAAGCCGTTCGCGCTTTTCGGGCACAGCATGGGAACGGTGGTGGCCTGGCACGTCATGCGCGAAATCCAGCGCCGTGGCGAGGCGAGCCGGATACGCCTGGTCGCGCTCAGCGGGCGGCCCACCCCGGCCCACCTGCCGAAGCGCACGCCCCGGCACGCGCTTCCAACCAGCCTTTTCCTGGGCGAAGTCGAACGCTACAACGGCTTGCCAAAGGAAATATACGAATACCCCGAACTGCTGGACCTCTACCTGCCGATCCTGCGCAACGACTTTCGCCTTGCGGACGAAACGCTCGGCGACCCCGGCCCCGCCGTTCCGATACCCGTCATCGCCTTCAGCGGCGCCGACGATCCCGACATCGCCCCGGGCGGCATGGAAGCCTGGGCCGCGCACAGCAAGCGATGGCTCGGCCACCGCGTCTTCCCCGGACACCATTTCTATCTCAATGACAAAGGAATCACGAAGGAAATCCTGCACGCGATCGAACAGCAACTTTCCAGTCAGCCGTCATGACGACGCGTCATTTCGCACAGACCGGCGCCAAACCAAAGCAAAGCCTCGAGAAATTCAATGACATCACGTAAAGCATTCCATCCCGCCGCAGGCATGAGCTGCCTGCTTGCCCTTTGTGTCACAGCCGCGCCTGCCGGGGCGCAGGATGCCACCGAAAGCCACGACGCCGGCAGCGAGGCAGCCGTCACATTGCCGGCCGTGACCGTCACCGGATACGGAACCGAACAACAACTGCAGGACACGGCGGGAAGCATCTCGGTGATCGAAACCGACACCATCGAAAAAACCAACGCCACGCAACTCAGCGACCTGAATTCGCGCGTTCCGGGGCTGAGCGCGGTCAAGGCCAACACCGGCGGCGACATACGCCTGTTCATCCGCGGCATCGGCGACATGTACGACGAGCGCAACAGGCGCGTCGGCGTCATCGTCGACGGCGTCCCGCAATTCTCGTCCTTCCTGCAAAACCCCTCGATGAGCACGGACATCGAACGTGTCGAGGTGCTGAAAGGCTCCCAGAGCGTTCTCTACGGACAGAACGCAAGGGGTGGCGTCATCAACGTCATCACGAAAAAACCGACGAAAACCGGCGGAACGGCGCAACTCGGGTTCGGCAACGAAAACTATGTGAACGCATTCCTGAAATACGACCATATCGTCAATGAAGCCGCATCGCTCGGCCTGGTCGCACAATGGGACAAAAGCGACGGTTTCATCACCAACGTCGCCGACGACAAGACACTGGCCGACCACGACCGCAAGGATTTCGCGCTCAAGGCCAGCCTGATGCCCAGCGACAAAACGCTGATCGACGTGCGCCTGTTCGCCAACCGTACCGAAGAAGGCGGGCCGTTGCTGGTCGCGATCGACCCCGACACGCTCGACCCCCTGAGCTATTACATTCCCGCCACCTCCACGACACCGGCGATGAAAGGATCCCGACTGCCGTTCTACAAGGTCGACAACAACCTGGACGGCCACACCAAATCCGATTCCTACGGCCTGAATTTCAATTTGATGCACGAGTTCAACACCGATCTCACGCTGAACTGGACGGCCGGATGGAGCAACAACGACACCAAACGGGTCGTCGACGGCGACGGCAGCAGCCAGACGACGTTCGCGCATCTGTATGACGACAGCGAGAGCACCGAAATCTTCCAGGAAGTGCGCCTGAACGGCCGTGGCAAGACCTTCGACTGGATCGCCGGCCTTACCGCGTACCGCAACCAGATCGACCGCGACCAGTACCGACCGCTTCTCGGCGCGGCCGGCACGGTCAGCAGCGAGCAGACATTCGAAGGCGGCGGCGCTTTCGGGCAAGTCACCTGGCATGCGATGGAACAACTTGACCTGACCGGCGGCGCCCGCTACCAGGTCGACAAGGCCGAACTCGACAGCATTGCCGGCAACCGCTCCAAGTCCGAGAACACCACCACCTGGCGCGGCGTCGCAACCTGGCATTTCAACGAAAAAGCCCAGATATACGGATCCATCGCCACCGGCTACACGCCGGGTGGCTTCAATCAATCGCTGATGATGGATTACTACGAGAAGGAAACCAGCATCACGGAAGAAGCCGGCTTCAAGGGCCTGTGGCTGAACGACCGGCTATACACCGCGGCGGCGGTATTCAACACCACGACCAAGGACCTGCAACTGATCGACCCGCAGACCTACCTGACCGACAACCTCGGCAAGGTCCGGGTGCGCGGTTTCGAAATCGAGACGAACTACGCGCTGACCTCGAGCTGGAATGCCGGCGTGGCTTTCAGCAAGCTCTACTCGAAAATCAAGGAGCATACCGACCCGGCGTCGATCGGCAACAGGTTGCCCTACACGCCGGACTACAACCTGAATGTAAACGCCACCTACACGACCGATACGCCGATCGGAAAACTCTACTGGCGTACCGACGTCACGCGCGCGGGCACCATCTACGCCGATTACCGCAACGAGGTATCTCAGGACGCCTACAACGTCGTCGACACCGCCGTGGGCGTGCAATCGGGCGCACATCAGCTTCAGTTGTGGGCGAAAAACCTCTTCGACAAAGAGTATTACTCGACGATCTACCACCAGGACGGCGCTTTCACGATGGGAACCTATGCGCAGGGGCGCAGTTTCGGCGTGAATTACAGGCTTTCCTTCTGAGCCCTTCCCGCTCCCGACCAACCCGCGCCCGCGACGACGGCGGGCCGCCATTCACCGGATAGACAAGCCATGCCCGACGCAGCCCTGTCATCTCCCCGCATCGCACCTCCATCCGCCAGCCCCCTCAGGGAAAGCCTCGCGCTCGCGAAGAACCGCCACGTCATGCTGGTCGCGTCGGTTCTGCTCAACTGCGTTGCCGCATTGCTGACACTGGTGCCGTACTGGGGTATCTACAAGGTCGCCTCCGGCCTGCTGGCGGGAACGCTCGACCGCGATGGCGTCATCCAGGTCGCGCTCATCGTCGCGGCCGCCACACTGCTGCGCCACATCGCGCATTGGGCGACCACCACGGCGGCGCATCACGTCGCGCTCGATGGAATCCATCAGCTGCGGCAACGCCTGTACCGGCACCTCAACACGCTGCCGCTGAGCTATTTCGACACGCATCACCCGTCGGATCTGGCACGCGCGCTGGAAGACGACACACAGGCGCTCGAAGACACCGTCGCGCACATGATTCCCGAAACGACCGCGGCGGTCGTCGTTCCGCTCGGATTGATCTGCGTGCTTTTCTGGATCGACTGGCGGCTGGCGACCGCCTGCGTCGCGCCGTACCTGTTCGCCTCGATACTTCTCGGGAAGGTCATGCAGCGCGGCAGGAGCGCCGCGCAGGCATTCGAGGCAAACCGCGCCTACATGACGCGCGCGGTTTCGGACATCATCCACAACCTTGCCACGGTGCGTCTGTTCAACCGCTCCGGAGCGGCGATGGCGAGAATCCGCGAAGCCTTTCACGAGCACGAGGATCTCACGCGCAAATGGGTCGTCGGCAACGTCGTGCCCGCCTCGTTCTTTACCATCTTGGCCTCGTCCAGCCTGTCGGTCGTCGTCGCGGCGGGGTACCTCCTGTACCGAGGCGGCTCCCTGACGATCGACTCATGGCTGCTGTTCGGGTTGCTGAGCCTTGGCCTGAACAAGATCTACGGCAACGTCGTCGACGTCACGTTGCGCTACGGCAAGCAGCGCGATATCTGGCGCAAGCTGAACAGCATACTGAAAACGCCACCGCAGCACTGGCCCGCCCACGGCGCCACGCCCGCCGACGCCAGCATCGACGTCAACGCGGTCGAGGTGCGCTACGGGAATCGCACCGTCCTGCAGGACATCACGTTTCACCTGCCGCCAAAATCCTCGCTCGCCATCGTCGGCGCCAGCGGCGCGGGCAAATCGACGCTCGCGAAACTGATCGCGCGCATGCTGGACCCCACATCGGGCGAAATACGCATCGGCAGCCATCCGGTCACCGACTACACGGAAACGACACTTCGCCGGCTGGTTTCCTATGTTTCGCAGGATGTGGAACTGCTTGACCTGACTGTCGCCGAAAACATCGCGTTGGGACGTCCCGACGCAAGCCGCGAAGAGATCGAACGGGCCGCCGCGGCAGCCCGCTGCACGGAATTCATCGCGGCGCTGCCGCAAGGCTACGACACCCGCCTCGGCGAAAACGGCGGCCAGCTTTCCGGCGGACAACGGCAGCGGCTG
>JAVBSY010000131.1:0-5436 GCA_031556475.1 Azoarcus sp.
TTTGTCCTTCCTTTTCGTGTTGCCTAACCCCCTCCCCCGGGGGTGGCCCCCCCACCCCCCCCCCCCTCGCCACGCGGGTCGTCCGAACCGTCGGCAAGCACGCTGGCCACCAGCATCAACGCATCATGCGCGGCAAGAGAACCAAAGCTTGGTTCGGCGCCAAAGCGGTCACGATAGCGGTCGCGAAACGCGAGGTAGGCAGGAGACGCGCTATCGTTGTCAACCAGTTGAGGAACATACATCCCCTCCACCGCTCTGCCACCGGTTTCTATGAGTTGCTCGGTTGCCGCGGACTCCGCGCTGGTCAGGCGCAGATCCGGATTGCGCCGACGAACGAGATGCGCGATGCGCGCGGCATCGACGCTGTTGGTAACCGCCACCAGCAGATCGGGGCGAGCCGCGAGCGAGCGCTCCACTTCGGGCATGATGCTCGTCTTGGCATCCGAATAAAAATGCTCGCGGCTCACCACTTCGCCGCCGCCGGCCCGAAATGCCTCCTCGAAATACTTTGCCCAATCCTCGGTATACGCTTTCTGGCTATCGTCGAGGATCAGCGCCGCGCGGCGGGATGGCACGCTTTCGACAAAAAACCGTGCGCAGGCCGTGGCGTACTGCCGATTGGTGGCAACCACGCGCAGGAAAAAATCATCCAGCCCCGCCAGACGGGTACTGGTAACGACCGGCGATACCAGTGGAATACCCGCCTCATTGGCGATCGGTACGATCACCTCGGCCATATCACTGGTCTGCGGACCGATGACGACAGCCACGCCGGCGTCGATCAATTCCCGCATAGCCTGCCGCGCTCGCTCGGGTTCATGCGCGGTGTCGCGCACCACCAGCACCAATGGCCTTTTACCTGGTCCGCCAGCGGCATTGACCTCGCTTATCGCAAGCAATGTGCCATCACGTATTTCGGTGCCGAGGGCGCCAAAACGCCCGCTCAAAGGCGCGATGAAACCGACTCGAATCGGTTCTTGTTCGTTACATCCCGCCAACCCGAAAGCGGTGATACAGGCAACTAGCAACGCCATTGCCGACACGGCTGCGCGCATGACTACTCCTGCGAGACACGACGATCCAGCCACGTGAGCCACTCCGCCCCCGGCATCGGCTTGGCGTACAACCAGCCTTGACCGATCTGGCAATCCATTGCGCGCAGAATCTTCGCCTGCTCTTCCGTTTCGATCCCTTCGGCAACCAGTTCCAGACCCAGGCGATGGCCCAGGCTGCAGACCAGTTCGGCAATCTCCGCGCCTTTGCCGGGGCGGCCGAGTTCGGAAACGAAACTACGGTCGATCTTCAGCCGGTCAACGCGCATCTGTTGCAGATACGACAACGACGAAAAGCCCGTGCCGAAGTCGTCAATCGCCAGATACAGACCCATCGCCTTGATCTGGTCGAACAACTCGATCATCCGCCCCGCCTCGCCCATTGCCACGGATTCGGTGATTTCGAGTTCGATGCAGGCCGGGCTTGCCCCGCTCTCTTCAATGGCATTGCGCAATTTGTCGAGAAAAGCGGGATCGCGGAATTGCAGCGCCGAGATATTGATCGCCACACGCACATCTTCGAAGCCGCGGGAAGCGATTTCCGCCGCCTGCCGGCATGCATGCCGCACCACCCATTCGCCCATCGTGGTAATCAGGCCCGAATGCTCCGCCAAGGCCACGAAACGATCGGGCGGCATCATCGTGCCGTCGGCCATGCGCCAGCGCAGCAAGGCCTCGGCCCCCACGCAACGGCCGCTCTCAAGCGCGATCTGCGGTTGATAGACGAGAAACAGGTGATCCTGGATAAATGCCTGACGCAGTTGGTTGAGCAAGGTCACGCGGCCACGAATTTCATCGCCGATATGCCGCGTGTAGCTCACCACGCTACCGCGCTCGATGCCCTTGGCCTGCTTGAGCGCAAGAAAGGCATCTTCCAGCACTTCGCTGCCGTTGCCGACCACTTCATCGAGCCGCACCACGCCGATGCTGGCCGACAAGGTCACTTCATTGCCCTCGACCTGCAGCGGCTGGGTAAAAAGCGTGTTCAGGCGGCTTTCGTCCAAATGACGGTCGGCCCAGAAGACCGCGAAAATATCGCTGCCGACCCGCGCTATGCAGGCTGCGCCATCGCACACCCGTTCCAGATGGTCGGCAACCACACGCAGCAGGGAATCGCCAAAGCGATGCCCAAGTGCGCCGTTGAGTTCGCCAAAGTGGTCGATATCGATCACCGCCAGCATCCCGCTCTTGCCACCTGCGGCGAGGTGACGGTCGAGCATTTCGATGAGAAAGCGCCGGTTGGGCAGATTCAGCAACGGGTCGTAGTAGGAGTAGGCATTCAGGCGACCGACCAGATTGGCGTTATCGAGGCAAACCGAAACGTTCGTGCAGAACACCTCGATCAGATACGAATCGAACGAATCGTCGGCCAGCTCGGCGTCCACATAGGCCACCAGGGCACGTTCGGGCGCACCGCCAAAATGCAATGCGAGCCCGTTGCCGGCGTCGGTAATCGTTTCGCCACGGTCCAGGGCACGTTCGAGCATGCTTTGGATGACCTCGTCCCTGATCGCTTCAAGCGGTTGCCCGATGGCATATTCGAAACGCCCTGCCGCGGCGATGACCACCACCTTGTCCTCGCCGTCACGGCTTGCGCACACCAGCCCTTCGGGCGGCAGACCGAGTAGCGCGGCGATCTGGGTGATGACGCCGGCGGCAAACTCCGACAACCCACCCATTTGCAGCAGCGCCGCGCTGCCGTGGACGATTTTCGCCAGGCCGATACGCCCGGCGTTGATCACGCGAATCTGCATGTAAGTGCGGATTGCGGCGGTGAGCGACGCATACAGGCGATTGCGCGTCAGCTCGGACTTGTACTTATAGTCGTTGATATCGTAGTCGCGGATCGCATCCAGCTCCGGGGCATACCCCGGCTGCCCGGTGCGCAGGATGATGCGTGTGTCGCGCATGCCGTAGCGGTTGCGGATGTCATCGACCAGGCGCAGGCCGGCATCGTCGGTTTCCATCACCACATCGAGCAGGATCACTGCCAGATCCCGCTCGGTGGCGAACAGCTCGCGCGCCTCGGCGGCTGAGTGCGCATGCAGGAAAAACAGCTCGCGACCGAGTATCTCGGTCCCCGTCAGCCCGAGTTGGGTACTGTGATGAACGTCCTCGTCATCGTCGACGATCAGTACGCGCCACTTCCGCCGGTTGGGATCTCGCAGCCCGGTTTCGGCCTGCAACTCCGGCTCGTCGGCAAACTCCAGAAAATCTTCTTCTTCCTGCATGAACTCTCCTGTACAGCAGTTTCCCCCGACAGGTACAACCTACAACCACGAAGACAGGCACAGTTTAATCCACGGCACGAACGCCGGAAACCACGCATTTGACCGCAAAGTCCGGTCGAATCGATACGCCGGCTTCGCCGGTGGCACTTCACCGTTAAAATGGCGGCCAATGTCCGCCCACCAGCCCACCTCCGCCCTTCACGTTCTCGAACACGTTTTCGGCTATACCGCGTTCCGCGGCCCGCAGCGGGACATCGTCGAACACGTCGCCGGCGGTGGCGACGCCCTCGTACTGATGCCCACAGGGGGCGGTAAATCCCTGTGCTATCAAATCCCGGCGCTGCTGCGCCACGGCACGGCCATTGTGGTCTCGCCGTTGATCGCCCTGATGCACGATCAAGTCAGCGCCTTGACCGAAGCCGGCGTTGCCGCCGCCTTTCTCAACTCCAGCCTCGACGCCGACACCGCCCGCGCGGTCGAGCGCGACTTGCGCGAAGGCCGCTTCGATCTGCTCTACGTCGCCCCCGAACGGCTGATGACGCCGCGCTTTCTCGACCAGCTCGACCACCTGCGCGACACCGACCGGCTGGCGCTGTTCGCCATCGACGAAGCACACTGCGTATCCCAATGGGGCCACGACTTCCGCCCGGAATATCTGCAACTGTCGATTCTGCCCGAGCGCTACCCCAACATTCCGCGCATTGCATTGACCGCCACCGCCGATTGCCAGACGCGCGAAGAAATCGCCCTGCGCCTGCGCCTCGAATCGGCCCGGCGCTTTACCTCCAGTTTCGACCGCCCCAATATCCGGTACGCCATATTGGACAAGCTTGACCCACGTCGCCAGCTTCTCGGCTTTCTGCGCGAGGAACACATCACGAACGCCGGTATTGTCTACTGCCTGTCACGCCGCCGGGTCGAGGAAACAGCCACCTGGCTGCAGGAAAACGGTATTACCGCGCTGCCCTATCACGCCGGCCTGCCCACCGACATACGCGCCCTCCACCAAGCCCGCTTCCTGCGCGAAGACGGTATCGTCATGGTCGCCACCATCGCTTTCGGCATGGGAATAGACAAGCCCGACGTGCGTTTCGTTGCACACCTCGACCTGCCGCGCTCGATCGAAGGCTACTACCAGGAAACCGGCCGCGCCGGCCGCGACGGCCTGCCCGCCCAGGCCTGGATGGTCTGGGGCGCACAGGACGTCGTACAGCAGCGCCGCATGATCGACGAATCCGATGCGGACGATAACTTCAAGCGCCTTGCCCGCGGCCGTCTCGATGTACTCGTCGGGCTTGCCGAAACCACCGGCTGCCGACGCCAGCACATCCTCGCCTATTTCGGAGAAGAAGCGCCACCCTGCGGCAATTGTGACAACTGCCTGCATCCGCCGCGCACCTGGGATGCCTCGGAAGCCGCGCGCAAAGCCTTGTCCTGCGTGTTCCGCACCGGCCAGCGCTACGGTGCCGGCCATCTCATCGACGTGCTGCGCGGCGACACCACAGAAAAAATACTGGAGCGCGGCCACGACAAAGTGAGCACTTTCGGCATCGGTGCCGAGCTGGACGAAAAACAGTGGCGCACGGTGTTCCGCCAACTGGTGTCGCGCGAATATGTCGCCGTCGACCACGAACGCTACGGCGCGCTTGCGTTGACCGACCTGGCTCGCCCGCTGCTGCGCGGCGAAACCGACTTTCTCCTGCGCGTCGCGCCGGAACGGGAAAAGCGCCGCGCCCGCCGCACCGCCCACATCGATATCCCCGGCGGCATTCCCACCACGCTCTTCGACCGCTTGCGCGCCTGGCGCGCGGAAACCGCGAAAGCGCGCAACGTACCCGCCTACGTCATTTTCCACGATGCCACCCTGCGCGAGATCGCGCTCACCCGCCCTGCCGGGCGCGACGAACTCGCGCGTATCTCCGGCATCGGCGACCGCAAGCTGGAAGCCTACGGCGACGCCATTCTCGACATCACCGCCCAGGCCCGCTGAAAACCGGCTTCGCGGCCGCCTCTCCAGAAGAGCCTTACAGCACCTTCAACAATTCGACTTCGAACACCAGCGTCGCATTGGGCGGAATCACCCCGCCGGCGCCGCGCGCGCCGTAGCCCAGCGCGGGCGGAATCGTCAGCTTGCGCCGGCCACCCACCTTCAT
>JAVBSY010000100.1:0-19603 GCA_031556475.1 Azoarcus sp.
TAGTTCGGCGCATCGGCGTTTTTTGGAGTGGCTCGATGCGGGGGTGTTTGAGCGCTTCTGGCATGAGGGCTTGCTCAAGTACGACGAGATCAAGGGCATCGACTGGTCCTGGCTATCGATGGATGGGGCCATGACCAAGGCACCGCTGGCGGGCACAAAAAAACGGGGGCCAACCCGACGGATCGCGGCAAGCAAGGCGTCAAGCGCAGCGTGCTGACCGAGGGCAGCAAGCGTAGGGTGGGCTAAGGCCGTCAGGCCGTGCCCACGCGGAACAAACCTGAGCGTTCTATGATGCGCTCATTTTTGGCAGCGGCGGTACTGCGAACACCCGATTCGTGACGAGGCTGACCTGTCGCGGCACGTGGAATACGTTTCCGTGTGGGCACGCTTTGCTTTGCCCACCCTACGCTTGCTGATTGGATCGTTCGTCGTCATGCGTGTTCGGGGTTCTCATTCAGCCCTGCAATGGCATCAACTGTAACTTTCCCAATCTTTCTGGCGCCTTCCATGAAATAGCCGCGTACCCCCACCTTGATTCGCGATCGATGAACAGACTCGCGCATCTCGGGTATCAGAATCCACATCGTGGCCTTCCCCTCCAACGGAACGGGAGCCTCTTGCCCCAGAGGCTGCCCATCTTCACCCAGAAACTCCGGGTGAATCATGAAAATGCCATCCGCTATCGGATCGTCGTCCTCATACATGAAGTCACACCGGAGGTGCTGGAAAGTCACCTTTCGCCCGCCTTCAGACGGCGAGTAAAGCCGATAGCTTACGACGAAATCCGGCTTGTGCCCTCTGATCTCTTCGTACGTTTTCATGGCAGGCTCTGGGATGACGCCGGACGTTTGACATGGGCAGCAATACGAGGGCGCATCCTTTGGGTATTCGCTGAATTGGATGGTTAGAGCGATTCAGGGAGCAAGGTCGAGCGTCATGTTATGCGCGGCGCCATTCATTGGGCTGAACTCCAAACTCTTCGAGGGCCGCCTGCCTTGCCTCGTTTTCGGAAGGATGCCATGTGTCACCGTAAAACAGGCCGTCATCTGACGAATAGCGCAGTAGATAGCCAGAACCATCAAATTGGACCTCGATATTCAGCAGCACTGTTTGAACGGGCTCGGTTTGCTCTCCTGTTACCGGAAACCAGCCGGACTGTTGGTCGCCAGAGACAAGGACATTTTTCCGAGCTTTGGCAATTGATTCAATGTCACTCATAGAGATACATAACGATAAAGCTAACCGGCGTACGGTTCTTGCCGCGCGTCCGGGTTGAACGCCTTGTTGGAGCGCCGCTTCAGGAGAAAATAAATAGCCACAGAAAACAAAATGGCGAACTGAAGCCAAGCGGAAAAGGCAAAAAGCAGCACAGTGGCCGGGCCGCCTCCTTCTGGAAGGATAGAGTACAGAAGACTTGAAGGGAGTACCCAAAACAGGAAAGTGGCTGTTGGGGTGCCCGACAAGACAACGAGACCGGAAAGCCAAGAAATACCAAGCGAAAAAGTAACGGCAAGACAGATGGTGCTTGCGGCAGCACCTAAAGTGACAGCAAAGAAAGAGGTTCTTGCCCGCATGCTTGCCACTCTAACGAAACTGCAGAAAAATTGTTTTCACGTTGTGGAGTCTACATCGAACCGCATTGACCTGACCGGCTCAAAGCGACCCGAAGCTGAAATTGGTAACAGAGAGCAAGCGTTCAAAGTTGAAGCCGCGCAGCGGCGAAGCCGTCCGCCTTGAACGCAATGTCAGGTGTCTTCATTTTTGTTGCGGCTCGCCAGAAAGTGTCTGCTTTCTCGCCACCTCCTCTGTGGATGGAGACTCCTGGTTGAGTCCAGCACTCAGCAATGGATGGATGTCGGGCGCGGGGTGCACGCGCCAACGCCCTGCATTGTCCATTACCACGAGGGTGCGGTTAGTGGCAATCCGGCCACCGTACAGGATCACGGCGACATCGACGAATTTCACATCGGCAAAATTGAAGGCGGCGTAGGCATACGACGCTGGGCCAGAATTGCTGAGAGACCGTGCGACGAAGACTTTCGAGATTTCCCGAGGCCCCCGGCCGGCTGTACGTTTGCTTTCCTCCAGAATGGCTGATTTGGTGTCGGCAAGGAAACTCTCGTATTGAGTGCGTGACTCTCCGCCTCCAAAGGGAGGGAGGGTGGTCTGCTCGAAAAGCGCCGCGTCACGGCGGATAAACGCCCGGGCGAGGTCGCATGCCGCACCTTCTGGGGTAGCTGTACCAATGGGATAGCCGTCGTCGGCCAAAGAGGCCAAGGGAGCTATTGCAGCTGCGGCCGCAGCAAGGATGAAAGCAAGGCGACACAGGACGGACACGCAAAGACTCCTGCGAGGCTGTAGAAAAATTGTCGTCATGCCCGGATCGTGCCGTGAACCACACGGGATAACAAGGTTCAAAGGAGCATCGGGTTTGCAGGGCAGCGCCACGGCGCGTTACAAGACGATTGATGCCAGTCCGAGGTTACGGCGGTGGATCTGGAGAAGCGGTTGCTGCCGGGAAGTTTCGAGCACGCGGCCCTTCCTTCCGGCCCCGCTGCCATGGAAAGCGCTGGCAGGCATCGGGGATGCGGGAAAAAGGCGTTTCCCCGTTCCCCGCATGCTTCAAGCCAACATGGTTAAACGCTGAACTTCGCTGTTGCGCCGCGCATCGCCTGCGCCAATCGTTCCAGGCTGCTTGCGGAGTCGGAGGAACTGAATGCCGCGGCGCTGTTCTCCTCCGCCGCCTGCGCTACTCGTTCGACTTGCTGCGCGATTGTCTGGCTGGCAACGGTTTGCTCGGACAGGCTGGACGTAATGTCGTTGACATGAGATTGCACCTGTTCGGCGCCGCTCTGGATGTCGATGATCGCCTTCCCGGCCCGATCCGCGAGCGCCACGCCGGATTCGACGCGTTCGGCGGCCTGGCTCATTACACCGACAGCCGACAGCGAACTGCTCTGGATGGCGTTGATCATGGTGCTGATCTCGCTGGTGGCATTGCTGGTGCGCTCGGCGAGCTTGCGCACCTCATCGGCGACCACGGCGAATCCGCGCCCTTGCTCTCCCGCCCTTGCCGCCTCGATCGCCGCATTGAGCGCCAGGAGATTGGTCTGGTCCGCAACATCCCTGATGACCTGCACAATGCCGGATATGCGCTCGGACTGCTGGCTGAGTTCATTGATGATTTCCGAGGAGCTATTCACCGCTTCGGCCATCATCCGCATTTCATCCACGGCCTGATGAATGATTTCGCTGCCTTCTTTCGAGGACTGGCCGGTACGTTGCGTAATCTCGGCCGTTTCCCGCGCGTTGTCGCTGACGTGGGTGATACTGACGGTCATCTCCTCGACCGAGGCCGCCATCGCGGACGAGGATTCGCTGGTCATCTCGGAGCCTTTTGCCGCCTGTTGCGAGGTCGTGGCGAGTTCGGCCGCCGCCTCGCCGAGCCGCTCGGTATGAGTCAGGATTTCACTGAAGGCTTCCTGCAGGCTTTTCAGCAACTGATTGAACGAAGCGGCCGTCTGTCCCACCTCGTCCGTCCCGGCAACCGGTGCGCGCCGGGTAAAGTCGCCGTTACGCTCGATCTCGGCCATCGCCGTTTGCAAATCCGTCAGCGGACGGATGATCGAACGAATGATGATCCAGGCAAGGAAAGTGCTGGCCGACAGGAGTACGACAAATGTAAGCAGCATGAATGAACGGGAATCGCCGTAGGCTTGCTCGGCGTCGGCGTAATTAGTCTTGGCGATTTCCTCCTGATAATCGATCAGTTCATCGACGACCTTTTCCAGCGGTTGCCCATACTGGCGGTAGCCGCGGCCAAAATTCTTTTGAACTTCAAAGGAAAAATTTTCGGCCTGTAGTGCGCTGATCGTCGGCCGCAAAACGTCCCGGACGAACGGCACATAGTGCTTCTCGAATTCCGAAACCAATTGCCTTTCCCGCTCCGACAACGGGGTATTGATATATTCCTTCCAATACCGATCGATTTCGGCCAGGTTTCTCTCGACGATGTCGAGATGCTCGGACATCGCATGGTCGTAGTGTATCTGGACAATTTCGGATTGAGGGTCGTGCTGCAGGGAGCGGTATATGTCGGCGGCGCTGGAGACGATCCGGGTGCCCATCTTTCCGAGATAAATCAGCGGATTGATGCTTGCTTCACGGGTTTGCCTCATTTCATTCTGTATCTTGCTCATGCTGTTCAGGCCCAGCATGGCTACGACAACAGTCCCGATTGTCATCATGGCGACCAAGAAGAAAAGACGGTTGCCGACTTTGAATCTATTGAACATGACAGTCTCCACACGGTTTGTTTGCACAGGAAGTAAGATTTCCTGGCTTTCAAGCACACCTCGCACACAGTTCTCGACTGAAAAACAATCGATTGCCAGGATGTTGGGCAAACGCCGTTTTCGACCGGCTTTTTATGCTGTTCGGTTTTTGTTATGGTCTGATGTGTATTGGCGATCCTTATCCGCTGGCGGTCTGTCACTGCCGATCGGATTGGAACGCGCACTCCGATACCACCTAACCGGATTGGGGTATAGGTGGAAAAAACTTCGTCTACTTCTGCTTTGCTCCGGCCGGACTCCTGCTCGGGTCGGCGGTTGGTTCGCCGCAGCCGGTGTTGCAAATTTTTCGACTTATTATGTTTTCGATTAACGGTGCGCTTATTTGGCGGGCAATCCATCCGCCACCGCTATATCGCTGCCAATCGGAGCGCGCACCCCAATACCTCCACCTAACCGTCAAGGTATAGGCGGAAGAGTTTCAGTCTAGATATCCTCCCGAGGACTACATGAACTGGAGCTTATTTCGTCCCAGCCAGCTCATACAGAGCAATGAGTCTCCTGCGTGGCTATTCGGCATATTTGAAATGTATACATGCCGTATTGGTTAATGTTTGATTGATTATTTATCCCAATTCTTACAGAATTCTTACAAATTTTGGGTTTTTGAGGCTTGGCGGGTTGGTACAAAATTGCCGGATAGTACGCCGGCAAAAGCGTTCGTCGTGATTCCTGCGGCGGCTTTATTGCGAGAATTGAATTCTCGATTCTCCCTGCTCTTCCCGAACGGTTTGCTGTTGACTCCGCTGGACTCCGTTCATTGCCCGGTCCATGCCTTCGCCCCTGAATCGGCCCACTTCGCTATTCTCGACAGGCTGTAGGCAGCGCCGCAGATGGACGTTGGCATCGGTGTTTTCGTCTGGTCGACGAATCATGTCTTGCGCAGGCCGCCGACCATCTTCAACCGCCCGAAGATTTCCCACATGCGCTTTCGCTTGCGTTGGCTGATTCGATTGCCTTGACATACAAGGCCCTTGGTTCCGTCCGGCTAGTGGGATTGTCAGGCGCGTGAACTACCGGGTGCATGCACGCCGGGTCCGGGGAAGAAGCAATACGGCCAGGAGTGCGAGCAACAGCGCCAAAACGAGCACGACGCCAAGTCCCGGGGGAGCGGCAGTACTGAAATGCCGGACGACCCAGGACGACATCCGCAGGAGTTGCAAGGCTGCCGCAATGAAGCCAAGCCACCACGCCCAGCGGAATCGATGCCAAAGCCCCCAGGAAACAAACCCGCTGATCGTCAATGCCGCCCAGGTGGTCGGCAGCATGAGGCCGTATTTCAGCGTGTAGGTATCGCCTGTCTGGAAGAAATGCAGAAGGATGCCGCCGAGGACGACCGAAAAATATGCGGCCGCGATGCAGGCAGCCACCTTTGGCCCCGTAGCCGAGCCTTGTATTTGTTTTCGCTTTGGAGCCGAATCGACTATTGCGGTTCTTGCCTGGGGTAGCAAAAAGGAGTCCTCTCTGGCCATGGTCGAGATCCTTGGGTGGAATTGGCGAATGACATAGGTATGACCGGTAGCCGTGCGGGGCGGTTCGTTGGGGGGAACATACCACTTTCGGTTGGCCGGAGTTGGCGTATTTGCGGCGGCGGGGGAATGACGAACGACCAGAACCGAACTACAGCCTCAACGTCTGCAAAGAGTACAAAGGGTGTTTGCCCAACCATTGGCGACCATCGCCGCACCGGCTATCTTTCCTGCAGCGATGGTCGATGTGGTCCTACGGATTCTCAATCCCAATTGACAATGACGTTGTTGTTTTCCCCATAGGCTGGGGACATGGTTCCGGACCCATTGACGTAGTAATACAGGAAGAAAGGAATTTGCGGGTTTCTGGAGTTGAAGACAGACGTAGTGCCAGATCGAGAATTTGTAATATCCAGGCAAGCGCTCGTCGAACCATGGCAAAGGTAAACGACAAGGCCCGCCGGATAATAGGACAACCCCCAGGAATAACCGATATTGTTGATGGTTGACGCGGGAGGCGTCCCAACCCAGACAATTGGGAAGTCGGTTTGATATCCGATATTTTTCGAATAGATCGTTTTCCCGACGGCAAAGGAAGAATAAGAGCCTGGCGTTGCATTTGCAGGCTGAACCTGTGCCAGCAGGGCGGTAGCAGCAATGGCCGAAGCCAATTTCCCGAAGTGCCGTTTCGTTATATTCATTATGAACTCCCGACAAAGTTGAAATGTTTCAGGAAGCCGAGCACACGATGCCGCCGCCCACGGCAATGGGCTCGACAAGACAGGCTGCATGCCAAGGCATCTGGAGGACGGTTGATTTATGCCATTAATATAGGCGTGGGCATTGGCAGGCTTATTCTATAGATACGGTGTTCGGCCGCGCAAACGGTCCTTGCTCCACACTAACAGATTGATACAAAAGTCAAAGATGGATTTGTGTGCATCAATGGTTTTTAAATAATTCAATGTGTATTTTTGATTGTGGCTGATTCGCTTTTGTCATCGCTGCTGGTGACGGGAAATTTCAAGCCTGCCAGGGCATTCGGCAACGTTGAATAGTGGGAACCGATGTGCCCGGCTTTGGCGGGGCACATCATCATCACACCCGGAAAAGCCAAAATCACGATCCGTCTTGATTTACAGGCGGGGGAGTCCGCACAGGCAGGTCAGGGCATGCCAAGCTTGTTGAGAATGCGCCGTAGTACATTGATCTGCGCGTCCTCGGTAGCGGTGCCACGAGTAGTAAGCGACTTCTTGGCTTCCGCTCTCCGTAAGAGTTCAATGGCATGACTCTTCACCTCATGTACGGTCATGCGGAGTTTTGCGTTGTCGGCCTGCAAGTGAGCCATCTGAGCTTCAAGCGACGATACGATTTTCAGCAGGTCATCGCTCGAATACGGAGAGCGTGCATGGGAAACTGATGCGCCCAGGACGATAGTGGGGGTGTCATCGAGTTCGCCCAGGAGTTCCATGGCTGTGGTCGACAGTTGGACGCCAACGATGAAGTGGTCTTCGAGCCTGGCAATCGAGTTCCGGGCTGCTACGCCGTCAATGGGATTCTGGATCGAAATCTCCAACACAGGGTTGGCGATTTCAACGTTGAAGTAATCAGGGACCATTCGGACGCGCAGATCGGTGCTGTCCAGTTCGAGACTGTCCACGACGTACCAGGATTCGAGATCGATTTCCATGTGCGGCCTGATGTGGGACATGGCTGGATGGCAAAAAGCGTAGCTTTTGTATGTAGTGGTGTCTGCCGATCGATGCTATCGCACCCGGCAGTCTTGCGGCAACAACGCCTCCTCGATGCTGTTCCCAGGCGTAACGGCCCTGTCAGCAAAAGGCTTGGGAAAACTCCCAAAAGGCTGAAAAACAAAAAATAGAAAGCTATCCTCATCGCGACAATCCAGCGCCGTGAGAAGTTCCGGATGTACTCGGTTGCTAATCAATGCTGAAGAATCGTTATGTATTGGAAAGATTGTTTGTACAAATAAATCATAATGTTATGTGTCTTTTCAATGCAGCGATACCCATGTCCGAAAACAGCGAGCAAACGCCTGGGAAAAAATTATCATGTGGTGAAAGGAGGTCGGCTATGCAAACCACAGACCACCGTGCATGGTATGCGGCGTTCAAGGCCAAGGATGCCCGGTTCGATGGACGCTTCTTCGTCGGTGTCTCGTCCACCGGCATCTACTGTCGCCCCGTGTGCCCGGCAAAGCTGCCAAGGGAAGAAAATTGCACGTTCTATGAGTCTGCTGCGGCAGCCGAGCAGGCCGGCTATCGGCCGTGTCTGATGTGCAGGCCCGAACTCGCGCCCGGTGTGGCGCCTATCGACGCGACCTCTGCGCTGGCGCGCAAGGCGGCACAGTTGCTCGAAGAAAACTGTGGGAGCGGGCAAAACATGGAGGAATACGTCCATCGGCTCGGGTGTTCGGACCGGCATCTTCGGAGGGCCTTTGCGGCTGCGTTCAAGGTTTCGCCCGTTCAGTACCTCCAGACATGCAGGCTGCTGCTCGCCAAGAATTTGCTGACGGATACGGATCTTTCGGTGACAGATGTCGCCATGGCGGCCGGTTTCGGCAGCCTGCGGCGATTCAATGACCTGTTCAAGACACAGTACCGCCTGTCGCCCACCGCGTTGCGCAAGCAGGCGTCAGGCAAAAAGGGAGATACCGGCGACGTTACACTGACATTGGGCTACCGCCCGCCGTACCGATGGCGGCAAATGGCCAGTTTTCTGGGTGAGCGGGCCATACCTGGCGTAGAGGTCGTCCATAACGATGAGTACATAAGAACCGTTCTTTACGTAACTGGCGGGCAAAAGCGCGTTTACGGATGGATGCGGGTGGGGCACCGTCCCGAGAAAAATGCGCTGGCTGTTACGGTCAGCTCGGTATTGCTGTCTGCGCTGCCTCACCTGCTTGCCCGCGTCCGCAATTTGTTCGACCTGTATTGTTATCCGGATGCGGTTTACGAAACCCTGTCGGTGATGAACAGCACAACCCCCGGCCTTTGTGTGCCGGGTACCCGGCTCCCTGGTTGTTTCGAACCTTTTGAAATGGCCGTGCGGGCGGTGCTGGGCCAGCAGATAACGGTGAAAGCGGCTGGCACGCTGGCCGGGAGACTGGCGAAAACCTATGGAACACCCGTCGAAACGGGCGTGGAAGGACTGACTCATGCCTTTCCTTCCGCCCATGACATCGCGGCCTTGGGGGGCGATATCGCAGACCGTCTCGGCCCCCTTGGCATTACGCGCGCGCGGGCGAACACCATCCTGGTCTTGGCGCAAAAAATCGCAGGCGGCGAGATCGATTTCACGCTTTGCGTTCAGCCGGAAGTGGAAATCAAAAAACTGATGTCCATTCCGGGCATCGGGGTATGGACAGCGCAATACATTGCAATGCGGGCGATGGGTTGGCCCGATGCGTTTCCGCACACCGATCACGGCGTCAAGAAATCGCTTGCACCGCTGTCCGAGGGTGAAATCCTGGCGATGGCGGAAGCCTGGCGCCCGTGGCGCGGCTACGCGACGATCAATTTATGGAATTCCTTATAGGAACAAGGAGACCGTCATGTTCTATTCGACCGACTATGCATCCCCTTTGGGGGCGATCACACTGGCCAGCGACGGTGAGAACCTTGTCGGCCTCTGGATGGCCGGGCAGAAATACTTTGCGGAAACGGCAAGGGATGCTATCGAGGAAAAGCCGGATCTGCCGGTTTTCGCTACAGCAAGAAAGTGGCTGGATGCCTATTTCGCCGGCAAGAAGCCCGCCATTTCCGAATTGCCGCTGGCCCCTGTCGGTGGCGAGTTCAGGAAAGCCGTTTGGGATATTCTGTGTGGAATTCCCTACGGTCAATGCACGACGTATGGAGAAATCGCAAAAAAAATGGCCGCCCGGATGAACAAGGAAAGCATGTCCAGCCAGGCTGTCGGCAATGCAGTGGGACACAATCCCATTTCCATCATCATCCCATGCCACAGGGTTGTCGGCTCCAATGGCAGCTTGACGGGGTACGCCGGTGGCATCAAAAGGAAAATAACGCTGCTCGAGCATGAAGGCGCCGATATGTCGGCCTTCTTCATTCCCAGCAAAGGCACTGCCCTATAGATGGCAGCTTTTACCGAGAGGTCGGAGCTAGGGGCCTTGGGGGCATGGCCCGGGTCAATATGATTTTGAAAGCCGACAGCATGGTTTTGAATACCAATGGTGTCGTTGCCGTTGAATTACTCGAGATGCCATGACGTTCCCCGAAAAACGTCAGAAGCGGCCAGTTTATAGTTTTGAACTGTCCGGGTTTCGGGGAAGCGTCATCTCCAAGAGTTGTTGCACGAAATTCTGTCCAAACATCCGGTCCACTTTTGAGATTGCTTCCACGGCTTCTGCCGGGTCGAACGATTTCCCTTCCAGAGCCGCCAGGGCTTGATTGTGGAGAGCATAGGCAAGATGCGCTGCGGCACGAACCGATGGATCGCCACCAGCACTGCTACCCAAATGCTGGCCCAATGACAGGCGCAGTTCGTACACGGCAAACGCCAGTATTTTTACTTGGTCGATAGAGTGGGTCATATCGCTGATATGGTCTGACGATCAGGTCAGGGTGGGCCTGCCAGGGCTGGCCTGCCGGGTTGGATTGTCGTGCTCCCAGCGCTGCAGCTTGTCTGGCATTGCTTCACCTGTGGCAAAGAGAACGCCATGGTGATTCTCCCCCAGGAGCCAATGCAGTTTCTTATGAACGATGTAGTACTCGAAGTAATACATGTTCGCGAGCAGTTCAGCGATACCGGCCCGATTTGCTTCACACAGCCATTTCTTGCCCGCGTGCTCTTCGCTGGCGATGAACCAATAGGACTCCTGATCGTCCAGCAGTTCGGAAACAGCCAGAACCGCATCGTATGGCGCAAACCCATGGCTTTCATTTTTCAATCGCTCCCACCACCAGGGGTGGGTCAAGTCGCGCACGCCACCTTGGAGAAAGCGATCGGCGATACGTTCAAGTATCGATTTCCAGCTCATGAGGGAAACAAAGCTGAATCGGGCGTGCCGAGACAACTGTTTCAGCGCGCTATTGATGTCGTCTCGTAGCGTTTGATTCATAAGGCATAACTTGCATGCATGTGCCGGAACGGCTGGATGACCAGATTGTACTTGCCAGGTGCAATGATATTGTCGAACTCGAAGACTTTCATCAGTTGGCGGATGGTTTGCCAATAGCCGTTCAGATCTTCCTTGTGCGGTCCGAAGTAGCCGACGTTACGGTCAAGCGCATTGCCCAGGATGCTGGTATCGCAACCGGGACCCGTTCGACATTCGCTCCCCCAACGACTGGCGATCTGGAGTCCTATCCCCTATTCAGGTCGGCAGAGACGGAGTACAGCGTTTGCCCGGTTACCAACGGCAATGGATGGCGAGATTTCTCGATCAACAAAATCTCGCCATTTCCGCTCTGCAGCTCGAACCCAGGCGATGGCGCGTTTGAATGTCCGCTACGAAGCCGCACGGAATCTACCGCGCTGCAAGTTTCATCACCATTTCGGGATAGCGATCGCCAACAATGGCCTCCGGCGCAAAGGCGCGGTCCAGTGCGGACAGCTCATCGGCGGTCAGGACGATGTCGAGGGCCTGGAGATTTTCGGCAATGCGGCTCGCCTTGCTCATGCCAACCAGCGGGACGATGTCATCGCCCCGCGAAAGGAGCCACGCGACGGCCAGTTGCGCCGGCGAGCATTCTTTGGCGGTCGCCAGTTCCTTGAGCATCGCGACGGGCTTCAGATTTTGTTCGAGATTCCTGCCTTCCATCCGGGGCACGACATAGTGGCTCGAGCCTCTCGCGGGTTCGCTTGTTACCGTGCCGGTGAGCAGACCGTCCGCCAGAATGCGGTAGGGCACGACGGCAATGCCAAGTTCCCGCGCCGTCGGCAGTATTTCCGCTTCGATGAAACGGCAGGCCAGGGAATATTCGATCTCCAGCGCAGCCACCGGGTGAATGCCGTGGGCGAGGCGCAAATGCCTGGCGCCTACCTCCGATACGCCGAGATAGCGCACCTTGCCTTCCTTGATCAGGTCGACAACGGCGCCGATGGTTTCTTCATAGGGCACG
Source organism: Azoarcus sp. (assembly GCA_031556475.1). Classification (GTDB taxonomy): domain Bacteria; phylum Pseudomonadota; class Gammaproteobacteria; order Burkholderiales; family Rhodocyclaceae; genus Azoarcus. Next base: position 11,926 of record JAVBSY010000100.1, read on the forward strand.
TCCGGATCGACCCGGCACGGCTGGTAGAGATCGATGACCTCCACGCCCAGTCGCTGCAGCGAATATGACGCGAAATTCTTCACCGCCTGCGGCCGGCCATCCACGCCGAGAAAGGCGCCGGACGGCGAGAACATGGCGCCGCACTTTACGCTGAGAAAAGCCTGATCCCTGCGGCCCTCGATGGCCTTGCCGATCAGATGTTCGGCACGTCCCATGCCATAGAAATCGGCGATGTCCAGAAAGGTGATGCCGGCATCCAGGGCCGCCTGGATCGTTGCAATGCTCTCCTTGTCGTCGTGAGGCTTCTTCGTCGCCATTTGCATGCTGCCGAAGCCCAGCCGCGAGACTTGTGGTCCATTCTTTCCCAGCGTCGTCGTTCGCATTGCGCTCTCCCTTTGTTCCCTGGTTCCCTTCGAAGCTTTCAGCACGCCCTGTGCCTCTGATCTGCCTGAATAAACCGAGTAGTTCATGGGAGCCTAAACAATTACTATTCTGACAGCAATAATATTGGCATTTTCTGAGACTCTTTGCAGTCTGTAGGTTTGGGGTGATGAGGGGTTAAAATACTACGATGCTGACTTTGTAATAGGTGCCGATATGATCAGGGCTGGCCAGTACAAAAAGGAAATTTGCAAGGCCATATATAGCTTTCTCTCTGCTGATGGTCGGTGGCGCAACGGAGCAAAGATTTGCTAAGGCAATGGGGTGTATTTTATGAAATCAATAAAATCTATTATTCATAGATTACTGGCCAATAAAATATTTGTATTATTTGTTTTTTTCTCACTGTTTGCTTTGTTTTTATATGAATATATAATTGACGGCCATATTTCTGGCCCTTTGATTTTTGGACTGGTCATATGGAGTGTAGCGAATTCACGCTTGATAGGTAGAAAGCAATAATTTGCTTACCAAGCTTCATTCGGTGATGACGTTGAGTCTGCCATAAAGCCACCTGTCATAATGAAGCTCGGTAATTACATGTCGGTCTTTATTTTCATTGGGCCGGTTTCGCGCGATCCGCCGTTTGTTGGTTGCTGGCATCCGCGGGTTGATCCGGTTCGCGCCAGCCAAGGGCTTCGGCCTTTGCCCGCCACGAGCCGATGCCCTGGTCGAGTTGCACGAAATACGCCCGTTCCTGCATCGGAATGTCGTTCGGTGTCGGGTATTTGCTCACGAAATGCCGTTCCCGCAACCGCCAGTTGGCCGCGCTGATGTGCAGCATGGCGTCGACATATTTCGGGTAGTGCTTCAGCGCCAGTTCCGCCAGCGCGATGCGCTGTTCTTCCAGCCCTTGCCGGGCGTAGAGTGCGTCGAGTATGTCCGCCGCCATGACGACCGTTTCCTTCTTGCTCAACGGCTGCATGTAGATGCCGCTGGCCAGCGCCTCGTCGGTCATCGGGAGTTGCTTGCGCATCCAGACGTCGCGCGTAAAGCCGGCGCCGCTGGTGGTTTCCAGGTTGTAGAGTGTGCCCGTGTCGTCGCGGTACTTGACGAAGACGTGTTCCGGCGCGGTCGAAGCGATGACGTCCAGGCCGATCTTTTGTCCCAGGATGATGAACAGCAACGGCATCGATACGCAGTTGCCCTTGCGTGTCGAAAGATAGGTCGTCAGCAGCTTGTTGCGAATGTCGCGGCCGAGCGGGTCGTCCAGGTCGTAGCGGAACGGCCGGTTGTCGTTCCATGGGCCGGCCTGGTACAGGTATGTCCGCAATGCTTCGAGCTTGTCCCGGCTCGATGGGTTGGCGGGCAGCCGGGCCCGGACTTCCGCGGCCATCGCATCGAGCTGCTTGATGCCGTCCGCGATGTCGATGCCTGGATCGATCATGCGGTCGATGGTCAGCTTGATCTTGCCCAGGTCCATCTGTTTGTCGGGTTGTTCCAGCATGGCACGGACTGCCTTGAGATTCGCGTCCGATGCCTGTTTGCCTGTTGCGGCCAATGCGGGCGATCCCGACATTCCCAATGCGATGAAGGCCCATAGCGCAAGCCAGAGCTTCAATGAGAAGCGGTGGAAAGGAGCCGGACCCGTTTTCGTCCGGCTTGCAAATGGAATTTCTTTATCATGGCTCATTGCTTGTCGCTTATATCGAGAATGCTGCTTTAAAGTTGTTTTCGGGAGAGCGGGAACCTCGGTTCCCCGCGCTGGCGCGACGACCTGGGGGAATTTGCCACAAACGCGCGCAGTCAAAAAGAAGGAGACATCATGCCCACCGTTCGATCCAATTTTCCGAAGCGGCTCTTCGATGCGCTGGACACCGTGCGCAACGCGCCGTAAAAGGGCATGCTTGAACTTTTTTCGATGAGGGTGGGAAGGCATGTACACGGTTGAAATTTGGGTCGATGCGAATCCGGATGATTTTGTGCGGAACCGTGCCATCTGCCTTGTTTCGGCCGCCATGCAGGCGCACCCGACCCACAAGGGGCTGTTTTGCCTGCCGTCGCCCATTGCGCAGACGCTGCCGTCCGGGCTGCATCTGGAAGTGAGTTGCGAGCGCACGGCCGACGGCAGCTTTCACGTTGGTTTCACCCACAACGGCGAATTGGTTTCGTCGGGCAAGTATTCCGGCTCGTTCACCGTGCGGGTGTTCCCGCCCGGTTATCCATCCTACGTTCTGGACGTGAGGGTGGCCGAACAGGACTGAGCGGCGCTCGAAACCCGGGGCGCTGGTTTCATCGGGGCAGGCGCAGCAGAACGGATACGCTGTCGTCGAGCGCGCTGTCCGGCAGGTAGCCGATCATGCCGGGCGTGGTGGCGATCCATTGCCGCGCCTGATTGATGCTGCCGGCTTCGCGTGGCGGCAGCGCACGCCCGGTGAAGACCTGGCGTGACCAATAGGCGCGGGTCTGGTTCGGGTTTTTGCCTGTCAGCATGTGATAGAAGTGGTCGCGGTCCGTGCCGGCGGGCAGATCGATGAGGAGGACCGGCGTGCCGTCGGCCAATGTGGTGCGGTGGCCGAGATAGAGTTGTTCGGCCTCCTTGATGCTCAGTCTGGCAAAGGCGCTGTTGGACGCGGAAGTGACGAGGACGAGATCGGCCTGCGCGGCGTTGGCGGCGAGCAGCAACAACAGGGCAAGATGGCGAAGGGATGCGCGGCCGTTCATCGCGGTGGTTCTCAGGGTGATTCTCAGAATGTGACGTCCAGCGAGAGGCTGAGCGTGTTGACGACCTGGTCGCGTACATCGGCTGTCGAGGGGTCGGGCGCGAAGAATGAGCCCGAGGCGTTGGAGCCGGTGTGCGCGTGCATCAGTTCGGCCTTGAGCGCCGCATTGGTGGCGAAATCCCAGCGCGCACCCAGGGTGATGCTTTGCTGCGCGGGGTTGCGCGAGACAAACACGGCGTCGAGGCCCGCGTCGAGAGCGGGGTTCGAGGTCCGGTCGCGCGTGATCGGGCGATCCTCCGTCTGGCGGGCGAAGGTCAGGAAGGGGGTGACGGCGCCGAAGCGGTGCCCGACGGTGAAATACCAGCCGTGGGCGCTGTTCGCGTAGCGGCGGTTTGCGCGCCGCGCGTATTCGCCGACGACCTGCCAGTTGCCGTCGTCCCATTGGAAGCCGAGCGAGTCGAAGCGCGAGTAGCCGTCGTCGCCGGACAGTTCGGCGAGGACGTTTTGTTGCCCGGCGGCGTAGAGCGCGCTGGCCACGGAGTTGAACAGCGCATCGCCCCAATGCAGCGCCAGGCGGGCCTCGCCATGGCCCAGGTGCACGGAAAGGTTGCCGTATGTCGCGGCGATGTTGAGGCCGGCCAGGTTGCGCAGTTTGCCGTGGCCCTCGTCGTAGAGCGGGATGCTGCTGGTGCCGAGGTAGGGATGGAGTTCGAGATCGACCTTGCCGATGCGGGTGCGGTACAGGAAATCGATGCCGTCCAGGTCGGTGAAGGGATTGAGCCCGTATACCTCGACCGGCGGGCGCACCCAGAGGTTGGCGTAGTTGATGTCGAGCGATTCCGACACCATGAAGAAGGGGATGCGCATGCGGCCGATACGCGCGGTGAGCGAGGGGGTCAGCGCGTGGCTGAGGAAGGCCAGCGTGACATGCGGGTTGTAGTCGCCAAGCGGCGATTCGCGGCTGACGGCCTGCACCACGGCATTGGTCGTGCTGTTCAGCCGCAGGCTGCCTTGCACGCCGGCGACCGTGTCGGGGCCGAAATCGGGGTTCTCCGGGCCGGGGTGGTCGATGCCGACGCGCTTGAAACGCGGGCCGTCGTCCGGTACGGCAACGATGCCGAGCGTGCCGAAGCCGGAGAACTGGAAGGAAGAAGGCTGGTCGGAGGCCGCCAGCGACGGATTGGAAAAAGCGAACAGGGCGAACAGAGCAAGGAATGGCCGGGCGAATTTTGTCGTCATAAGGCGGCGGCGGTTCCTGAATGGGTAGCAAGCATGGCTTCGGTGGCGTCGCGGTCGACCGGGCGCGAGAACAGATAGCCTTGTCCGTAGTCGCACTTCAGTTCGCGCAGCAGGTCGATCTGCGCTTCGTTGTCGATGCATTCCGCAACGATGACCATGCCCAGGTCGTGGGCAAGCTCGATGCTGCGGCGCACGACCGTGCGCAGGCGGGCGTTCTCGGTGATCGAGCGCACGAAGGAGCCGTCGAGCTTGAGGATGTCGCAGGGAATGGTGTGCAGGTAGCTCAGCGCCGAATAGCCGGTGCCGAAGTCGTCGATCAGCACGGCTGTGCCGGCATCGCGCAGGCGTTGCAGGATGCGCGTGGCGGGGCCGTCCTGACTGGCGAGCAGGCTTTCGGTGACTTCGAAACGCACATAGGCCGGCGCGATGCCGTAGTGCTCGAGGGTGGCGAGCAGTTCGTCGGCCAGCGTTTCGCGGCTCAACTGGCGTGCGGACAGGTTGACGCTGACCGGTGGCGGCACTTTTCCTTGCGCCGTCCAGTGGGTGATGTCCTGGCAGACGCGGTCGAGAATCTGCATGCCGAGTTCGTGGATCAGGTTCAAGGTTTCGGACAGCGGAATGAATTCGAACGGCGGCAGCAGGCCGCGCTGTGGGTGAGGCCAGCGTGCCAGCGCCTCGAAGCTGACCACGTGCAGGTCGGCGAGATCGACGATGGGCTGGTAATGGGCGATCAGCGCGCGCTGTTGCAGGGTCGTGCGCAATTCGGCTTCCAGTTGCAGCGTGTTCAGGGCCTGGGTGTGCATCGAGGCGTGGAAGACCGCGACCGGCAGGCCTTCCGCCTGGCGGGTCTTGTGCAAGGCATTGTCGGCGTCGCGCAGCAGGGCATCGGCGTCGGTGTCATTGTTCGCGCTGTCGCTGAACACGACGCCGATGCGGCCTCTCGGGTGGAAAACCTGCCTGTTCGGCGGTACGGAGAGGCCCGGAAAGTGGACCAGGGTTTCGGCGAAGCGCAGCGCTTCGGCGCTGTCTTCGAGCTCGTTCAGCAACAGGGCGAACTGGTCGCCGCCGACACGGGCGGCAACGTCGCCTTCGCGCATGGCGGTCGAAATATGCTGGGCGATCAGGCGCAGCAAGGAATCGCCGACGGCGTGGCCGTAGCTGTCGTTGACCAGGCTGAAGCGTTCGAGGTTGATGGCGAGCACGGCGAAGCGGTAGCCGGGGTCGCGGCGTTGCTGGCCGAGTGCGCGACTGACGTGTTCGAGGAACAGTGCCCGGTTGGGCAGCCCGGTGAGACCGTCGTGGAAGGCGTCATGTTGCAGTTGCTGTTCGACCCGCTTGCGCAGATCGATATCGCCGATCGAACCGGCCATGCGGGTCGCGTGCCCGTCCGGCGCGCGCAGCGCCACGCCGCGGATCACGATCCAGCGGTAGCTGCCGTCGGGCAGTGCGACGCGGTGTTCGGCGGTGAGGCGAGGGGTATTGCCCTTGAGGTGCTCGCGCAGCATCTGCACATAGGCTTTCTTGCCGTCAGGGTGGAGAAGGTCGTGGAACGCGTGCGTGCTTTTCGCCAGTTCGCCCGGGGCGCGGCCGATGATTTCGCCGAACCGCTCGGAGTAATAGACGGTATTGTTGGTGATGTCCCAATCCCATACGCCGTCGTTCGCGCCTTGCAGCGCGAGGGCGTAGCGTTCCTCGCTGACGGCCAGGCGGGAGGCTGTGTCCTGCAGTTCGCCGATGCGCGCCTGCAAGGTTTCGGCCATGAAATTGAAGTGCCGCGACAATCGCGCCAGTTCATCGCTGCCGCTTGCCGGCAGGCGATGGTCGAGATGGCCCTCGGCGATGGCCTTGCTGCCGGCCAGCAAGCGGTCGAGCTTGTGCGTCAGCAGGTAGCCGATGCCCGACAGCAGCACGAAGGTCAGAACGATTTCGGCCAGCCCGATCAAGGTGCCTTGTTCGATGATCGCCTTGCGCGCGGTCGACAATACCGATGCCGACACGCCGAACTGGAAAAAGCCGACTTCGTTGCGCGGCAGCAGCAACGGGCGGCGGATGTGGATGATTTTGCCGCCGGGGAGCAGGCTCCTGTTTCTGCTCAGTGCCTCGGTTGCCGGCGGTAGCGTGGTCATCTTCGGCAGGCCGGCGTTGACCAGCAGTTTTCCGTCCGGCGTGCTGATGCGCACATACACCAGGCCTTCGTCCACGCCGGTGAGCAGTTCGCCGAGCGTGTCCTGCATCTCCTGGTAACGCCCCTGTTCGCCGTACGCCGTCGCCATGGCGTGCAACATGCTGGCGTTGTGGTCGATCAAGGTCGTGAGACTGGCGAAGGTGGCGTCGTTCATCAAGCGGACGCTGTTGGCCAGCAACAGGGTGAGCAGGGCCACTTGTACCACCGTGCTTGCCAACAGCAGGCGGGCTCTGATCGAAATCTGGCTGAATGACAAGCGCACGAGTTCGGTTCCGGTGTAGAGCTTGCGACGACGGCGCGAGCCTGCACATGGTAAACCGCCGAACCATCGTTCGGTGAAACTTGTGGTAATGCCGAGCGGGTGTGCTTTTGGTCAACGGCGAGCTTGCCGCCGCACCCCGGGAGAGGCGTCAACACGTCCTTCGCCGGCAAAGGCCTCGATGTTTTTTTCTATGACATCCGGGTCATAAAGGTAGTTTACCATTATGCCAAATGACTGAGAAAGCCCCTTCTCCGATGTGTCCGCAAGCCAGTTGAGCCGCTCCACGCGCGCACCGTTGCCAAGGTGGAAACGTGCCACCGAGTCCACCGGGCGCTCGTTGCGGCTGGCGCGCAGCAGGTAGTACGCCGCCAGGCGCAGCAAAGGGTCGCGCAATGCGCGGGCCGCCGCGGGATCGGTGTGCCAGCCGCCATCGCCTGTCGCGTCTCTCTCGCCTTTGGTGTCCTTCCCGCTTTTCTTGTGTTTTCCACCGCTCAATACTGCATGCAGGCGCGGCGACTCCGGCCCGTCGATGCCGGCCGCGGCGAGGCGTTTCCAGTCTTCCGCCGTAAACGTCGCGGCCAGTTCGGCGGGGTGTTGCGCCACCCAGCGAGCGAGGCCGGGAATGGGCGACAAGGTGGCGAAGCGGTGCAGTTTGGGAAAATCGCGCTGCAGATCCTCGATCACGCGCTTGAGCAGGAAATGGCCGAAGGAAACGCCGCGCAGGCCGGTCTGGGTGGCGCTGATGGAATAGAAGATCGCACTGTTGGCGCGCCCGGTGTCAGCCACCGGGGCATTTTCGTCGAGCAGTTTCTGCACGTTGTTGGCGAGGTCGTCGAGCAGCGCGACCTCGACGAAGATCAGCGGCTCCAGCGGCATGCGCGGGTGGAA
>JAVBSY010000085.1:0-20117 GCA_031556475.1 Azoarcus sp.
CACGGTCGCGACGATGACCACGTCGCGCCGTTCCATCAGGCTCTTGGTCGCCGACAGGCGCATCTGCTCGATGTGTTCGTTGATCGAGGAATCCTTCTCGATGAACAGGTCGCGCGACGGCACGTAGGCTTCAGGCTGGTAGTAGTCGTAGTAGCTGACGAAGTATTCGACCGCGTTTTCCGGCAGGAACTCGCGGAATTCCGCATAGAGCTGCGCCGCCAGCGTCTTGTTCGGCGCCAATACCAGCGCGGGGCGCCCCATTCGGGCGATGACGTTGGCCATCGTGTAGGTCTTGCCGGAACCCGTCACGCCAAGCAGGGTCTGGAACATCAGGCCGTCGCCGATCCCTTCGCTCAGCAGGCGGATCGCCTCGGGCTGATCGCCCGCGGGGGGAAAAGGTTCGTGCAGCCGGAACGGGCTACCGTCGAAGGTCACCACGCGTATGCTGTCGGCAGAAGTCGTCATGCTAGAATTTTCGTCCGCTGCGGCCATCTGCCAAACGGCACAGACGCCCCAAGGCAAGATGGTGAAAACGCGGATTATTTCCCAAATCACGGCACAAGGCACGACCCGGTTCGTCCCTGTGCCACGCTCAAACCATACGCAATATGGAGTTTTACATGTCTGCCTCGATTTTCGCCGCTGTCGAAATGGCGCCCCGCGATCCGATCCTTGGTCTCAACGAAGCGTTCAATGCCGACACCCGCGCGGAGAAAGTGAATCTCGGCGTCGGCGTGTATTACGACGACAACGGCAAGATTCCACTTTTGGCCGCTGTCCGCTCCGCAGAAAAAACCCGCCTCGATGCCATGCCGGCACGCGGCTATCTGCCCATCGAAGGCCCTGCCGCCTACAACACCAACGTGCAGAACCTGCTGTTCGGCAAGGATTCCGCGCTCATCGCCAACGGCCAGGTCGTCACCATCGAGGCGCTCGGCGGCACCGGCGCGCTGAAGATCGGCGCCGACTACCTGCACCGCCTGTTGCCGGGCGTCGGCGCCTATATTTCCGATCCGAGTTGGGAAAATCACCGCGCACTGTTCGAGTACGCCGGTTTTACGGTGGAAAGCTACCCGTACTACGACGCCGACTCGCGCGGCGTGGATTTCGCCGCGATGAAGGCCTATCTCCAGGTGCTGCCCGCCGGCAGCGTCGTCGTGCTGCATGCCTGCTGCCATAACCCGACCGGCGCCGACCTGAGCGACGGCCAATGGAACGAGGTCGTCGCAATCTGCCGCGAACAGCGTCTCGTGCCTTTCCTCGACATGGCCTACCAGGGCTTCGCCGATGGCATCGACGCCGATGCTATCGCCGTGCGCGCGTTCTCCGCCAGCGGCCTGCAATTCTTCGTCTCGTCCTCTTTCTCCAAGAGCTTCTCGCTGTACGGCGAGCGCGTTGGCGCGCTTTCCATCGTCACCGCGAACAAGGACGAGAGCGCCCGCGTGCTGTCGCAAGTCAAGCGCGTCATCCGCACCAACTACTCCAATCCGCCGACCCACGGCGGTGCCATCGTGGCCGCCGTGCTCGGCTCCGCCGAGTTGCGCCAGCAATGGGAAAACGAACTCGCCGGCATGCGCGACCGCATCCGCGCCATGCGCATCGGTCTGGTCGAGGCGCTGAGGAAAGAAGGCACCGCGCGGGATTTCTCTTTCATCATCGCGCAGCGCGGCATGTTCTCCTACACCGGCCTTTCCGCCACGCAGGTCGAAAGGCTGAAAAACGAATTCGGCATCTACGCCGTCTCCACCGGACGGATTTGCCTCGCGGCGCTGAATTCGAAGAACCTTCCTTACGTTGCCAAGGCTATCGCTACCGTCATCAAGGATTGAGCCAGCACATCGCAACTCGCCTTGACGAAGCCGCATACGCTATCTAGAATGCCGCTTCTTTCCCCGATAGCTCAGTCGGTAGAGCGACGGACTGTTAATCCGCAGGTCCCTGGTTCGAGCCCAGGTCGGGGAGCCAGATCGAAAAAGGAGCCAGCTTGAAAAAGCTGGCTCCTTTTTATTTGACTTGTCGGTGCCATGGCGACATACGGAAATTCTGTAGGCACATCCGGCTAGAACACCCGCCAACACTTGGAAGGCCGATGTGCCCGGCCAAACGCCGGGCCAATGAATGGGGCTACCTGCGTGCATGGCGCCCAAATCAAGCCGCACCAAGTGAACAAATCAGCATAGAATACCTTCATCGAAAGTTTTAATGGCTGTTTCCGAAACAAGCGCCTCGATGACCTCAAAGGACGGCACTGGTTGAGGCGCGTATCTTGCTTGCCGCTTGGCGCGGCAATCGCAGGCAGCCGTACTGTGCGCTGGAATATCTGACGCTGGCCGAAATCGGACCGGGCACCAGTCAGCCAGCCCCGGCCAACCGAGCAAAAATGTCTTTAGCAGTGCCAGCCAAGGCTTTTACTAAAACCATAATGCCCTTGGTATCAATCGCGAGGAAACATCGACGACATCGTTTGACAATTGCATAAACGGGGTACCAGCATGTCCGACGTATTGATCGTAAAAGAAAATCATTCCGTTTTTTCTGGAGAGATTTCAGCACTGGCCATGCGAGAAGGACTTTCGGTATGCGTGGCCAGGAATCTTCAAGACGCCGAGCAGTGCCTGTGCCAGGAATGCCCAGCCGTCGTGTTTCTCGACATGGAAATGCTGAATGGACAGTACGTCGACCTGTTCAAGTCGGCATCCATGCTGAAAAACCTCGAAGTGGTCTTGTTGACGCACCATACGACCGCAGACCGCACTCTGCGCGCATTGCACGTCAGCGCCCCCGAAAACCGCATCGAAACGGTCAGCGAGCCGCAACTGCGGGATATCCTGACGCGCGCCAGACAGGCGGCAAAACACAGAGAGAGCCGCTTGGAGCAATGCCCGGTAAACGTCGAATCCTGCGGACGTTTTGGTTCTCTGCACGGACGCTCCCCGCTGATGCGGCGTGTCTATGAACAGATTGCCTGCGTGGCGCCGACCGAAATGACCGTTCTCATTGTCGGAGAGAGCGGCACCGGCAAGGAACAGGTGGCGCAGACCATCCATTCATTGAGCCCACGTTGCCAACAGCCTTTCATTCCAGTCAATTGCGGTGCCATTTCTCCACATCTCGTAGAAAGCGAGATGTTCGGGCATGAGAAAGGCAGTTTCACCGGCGCCAGCGCCTTGCACCGCGGCTTTTTCGAGCAAGCAAGCGGCGGAACGCTCTTTCTCGACGAAGTCACCGAAATGTCATTGGAACTGCAGGTCAAGTTTCTGCGTGTGCTGGAAACAGGAAGCTTCATGCGCATTGGTGCAACACAACTGCATCACACCGACGTGCGCATCGTCGCCGCCACCAATGTCTCGCCGGAAAAGGCAGTGGTTTCCGGGAAACTGCGTGAGGATCTGTTTTATCGCCTGAATGTTTTTCCGATCCAACTGCCACCCCTGCGTAAACGACGCGAAGATATTCCGCTGTTGGCCGGACACTTTCTTGAGCAGGCCTGCGCTCGTGAAAAGCGGACAAAGCATTTTTCTTCCAAGGCGATCACCCAAATGTGCGCCTATGACTGGCCAGGCAATGTCCGCGAATTGCGTAACGCCGTCTTGCGCGGATTCGTAATAAGTCGTGGCGATGAAATCAACGACGAATGGCAGGCGCCGACAGTCATTCGGGAATCCGAGGAAACGGAAGCACAGCAGCAAGAGCCGTTGCTGGCCGAGAATGCACGCTCGCTCATTCTGACTACCCTCGAGCGCTTCAATGGCCACCGTGGAAAAGCTGCGGCAGCGCTTGGTGTCAGCCAAAAAACGCTTTACAACCGACTGAAAAAATACGCTGCGGAATCCGGTGGCGAGGACAGCGATACACAATAGGGAAAACTTACATAATCGGAAAAACTTACCGGAAGGCCGGTAAAAATGACTTTCGAATCAACGCAAGAACACGGCCTTCCTATCCATCGGCACCTCGCTTCATAAAAAACGTAGAAAAACAAATCCCGGAAACAGTGCCGATAGACCGCACAACGGTGCGATGGGCTCTTCTCGAACAGTACTGGCACGCATATTGCGATTTTCAAGGCGCGACACCCATTTCTGATGGCACATGCCGGAAGAAAAATTTCTTGTTCCTTGAACCGCCCGAGGAGAAGCCATGGACACGATACGTAAACCGATGCCGGACAATCGACAGGACGAAATCCGCAGGCCCTTTCCGGAGAGACAGCCAGACGAATCGCCTGATCTGGTGCGGGGAAAAAAACGCAACAGCCCGCAGGAAACCGACGAGGCTCCGGAAAAGAAAATCGCCATTTCTCACGACCCTGAATAGCGGAGGCGGCGATGACACACCGGTACACTTCCACGACGCTTGGTACGGTGCCGCCGCGCATGTCGGAACCCGAGCATGGAGCATACATTCCAGGCTCGCCGCAAGATGGCGGACTCATCGACGTATCGCTGATATCGGCCGATGCCCTGCCGGGCTGCGAAGTCATCAATATGGATGACGAGAGCCTCGGCACCATCAAGGAGATCATGCTCGACGTGCAGAACGGCCGGATCGCCTACGCCATCCTTTCAGCCGGCGGATTTCTCAGCATCGGTGAACGATTGTTTGTCGTGCCCTGGGCAGCGCTGAAACTCAGCCCCTCGCAGGAGTGCTTCGTCCTCGATGTCGGCAAGGAGCAACTGAAGGATGCGCCGGAGTTCGACAAGGGCCATTGGCTGAACATGCCCGATACGCAATGGGCAAGCCAGCTTCACCGTTTCTATCGCGTCCATCCATATTGGGAATAACGCTCTTTCGAATGAATGGAGACATCGATGAGCACCTCAAAGAAACTGACAGCCAGCCTGGCTGCTTTATTCCTCGTTGGCTTCGCCGTGTCTGCCGGGGCGACCGATGGCAATACCGCCATACCCACAAAAGGCATCCAGATCGCCACTGGCAGCGACAGTACGAAAAACAATGACAGCTTTATCGACGACGCAGGCCTGACCGCCAAGGTCAAGGCCGCGCTTACCAAGGATGTGGGTCTGAAGACCCTCAAACTCAATGTCGACAGCCGCCAGGGCGCCGTCACCATCACGGGCATCGTCAATAGCATGCGCGAAAAGGACACCATCGATCGCGTTGTGCGTACGGTCGAGGGCGTCAAGTCGTTCGACAACGCCGTCATCATACAAAAGCCGTGATTCGGCGAATGAAGGAGAGCGCAAATGAACTGGGATATCGTGGAAGGCAACTGGAAGCAGTTCAAAGGCAAGATCAAGGAACAATGGGGCAACCTCACCGACGACGAGCTCGATCAGATCGCCGGCCGCCGCGATCAACTGGCTGGGCGTATCCAGGAGCACTATGGCATCACAAAGGATGAGGCCGAAAAGCAGATCAAGGATTGGGAGATGCGCAACCGATCGTAATGACGCGTCATCGGAAGCGAACGTCAGAGGGCGATGAGGCGATGCTGGTACCCAGCCGACAATCTACCGTCAGCCTCGTCACCCGGCCTGACATTCAGGAGTCTCCATCGTCCTTGCCATTCAAGGAAGCGGCGGGAAACCATACAGGTGCTGCACCAACCCCGCAGCCCGTCGCAGCCGGAATCCGGGTTGGCCCATAGCTGAGGATAGCATGTTCTATTACGCCCCCTTGTGCTTCATCGTCGTGCTGATCGCCACCGCCTGCGGTTTTGGCGGCCCGGCGGTACGCATGCTGACAGGCCGGCTCAGCGTGCCCGACAGAAACGCCACCGAAGCGAAATTTTCATATTGTGAAACGCTCAAAACCAGGCGTCAGGTCGGCTTTCTGTTTTCCGGAATCGGAGACGTAGACCATTTCCCGTATCGGGCAGAAAATAACTTCCCATCATCGCTTGAAAGCGTGTATCTTGGCGACGCAGTCGATTCAAGCAATGGATGTCCTGGTGGTTCTTTTCCGCGTGTTCGTCCCGCGAACCCTTTCGGTATGACTCCCTCGGTCACGGTCTTTGGTCGCTCCTGCATCTCGGGTGAAAACCTTTTTTATATTATGGAACGTAAGTAAGCATGAGTACTCAAACCGGCAAAGTAAAATGGTTCAACGACGCGAAGGGCTTCGGCTTCATCACCCCGGACGCCGGCGGTGACGATTTGTTTGCCCATTTCAGCGAAATCCAAGGCAAGGGCTTCCGGTCTCTGGCCGAGAACCAGGTCGTTGAATTCGACGTGAAGACCGGCCCGAAGGGCCTGCAAGCGGCGAACATCCGCCCGCGCTGAACGGCTTTGCGGCCGAACATGCCAAACGCGGCCCCGCTGGGCCGCGTTTTCATTTACGCCGTTTGATCATTTCTGTTTTCATTACCGTTCGCGCTCCGTCTCCGAGGCTCCACCCGCCATGACCGACACCATCGACAGTTTCGCCCAACTCGATCTCCCACCCGCGCTCGCACAGACGCTGGCCGATATCGGCTACGAAACGCCCTCGCCGATCCAGGCCGCCTGCATTCCCCTGCTGATGGCCGGCCAAGACCTGCTCGGCGAAGCACAGACCGGCACCGGCAAAACCGCCGCTTTCGCCCTGCCGATACTCGCCCGTCTCGATCTGGCCGAGCGCCGCCCGCAGGTACTGGTGCTCACGCCCACGCGCGAACTGGCGATCCAGGTGGCCGAAGCGTTCCAGAAGTACGCCGCGCGGCTGCGCGATTTCCACGTACTGCCGGTATATGGCGGGCAGAGCATGGTGGTTCAGTTGCGCCAGTTGTCGCGCGGCGCGCACGTCATCGTCGGCACGCCGGGACGGATCATGGATCACATCGACCGCGGCAGCCTGAAGCTGGACTCGTTGCGCACCCTGGTACTGGACGAAGCCGACGAGATGCTGCGCATGGGCTTCATCGACGACGTGGAGTGGATCCTCGAACACACGCCGGCCACGCGCCAGACGGCGCTGTTCTCGGCCACGATGCCGAACGAGATCCGCGAAGTCGCCCGCCAGCACCTGCGTGAACCGCAGGAGGTGAAGATCCGCGCCACGACGGCGACGGTGGCGAAAATTCGCCAGCGCTACTGGCTGGTGCGCGGCGTGGACAAGCTCAATGCGCTCACCCGCATCCTCGACGCCGAGGAGACGCTCGACGCCGCAATCGTTTTCGTCCGCACCAAAGTCTCCACCGAAGAGCTCGCCGACAAGCTCGCCGCGCGCGGTTACGCCGCCGCCGCACTCAACGGCGACATGACGCAGGGCCTGCGCGAGCGCGTCATCGAGCAACTGAAAAGCGGCGCGCTCGACATCGTCGTCGCCACCGACGTGGCCGCCCGCGGCATCGACGTGTCACGCGTGAGCCACGTCATCAACTACGACATCCCATACGACACCGAAGCCTACGTGCACCGCATCGGCCGCACTGGCCGCGCCGGGCGCGAAGGTACCGCGATCCTGTTCGCCGCCCCGCGCGAAGCACGCATGTTGAAGACGATCGAGCGCGCCACCCGGCAGCCGATCGAGCCCATCGCGCTACCCAGCCGCGAGGCGGTATCGAGCCTGCGCGTGCAGCAGTTCAAGCAACAGGTGATCGCCACGCTGGAAAACGAGGATCTCGAATTCTTCATCGAGGTGGTCGACGGCCTCGCCGCGGAAAGCGATTTCGACAGCCACGAGATCGCCGCTGCGCTCGCCGTCCTCGCCCAGCGCGAACGTCCGCTGCAGATCGAAGAAAGCGGTCGCGGCTGGGACGTCGCCACCGCCGCCAGCGACAGCGGCGGCCGTGGGCCGCGCAAGGAGCACTTCACCACCGGCGCGCCGCGCGAACGCGTGCCGCGCCCCAACCGCGACGAAATCCTCACCCGCCGCCGTGCCTTCACCGATGGCGCATTGACGCGCTACCGCATCGAAGTCGGCCGCAACCAAGGCGCGAGCCCCAAGGAAATCGTCGGCGCCATCGCCAACGAGGGCGGCATCGAAGGCCGCCACATCGGGCAGATTCACCTTTTCGACGACTACAGCACGGTGGAACTGCCCGCCGCGTTGCCGGACGACCTGCTTGCCGTGCTCAAACGCACACGGGTACGCCAGTGCTCGCTCAACATCCGCCCGCTGAGCGCATCCGAAGATGCCGAAACGCCACGGCGCGAGTCACGCCGCGCCGCGCCCGGCGAAGACCGCCCCGCACCGGCGCGCGAGCCGCGCGGCAAGCCCGCCCCGCAGTGGCGGGACAAACCGCGCGAAAAACCCTACGGCGGCAAACCCGCCGCCAAGGATTCCAGCTACAAGCCTCGCGGCGAAGCCCGCGGCAATACATCTCCCGCCGGTGAGCGCAAACCGAAGAAGCGCAAGGACCCGTTCTGATGGCAAGACACGCCGCCGGTAGCCCGCGCGGACAACAGCGCGGCACGGCGGCGCAAACCAGAAAGGGTGCATCGGCCTCGTCTGCAGCCGCTGCTCCGGCGGTCGCTGCACCTTTCTCCATCCTCACCCCGGATTTCATCCTCGACGCGCTGGAAAGCGTCGGCCTTGTCCCCGATGGCCGCCAGCTTGCGCTCAACAGCTACGAAAACCGCGTCTACCAGGTCGGCATCGAAGACGGCCCGATGCAGGTGGTGAAGTTCTACCGCCCGCAGCGCTGGAGCGATGAGGCCATCCTGGAAGAGCATGCCTTCGCCGCCGAACTCGTCGCGCGCGAGATTCCTGTCGCCGCCCCGCTCGTCATCGGCGGTACCACGCTGCATCGCCACGGCGATCTGCGCTTCGCGCTCTTTCCGCGCCTGGCCGGCCGTGCGCCCGAACTCTCCGATCCGGCCACGCTGGAATGGCTCGGCCGCTTCATCGGCCGCATCCATGCTGTCGGCGCGTTGCATCCCTTCCGTGCCCGCCCGGCGCTGGATATCGTCAGCTTCGGTATCGAACCGCGCGACTGGCTGCTCGCCCACGATTTCATTCCATCCGACTTGCTGCCCGTCTGGCGCGGCGTGGTGGAACAGGCGCTCGACGGTGTGCGCCGCGCTTTCGAGCGCACCGGCCCCTTCGCGCCCATCCGCCTGCACGGCGACTGCCACATGGGCAACGTGCTGTGGCTGCCCGGCGACGGCAACCACGCGGACGGCGGCCCACAGTTCGTCGATTTCGACGACAGCCGCAGCGGCCCGCCGGTACAGGACTTGTGGATGCTGCTCTCCGGCGAACGCGCCGACATGGCCCGCCAGCTTGCCGACGTGCTCGCCGGCTACGAGGATTTTCACGACTTCGACCCGCGCCAGTTGCACCTCATCGAAGCCTTGCGCACATTGCGCCTGCTGCACTACTCCGCGTGGCTCGCACGGCGCTGGGACGACCCTGCCTTTCCCGCCGCCTTTCCCTGGTTCAACACTCAGCGCTACTGGCAGGAACGCATCCTCGAACTGCGCGAACAGATCGCGCTGATGGACGAAGCGCCGCTGTGGCCGGGTTAACCCGCCGCGCCCCGGGCCCGCGCAACCGATAAACTCCCGTTGCTCTTCGCCCATTCTTCTCCCCCATGCAACTCCAGCCCTGGCACCACGCCTGCTCCGCCGGTTTTACGTTGCGCGGGGAACACTCGCCGCCCTCGGGCAAGCCGGTGCTCCATTTCATACACGGCAACGGCTATTGCGGCCGCGTCTACGAGCCCATGCTCACGCGGCTGGCGGAACACTTCGATCTTTTTCTGAGCGACGTCCAGGGACATGGCGACAGCGACCACGGTGGGCGCTTTCTCGGCTGGAACCGTAACGCCGAACTGTGCATGGAGGCCTGGCGGGCGCACGCATCCCGTTTCGGCGACGCGCCGGCCTACGCTGCCGGCCACAGCTTCGGCGGCGTTCTCACCGCCTTGCTGTTCGCACGCCACTCCGATTTCTGCCGGCGCGCGGTACTGCTCGATCCAGTGCTGTTCCCACCGTCGATGATCGGCTTGATGGCGCTGGCCGACATCATCGGCTTTCGCGCCAACAACAAACTTGCCCGGCGCGCACGCGGACGGCGCGCGCACTGGCCCGACCGCACCACTGCCGCGAATGCCCTGCGCGGGCGCGGCATCTTCAAGGGCTGGCGGGAAGATGCACTGCAAGCCTACATAGACCACGCGCTGAGAGAGTCGGACACCGGCGGCGTCGAACTCAAATGCCAACCCGCGCGTGAAGCCGAGGTTTTTGGTTCCTACCCCCGCCAGCTATGGCCCTCGCTGAAAAAAGCGGCGACCCCCACGCTGGTGCTGCACGGCGATCACACCTTCCCTTTCGTTTCCCGAAGCGCCCTGCGCTGGGCGGCACGAAACCCCAATGTGCGCGAACGGCAAGTGGCCGGTGGCCATTGCTTCGTGCAACAGAACCCGGACGCCAGCGCCGCCGCGGTACGCGACTTTCTGCTCGCGGGATAAGGGTGCAGTCCCGCCTCGGGTCACGGCTCCAAGCCTCCACCCGGGAACCCAGGGCGCCCCGCTCGCTCTCATTCCATTCACGGAGCATCCCGCTCCATGCGTGAGGAGACGACGATGGGCAAAAAAATCCTGATGATCTGCGGCGATTTCTGCGAAGACTACGAAACCATGGTGCCCTTCCAGGCGCTACAGGCGGTGGTCCATACCGTGCATGCCGTGTGCCCGGGCAAGAAGACCGGCGATACCATCGCCACCGCAATCCACGATTTCGAGGGCGATCAGACCTACTCCGAAAAGCGCGGCCACAACTTCACCCTCAACGCCAGCTTCACCGACATCCTGCCCGAACATTACGACGCGCTGCCGATCCCCGGCGGGCGCGGACCGGAGTACCTGCGCATGGACGAGCAGGTGATTGCCATCGTGCGTCACTTCTTCACCGCCAACAAACCGGTGGCGGCCATTTGCCACGGCGCGCAACTGCTGGCCGGCGCACGCGTGCTCGAAGGCCGACGCTGCTCGGCCTATCCCGCCTGCCGCGCCGAAGTGGAACTGGCCGGCGGCACCTATGCCAACATTCCGATCGACCAGGCCGTAACCGACGGCAACCTTGTCAGCGCGCCGGCCTGGCCCGCCCACCCGGCGTGGATCGCCCAATTCCTCGCCGTGCTCGGCACCCGCATCAACCACTGACGCGCACCGTGAAACAGCCCGCCGTTGTTTGCCTGGCGCCCGCGGGCTGTTAGAATCCGGCCCGTCATTGGGGAGTAGCCGCCCTCCGGTTGCGGGGGGATCGCGTCAACAGACTTGCCCGCCCGGGCATGGCGCGATCGGTTTCCGTGCTTGGCGAGACCTTTGACTGCGCAGCCTCCGCTTTGGGCCGGGGAAGCCGTGCAGTCATCGGTGTTCGTACCGGCCCGGGAAATCTCATGGAAGCGCTGCTCATTTCCACCGGTATCGTCGCCTTGGCCGAAATCGGCGACAAGACCCAACTGCTCTCGCTCGTCATCGCCGCCCGTTTCAGGCGGCCGATTCCGATCATTCTTGGCATCTTCGTCGCCACGCTGGCCAACCACGCGCTGGCCGGCGCGGTCGGCGCCTGGCTCAGCGCCCACCTCGGCCCCGATGTGATGCGCTGGATTCTCGGTGTTTCCTTCATCGGCATGGCGATCTGGATGCTGATCCCGGACAAGCTCGACGAGGACGAGGCCAACCGCGCATCGCCGCGCTTCGGGGTGTTCGGCGCCACGCTGATCGCTTTCTTCCTTGCCGAGATGGGCGACAAGACGCAGTTCGCCACCATCGCGCTGGCCGCCCGTTTCGATTCGCTCGCCGCGGTGATAGCCGGAACCACGCTGGGCATGATGATCGCCAACGTACCGGCGGTGCTGGTCGGCGATGCGGCGGCGAAGAAACTGCCGGTGCGCCTCGTGCATGCGACGGCGGCGCTGATCTTTGCCGGCCTGGGTATCGCCGCGCTGTGGGGTGCGGTACCGGAAGCGCTGACCGGCACCTGAAGCCTCAACCGCGCGGCCCACTCTCGCGCGCGGCGCGCACTTCGGCGGCGAAATTCTGCGCGGCGGGAAAGAATTCGAGAAAATCCGCCTCGAAACCGGCATAGCCGGCAACCAGTTCCTCGCCTGCGCCGGCCAACGGATTGGGCCGGCGCAGGCGGTGGATCGCCATGCGGTCGAGCACGCGGGCGATCGTTTCGACCTCACGGTAGCCGGTCAGCCAATCTTCCGCCCGCATGCGCTCGAACATCGTGCCAAACACAGGCGGCAGCGGATCGGCACGGGCGGCGATCAACCGGTAGGTTTCGGCCGCGAACACCTCCAGCGGCACGGTGCTGAAACGCTGCCAATGGCAAGCAAGAAAATGATCGTAGAACACGTCGACCATGATCCCCGCCACGCGCCGCCGCACCGGCCCGACCCGTGCACGGCTGCGGCTGAAGGCGGGATGGGTATCGGCATAGCTGTCGATACGTCGGTGCAGTACCACGCCGGCAATCAGGTCGGCCGCGTAATCCGGTGGCGGCGGATCGAGACGGCCCTTGACGAAATCGCCGGCAATGCCGCCGACGCGGTCCGCCGCGGATGGGCCGGCAAGCAGCGCATGGGCGAGGAAGTTCATGGCTGAACGATATTCGACGATGATTCGAGGACGATCCGGTTGCCGCCAGACCGGAGCGAGGCCGATTCAGACATCAAGCAGGCGGCGCCATCCAGACGCGCGGTTCGACCTGTACCGTGCGTTGCCCGCCGGTAACCCATACGCTGCCGTCCTGGATGGTGAATTGCAGGCGCATCGTGCGTTCCGCCAGTTCGGCCAGCGCCGGGGCGACCTCCGCCTCCAGATTGAGCACGCGCAGATTGGTCTGCCGGGCGAGTTTGTCGCGCACACCGTTCCACCAGATTTCGGCGGCACGGCCATAGCTGAGCACCACCACCTCGGTGGCGCGGCCGCAGGCCTTGCGCACCCATTTCTCGTCCGGCTGACCGACGTCGATCCAGCGTTCGATCGCGCCGGTCAGATCCTTTTGCCACAGGTCCGGCTCGTCATCGACACACAGGCCCTTGCCATGATCCAGCAGCGGATCGGCAAACAGGGCGAACGCGAGCAGGCGCACCATCATGCGCTCGTCGGTTTCGGACGGATGACGCGCGAGCGTAAGGCTGTAATCGGCGTAATGGTTGCGGTCCATGTCCGCGATCTGCAACTGCGCCTTGAAGATGGTTGCCTTGAGGGCCATTGGTCGGTCCGCCGCCTGCACCGGGAAAAGGGGCCGCCATTGTGCCGCCTTGCCGGCGGCAGCGAAAGCCGCCGGCATCTTTGCCGGTATTCCGCTCAGTGCGGCCGGCGCGACTGCCGCCAGGCAAGCGTGGCCTGCGCCGCGTGCGCCATGACCGCATCGCGTACATCGGCCGGCAACTCGCGGGCCAACGCGGCGAACAAGGCCTGTGTCGCCTCCTGGCCGATGCCGTCGGCGGCCAGACCATCGGCCAGGCAGCGGATCTGGATGGAGGCAAGCGCATCGGCCACCAGCCGCCAGCCGGCTACCGGCATCGCCCGCGTGAGGCCGAGCAGCAAACTGCCCAGGCAGCCTGCCAGACGCAGCGCTTCGTCGCGGTCTTCAGCGGCGATGGCGGAATGCCACAACGCGAGGTGAATGCTCCGGCGCAGTTCGATCTTGAAATCGACGGCATTTTCCTCGGCGGCGGCAATCGCCTCGAAATAACGCAGAAAGCGCGCTTCGTCTCGCGCATCCAGGCCGGTGCGCAAGGAACCTATCAATGCGGACAGCGCCGGAATGGCTGTCAGCCCGAAGGCTTCGGACCACGCCAGCCCCCATTGGTCCAACCCGCTCAGCAGCAGCGCCAGACGCAACGCACGCGCATCCTCGTCAGCAGCATCGCCCGCCCAATCGCCAAGCGCGGCACGCAGTTCCGCCACGTTGCCACGGGCGGTTTCTTCGGCTTCGCCCACGCTGAGCCGGAAAGCGCGTGCGAAGGCATCCTGCGCGAGCCGCGCGGCGTGACGCTGGGTTGCGATATCGGCGAGGGACGCGAGTGAATCGGCGGCAAGCGTAGAGGCAGTCATCACAAAAAATGGTGGAACGGCAGGCGGAAACGGTGCGGCCGGCACATTCTATCCAATTGGATGGAACGGGCTAGAACGGGCGCTCACCCCAAAGCGAGGATGAGCGCTGCACGACCTGCTCCACCACACCGTTGCGGAAACTGTCCAGCATGCGCCGCAGCCGATCGGCATCCTCGTCGATGAAGCCGCGCTTGAAGTCGGTCAGGATGAGGCGCGAACGCGTCATCCAGTTGCCGGGAGCATCGTCCAGCGCACACCAGGCGGCGTTTTCGGCATCGGCCTCGTGCTGTTTCAGCCAGGCCATCGCCTCGCGCTCCCGCATGCCGCGCAGATCGGTGCCACGCGGCAGCATGTGCGGCGTGGCGCCCGCGATGCGGGGCCGGATGTCTTCGGCGAAGCGGGCGACCAGCTTGGACAGGGAGAAGAGCATGCGCCAATCCGAGGCGATGACGATGCGGGCCTCGTCGAATTCGCGTACCACCGCTTCGATCAGTGCCAGACAGCGGAAGTCCTCGACTTCTCCCCACGGGTGGGTGACGCCGTCGAAATCCATGAAAATGTAAGAGGTTCGAACCATCTGATGCTCGCGAAAACAAAGTGCCGATGCTCAAAAGGGGCTTAACGAAAAGCCATAAATGCTGCAACGCAGAATATACTGGAGATGGCACATCATTTCAGTAAGGGCAAACCGCACGAATGTCATGCAAAACAGGTAAACCGTTTGAAATTTGTGTTTCTATACTTTTCAGTATTCGCTCCTGTTCGTACCTGTTCCCCGCCGTGCCATGAAGGCCGATTTTGCGTAGCACAATGTTCGTTCTCTTTTTGGAGTAAGCCTCTATGACCCCGCTCATCAACCTGGAAGGCAAAGTCGGCCTCATTACCGGTATCGCCAACGAAAAATCCATCTCCACCGGCGTTGCCGACGCCTGCGCAGAAGCCGGGGCGAAGCTCATCGTCACCTACCAGAACGACAAAACGCGCGCATTCATCGAGCCGATCATCCACCGCCTGGGCATTACAGACGTTTTCCTGCTCGACGTCACACGCCCGGAAACCCTCGACGACACCTTTGCCGAGATCGAAGCCCGCTACGGCAAGCTCGACTTCGCCCTGCACAGCATGGCCTTCGCCAAGCGCGACGATCTCCACGGCCGCGTCGTCGATACCTCGCCGGACGGTTTCGCGATGGCGATGGACGTTTCCACCCATTCCTTCATCCGCCTTGCGCGCAAAGCCGAACCGCTGCTGGAAAAAGCCGGCGGCGGCGCGCTGGTGACGATGACCTATCTCGGCTCCGAAAAGGTCATCGCCAATTATGGCGTCATGGGCCTGTGCAAGGCGGCACTGGAAGCAGCCACGCGCTATCTGGCAGCCGAATTGGGCGCAAAGAACATCCGCGTCAATGCCGTTTCCCCCGGCCCGCTGATGACCCGTGCCGCCTCCGGCATCGCTGGCTTCGATGGCCTCATGGCCGCTGCCGTGGAGCGTTCGCCGCTGCATTGCCTGGCCACGCCGGAAGATATCGGCGCGCTCACCGCGTTCCTCGTCTCCGACGCGGGCCGGCTCATTTCGGGCGGTATCCACTTTGTCGATGCCGGGTACAACATCATGGGGTGAAACGGGACGCCGGCATGATCGACCTATCCGCCGCGCGCGCCACGTTGGGCAGGGAATCGGTGATCCTGCCCGATCCCGTGCCAGCGCATCCGCTACTCGACGGTCTGCCCGAGATAGGCCGCGGCGAATATTCCATCGTGCTCGACAAGGGCGACGGCGAACGGGTGTATAAAATCGTCAGTTCGCCGGCCGACTATTTTCTCTACACTGCGGACGATCGCCCGCGCGGCAAGCACTTTCCCATCGTTTTCGCCGATCACGGCATCGTCGGCCGCGCCAGTTCGGGCTATCCATTCCACCTGTTGGAAATGGAACGGCTCTACCCGCTGGACGACGAATCGCCAACGGCCAAACTCGCTCTCCAACTGGTCGCCTCGTTCTGGTCCGCCTGCGCGCTATGGCACAACCTGGGCTCGGACATGGGCCGCATCGCCCTCCACCACCTCACAGTCACGCCGCTCGGCCTTAGCGAAAACATGCAAAACGCGCTCAAGGCGCTGTCCGATTTCGTCGAGGAGTACAACGTTCGTCCCGACCTGCTCAACGTCAACAATCTGATGATGCGAAAGGACGGCACGCTCATCTTCTCCGACCCCGTCTTCATCGCCTGAGCCACCCCGCACGCACGGGCCGGGCGACCTCATTGGCATATCGAGAGAGCAGCGTATCATCGCGGCACTTCCCGGAGGTAACGACCATGTTCCCCACCATCCCCGCACATGACCGCGCTGCCGCCGCCTCCCCCACCATCGGCATCGCCCGCGCCCGCCCCTTCGACCCCGACGCCTTCGAGCGCGCGATCGGCGATCTGCTCCCCGCCTGCGGCATCGATGCCGACAACCCGCATACCGGCCGCACAGCCCAGCGCGTGCGCGAACTCTGGCAGCGCCGCCTGCTCGGCGGCTACGAACTGGATCCCGCCGAAGCGCTCGGCGACGGTTTCGAGGACGAGCGGCGCGACATGGTCGTCGTGCGCGGCATCGCCATCCACGGCGTCTGCCCGCACCATCTCGTTCCCTTCCGCGGCCTTGCCCACGTCGCCTACCTGCCCGGGGGACGCCTGCACGGCTTCGGCCGCATCGCGCGCCTGGTCGACGCCATCGGCCATCGCTTCACCTACCAGGAATGGATGACGCGCGACATCGCCGACGCACTGATGCACCACGGTCAGGCCCAAGGCGCCGCCTGCGTCATCGAAGCCGAACAGCTGTGCCTGCTGCTCGGCGAAGACCGCCGCGGCGACGAGCGCGTCGTCACCCAGGCCTTCTCCGGGGCCTTCGACGACTCTCCGCAACTACGCGACGAATTCCTGCGCACACTGGACCGCCGGACACTGTAGGCACCTCGGTGAATCGCGGCATCGGCCTGCCGGCGCTGTCGGCAGACGGCGAACCGACCAACAATCTCGAACAGGAGTAGTATCATCAAGATGGAATCTGCGCATACGGCATAAAAAACCGGCAGTTCGGCACTTACCACTGCGCGAAATCATCCGCGCAAAAAAACCAAGCACTCGCAAGAATCATTACATCCCGACGCAGGCACGTTCTGCTGCGTATGTCGCTTCCAGACTAGCGCGCCTGCTCATCGGCACGGCTGGTATTCACGTGCAAATTGCGGAACATTCCGCGCATCTGACGTTCCAATCTTTTCTTTAACTGACCGCGAGGAGTCGTGCGATGAAAGATCTCGGACAACAGCTTTCTACCACTCAACGCGCCGCCACGGGAATCTCACAAGTATTCCAGCGACGCATGACCGACGCGCAAAAAACGCTCAACGAACGAATCGCAAAAGCTTTTTCCACCGACGGACATCCCGCGCTGAACGATCTGGCGACGCACCCACAGCTTGCCGTGCCCTCGTGGGAGTCGTGGCAAGCCTATATGGTCGATACCGTGCAGCGCTCGATTCTGTTCTGGGACACGCTACGCCAGCGCGGCGACGATTTCGTCGAAAACGTACGGGCCGGCATGCCGCCGCTGCTGCATTTCGACTATGAAATGGTGATGGACGGGCGCGAATTCCAGCAACCGGTCAATTACGCCCTGGTACGCATCGTCCCGCCCAAGGGCGTGAAGACCAACGAAAAGCAGCGCCCCTACGTCATCATCGATCCACGCGCCGGCCACGGCCCCGGCATCGGCGGCTTCAAGGACGACTCGCAGGTCGGCGTCTGCTTGCGCGCCGGCAACCCGGTTTATTTCGTCATCTTCTTTCCCAAGCCCGAACCCGGCCAGACGATGCCCGACGTGACCGCCGCCGAGCAACGCTTCGTGCGCCGCGTACGCGAGCTTCATCCCGACAGTTCCAAGCCGGTCATCGTCGGCAACTGCCAGGGCGGCTGGGCGGCAATGATGGTCGCCGCATCCGATCCGGAGGAAACCGGCCCGATCATCATCAACGGTGCGCCAATGTCCTACTGGGGCGGCGCCTGGACCGAAGGCAACGGCAACAACACGATGCGCTATGCCGGCGGGCTGCTGGGCGGCTCGTGGATGTCGTCGCTGACCGCCGACCTGGGCAATGGCCTGTTCGACGGTGCTCATCTGGTGCAAAACTTCGAAAATCTCGACCCGGCCAATACGCTGTGGTCGAAATACCGCGCGCTGTACTCGAAAATCGACACCGAACCGCCGCGATTCCTCGACTTCGAGCGCTGGTGGGGTGCCAATCCGCTGCTGGCGCGCGAAGAAATCGAGTGGATCGTGCAAAACCTCTTCGTCGGCAACGACCTCTGGTCGGGCGGCGCGCGCACCAAGGATGGCCGTACGCTCGATCTGCGCGACATCCGCTCGCCGGTCATCATGTTCGCCTCGCTCGGCGACAACATCACGCCGCCGCAACAGGCTTTCAACTGGATCGCCGATACCTACGATTCGACCGAGGAAATCAAGGCACGCGGGCAGGTCTTCGTCGGCCTGCTGCACAACAGCATCGGCCACCTGGGCATCTTCGTCTCCGGCAAGGTCATGAATCGGGAATACACCGAGATCGTCTCGGTGGTGAAATGCATCGAAGCCTTGCCGCCGGGCATCTACGCGATGGAAATCAAGGACATCCCCGCCAAGGACGGTGCCCCGCAGTACGAAGTCACATTCACCGAGCACCGTCTCGAAGACATCGTCAAGCGCCTGAACCGCTTCGAACGCGTCGACGAAAAGCCCTTCAAGGCGGTGGAAAGCATTTCGGAATTCAATCAACGCGCCTACGAACTCTTCGTTCAGCCGTACGTCCAGGCTTTTTCCAACGAATACATGGCCGACATGGCGCGTATTTTCCACCCCCTGCGGATGCAGAAATGGATGCTCTCCAGCGCCCTCAACCCGTTCATGGCCTGGCTGCCCTCTGTCGCGGAGAAGGTGCGCGAGGAACGGCAGGCGCTTGCCGACGACGCGCCCTTGCGGCAGGTTGAAAAGGCCAACTCCGACGCCGTCGAAGCCTTGCTCGATTACTACCGCGATGCACGCGACGCGCTGGGCGAAGCCGTTTTCTTCTCCCTCTACACCACGCCCTACGCCCAGAACCTGGTGGCAAAACGCACTGCCCCGGCCGACGCCTACAAACCGGTGAGCAACCCGCTCGAACTACCCTTCGTCAAGGATGCGCTTGCGTCCATGGACAAAGGCGGCTACGCCGCGGCCGTGGCGCGCACGATCGCCTTGCTCGAACGCGACGGCGAGCAATTGACGCTGCACTACCTCGAAGTCAAGCAGGAACTGGCCGAGGAATACCGTGCCTTGCTGCCGGACGTCACCAACGACGAACAGCGCCGTATTCGCGGCGAGCAGGAAATCATCTGCCGCTACGCCCCCGCCAAGGCATTGCAATCCCTGCCCAGGCTGTTGCGCGACAAAGAAGACCACGAGCGCTTCCTGCAACTGCTGCACCACATCGAAACCGATCCGCGTATCACCCAAAGCGGCCGCTTCTCGGAAAAACAGCGGGCAACGCTCGCCAAAATCCAGGGCGCCATCGAGTCGATCGCCGACAAGCCCGCGCGCAAGCCCGTTGCACCGCCTCCGCGCAAGGCCTCGACCAGCGCTCCGCGGCTGAAGCACTGAGAAGAGCCATCCCCTGATCGCCGCGCTGGGAACGCGCGGCGAAAACCAAAAACGGCAGCCTCGCGCTGCCGTTTTATATTGGCACCACTACCGCATGCCCCTCATCCCCGCGCAGATCAGAGCGGGAAGCGTTCGACCATGCCATGCAGATTGCTTGAGAGCTTGTTCAGGTCGGTGACCGTCTTCGTCGCGCTCTGAATACCCCGGTCGGTGCCTTCGTTCATCTGATTCACTTCCTCGGCCGTCTTGGACATGTCGGTGGTCAGGATGGACTGCTTGCGCGTGGCCTCGGCAATCTCCTGGATGGCGATGGCTACGCGGCCGACCTCTTCCTGGATGCCTTCGATTTCACCGACCACGGCGCGCGAGGCGGTCAACCCGCTGGCCACGGAGCGTTGCGTGCCGTCCATGTTCGACAGCGCCGATTGAATGTCGCCGTGCGTGACGGTGATGAGCTTGCTGATCTCCACCGT
>JAVBSY010000049.1:0-8295 GCA_031556475.1 Azoarcus sp.
TCATTACTACCCGTGCCGGCGGGGTCAGCGCGGCACCTTACGACAGTTTCAATCTTCGCGATCATGCCGGCGACGAAGCCGTCGCGGTGGCTGAAAACCGTGCCCGTCTGCGCCGCATGCTGCCGGCTGAGCCGTTGTGGCTGGATCAAGTGCACGGTACCGATGTGGTTTGCGCCGAGGAGGTGGCTCGGCAGGCGGCGGCACATCGAGCGCAGGCCGAAGCGGTGCGCGCGGATGCGTCGATTACGTTCCAGCCCGGCGTGGTGTGCGCCGTGCTCACGGCCGATTGCCTGCCCGTGCTGTTCTGCGACGCCGCCGCGACGGTAGCGGGGGCTGCGCATGCCGGTTGGCGCGGCCTTGCCGCAGGTGTGCTCGAAGCAAGCGTGGCGAAGCTGGGCGTGCCTCCGCATTCCGTGCTTGCCTGGCTTGGGCCGGCGATCGGGCCGGCGGCTTTCCAGGTTGGCGGTGACGTGCGCGAAGCTTTTCTGCGCACCGATCCAGGCGCGGCCGTGGCTTTCGTTTCGGACGGGCCGGGCAAGTGGATGGCCGATCTGTTCGCCTTGGCCCGTATGCGCTTGACCAGGGCGGGAGTCGTGCGCATCTATGGCGGCGGGCAGTGTACGCATGCCGATGCGAGGCGTTTTTATTCGTACCGCCGCGATGGCCAGACCGGGCGTTTCGCCTCTTTGATCTGGCTTATGCCGTGACCTGTGCATCGGGACTTACGCCGAAAGCATCGCTTCGCTATTGATTGCTGCCGGAATCGGCTCTATCGTGATGGTTCCCGCCGATCTCACGTTGCGACGGGCATCGGCGGGTCGCATGTACCGTTTTGGGAGAGATGAATGCTCGATTCAAACGACAAGCAGTCGACCGCCGCAATGCAGGCGATGTTTGTTGCCGGCCAGCAAATGGCGCAAAGCTTTTTCGATATGGTTACGCGGCAGCACGCGGCCATCCAGAACTCCAGCGGCGTGGCGGCGGGGGTGCCGCTGCCTGAGACGCAGACTTTGACGCGCTTGCAGAAAGAGTTCGCCGATCAGCACATCGCGCTGTGGTCGGCCATGCTGGCGCGACGCAACGGTGAACCGGTGGAGCCGGTCGTCACGCCGGAGGCGGGCGACCGCCGTTTCGGTTCCGACGAATGGTCCAAGAGCCCGGTGTTCGACTATCTGCGCCAGGCCTATCTGATCAACGCCGGTTTTCTACGCCAGATCGCCGAGGAACTGCCGATTTCCGATGGCCGGGCGAAGTCGCGCATCCAGTATCTGACCCGGCAGTACATCGATGCGTTGGCGCCGACGAATTTTGCCGCCACCAACCCGGATTTCATCAAGACCGCGCTTGAAACGAACGGGGAGAGCATCGGTCTCGGTATCAAGAATCTGCTCGCCGACCTTGAAAAAGGCCGCATTTCGATGACCGACGACGATGCTTTCGAAGTCGGCCGCAACCTGGCGGTGACGCCGGGTTCGGTCATCTACGAAAACGATCTGATGCAGCTCATCCAATATTCGCCGCTGACGGAAAAGGTGGCGCAGGTGCCGTTGCTGATCGTGCCGCCGAGCATCAACAAGTTCTACATCCTGGATCTCCAGCCGGAGAACTCCCTGGTGCGTTTCGCCATCGAGCAGGGCCAGACGGTTTTCCTGGTGTCGTGGAAAAATCCGAACGCGAACGAAGGCCACTTCACCTGGGACGATTACCTGGAAAAAGGGCCGCTGACCGCGCTGGACGTGGTGCGCTCGGTCACAAAGGTGAAGAAGCCGAATGTGCTCGGTTTCTGCGTCGGCGGGACAATCCTGACCTCGGCCCTGGCCGTGGCGGCGGCGCGTGGCGAAGATCCGGTGGCAAGCCTGACCTTGATGACCACGCTGCTCGATTTTTCCGACGCCGGCGAACTGAGCTGCCTGGTCGACGAGGCCAGCCAGGCCGCGCGCGAGGCGGCCATCGGCAAGGGCGGGCTGCTCAAGGGGCAGGAGCTGGCCAACGTTTTCTCTTCGCTGCGCGCCAACGATCTGATCTGGCAATACGTGGTCGGCAACTATCGCAAGGGGCAGAAGCCGCAGGCGTTCGATTTGCTGTATTGGAACTCCGACGCGACCAATCTTCCCGGCCCGTTCCTGACCTGGTATCTGCGCAACATGTATCTCGACAACAGTCTGAGCGTGCCAGGACGGCTGAAAATGCTTGGCTGCAAGGTCGATTTGAGCAAGGTGGTCGCGCCGACCTATCTGCTTGCGACGCGCGAGGACCACATCGTGCCGTGGAAAGGGTCTTATCTCGGGCGTCGTCTGCTGGGCGGCGAAACGACTTTCGTGCTGGGCGCGAGCGGACATATCGCCGGCGCGATCAATCCGGCATCGAAGAATCGCCGCAGCTATTGGACGAATGGCGGGACAAATACCGCTCGAATCACGGATCCGGACGAATGGCTGGCCGGTGCGACCGAGCAGAAGGGAAGCTGGTGGCTCGACTGGGTCGAGTGGCTGCGCCCGTATGGAGGAAAACAGGTGGCGGCGCGTGGCCGCCTGGGGAGCACGAAATACGAGCCGATCGAACCGGCGCCCGGGCGCTACGTCAAGGCGCGCGCCTAGCGGGTACGGTAGAGCGGGCGGCGGCGATGAGGGACTCCGCCGCCCGTGGTAAGGACCCTCATGAAAACGACTGATAGGGAGGAGAAAAAGTGTCAAGAGTCGCACTCGTAACAGGCGGTATGGGCGGTCTCGGTGAAGCCATCTGCATCAAGATGGCGGCGCTTGGGCACAAGGTGGTCACGACGTATTCGCCAGGGAACAGCAAGGCGACGGAGTGGCTGCAGACGATGAACAATATGGGCTACGGCTTCAAGGGATATCCTTGTGACGTGACCGATTTCGATTCGTGCAAGGCGTGTGTCGATCTGGTCGAGCAGGAAGTCGGCCCGGTGGACGTGTTGGTAAACAATGCGGGCATCACCCGCGATCTGACCTTCCGCAAAATGACCAAGGCGGATTGGGACGCGGTCGTCAAGACCAATCTCGATTCCGTGTTCAACATGACCAAGCAGGTCATGGACAGCATGGTCGAGCGCAAGTGGGGGCGGGTCATCAACGTCTCGTCGGTCAACGGCCAGAAGGGCGCCTTCGGCCAGACCAACTACTCCGCCGCCAAGGCCGGCATGCACGGTTTCACCAAGGCGCTGGCGCTGGAAGTGGCGCGCAACGGTGTGACGGTGAATACGATTTCGCCGGGTTATATCGGTACCAGGATGGTTACGGCCATTCCGCAGGAAATTCTCGATTCCAAGATCCTGCCGCAGATTCCCATCAGCCGGCTAGGCAAGCCGGAGGAAATCGCGGGTCTGGTGGCTTATCTGTCCTCGGAAGAGGCGGCGTTCGTAACCGGCGCCAATATTTCCATCAATGGCGGCCAGCACATGTTCTGATTGCGGTGCCGGGATGGAGATGAAAACGGGCCCGATCGGGTCCGTTTTGTTTTGTGGCGGGGCGAACGCCCACATTTTGGTATCCACGCAAGGCAATCCATAAATGCTCTTTTTTCAGTGGATTATAAACGAAGCACATTCAACAGCGACATCCGCTGGATCATTGAAAAATCGTTTGCTGGGTCAATACAACGTCGCCGGATAATGGCGGATCGGGCAACGCATTGTGGCTATCGATCTCTCGCCAAAGGCCCTTGCTGTTGGCGGGATGTTAAGGGTGTAGAGCCTGATCCTGTAATTTGTTATCTCATTTTGTAGGATTTGTTTTGATTCGCAAAATCCCAGATTTCCTTCCATATCCTTTGGTGTTCCAGTTGCAGCGGGTCTCCTTCAACCAATATAGGAATGTTATAAAGTTTACGTTTGAGCTCTGGATCGAAATTTTCCCATGTTGCTCTAGTAACAATGACTGATCGTAATCCAAAGCGATCCAGCGCCTCTCCCGGGGAGAATATATTCAGCTTGCACTGTTTTCGCACATTCTTGGAAATGACGGCTTCTCCACGCCAATAACTCTCTTTTCCTTCTTCTCCAATATGGCGCCCGCCATCATTGATGTATTCGACACTATCGACTACTTGTGTTTTTAGAAAGCAAACGTTTGAAATCGTCTCCCCATTTTTATCGATGCAGACGCCTTTGGATATTTCTTGTCCGACTGAACGGGCCAGCATCTCATAATAAAGATCTTCAAAAAGGTACAAATGAGACAATATATAGGTCTGTACGCAATCAATTTTCTTTTTCTTATGCAAATAGATCCGCTCGAGTTTGTTTGATTTTATAAGGGATTTATTTTTTTGAAGGTAATCATCCACTACAAAAAAATCATCTGAGAGTCTATAATTTATATCTTTTCTGGGCAGAATCCCATAATAATCAATCGATTTTTTATCTTTGGCGGTAAGCTCAATATCCACCCCTATCCGAGTTCTACCTTGAAACCTTGGATAAATTTCTGCGAATTTTTTGAATTCCTCACTTCCAAGACGAAACTTCACTTTGGTGAATCCTGCACCATCAATGATCTCCTTGCTAAAGGTCTTGATAAACAAGCCAACGTCTGGCTCTTTCACAACAAAACCAAGTTCTGCCTTCATATACAAGATCCTGTAACTTAATTAAGGCAAGCAATGCCTTATTGAGCATTTCCGGGGCGTCAGAATAAACATCGTGTGCTGCTTCGACGAACTGCCGTCCAATAGCCTCTGTTTGAGGAGTATCGCGTCTACGGGGAAACTGGTCCAGGTGGCACAGGTGTATTGATTTGCTCAGGCGTTGCCCTTGAAGAAATTTGACGATGAGCTTTTCCCTTTCCCAATTCCTTTCGGGCCATCGTTCCAGCCTCCACCAGGCGGGGGCCTCACGTCTTTTCCGCGCAGACGCCGGAGGGCTCCGTTTCCTCATGCCTGTTTTCCGTCTTCAGGCAGCTTGAGGAGGCCTGCGAGATCGTCGATATAGGTATAGACCACCGGAATCACGAGCAGGCTCAGCAGTGTCGAGGTGAGCAATCCGCCGATCACGATGATCGCCATCGGTTGCCGAAAGCTTGGATCGGCACCCAGGCCGAGCGCGATCGGCAGCATTTCCGCGCCCATTGCGATCGTGATCATCAGGATCGGGCGCGCGCGCCGCGTCAGGCACGGTCTGGATTTCGGGGCGCTGCAGCGCGGCGCCCGACGTGACGGCGCCGATGCCGGAGAGTGTGCGCATGTCGCGTTCGAGCGCGGAAGCAGCGTTGGCGAGCGCGCCGGGGTCGTCGCTTGCGAGTGTGACCCCGAGCTTCTCGCCGCTGTTGCCGCGGCCGACGTTGATGCGCACGCCGGGCAGCTCGGCGAGTTTCGCGCGGATATTTTCCTCGACCGCCGGCTGTTTTGGCCGCTTGCCGCGCGGCGCCATGTCGACTGTGAGTTCGGCGCTGTTGACCGCGCTGCTCGTGGAGGCATCCGGCCCGCCGCCGCTGCTCGCGGTGCCGACTGAGGCGAACACCTGGGTCACTTCGGGCAGTTCGCGGATCAGCGCGTCGGCGCGCAGCGCGAGCCTCTCGGTGTCTGCGAGCGAACTGCCCGGCGTCAGCGTCAGCGTCACGCGCGTCTGGCCGTCGTCCATCGCCGGCATGAAGGCGGTCGACAGCAGCGGCACGAGACGGTGCCTATGGCACAAGGGGTTGTCTGGCGCAATCGCCGATCGGGACGCCTGTGCCCTGATTCCCATGTGCGGGAATGCGCGTCCGTGGAAAGGGCTGGTGCCGGCACTCTGGTGCGCAGAGAAGTCCTGCGCACGGTCCGACTGCTTGGGTCGAGCATCTGGTAGGACAAGTGCCCTTCAACCAAACATTCCAGGCAATCGGATTCACGAATTCACACACGCAATCCGTGCTACGGCCTCTCGTAGCCAGCCGTGCGCAGGATCAGTTTCTCTCCGCCGATGCCACAGCTGAGAAAACTCGAAATCTTCAATTGGAAATGGAGGCTCGAACAAGCGTAATCGCGTATCGCTTGTAATCGCGTCCAGGCTTCGTCGTGCAACCGTCAATATCAGGTCGGTTCCTACGACCAACTCACTGGCTACACCCCAGTGAGGCAAAGTGACTACGATCTTCCGCTGTTGCTTGAACCCGGCAAGAGCGCGATCGACTTCGTTATCCACACCATCCCGCATGGCGACAAGCGCGTGAGGGCGTGAAAGCCATTCGTCAAAACTTAACTGTCCTGAAACGGGAATTGTTTTTGCATCGGCAAGACAGGCAAACGACTCGACAAATAGTGTTTGACCATGTAGTTCCGGTGCCGGGCAAGGAAAAACGCCCAGGGCGAGGTCGATCTCTCCATCCAATAGCTGTGCCCGCATCGCTTCTCGAGTAGCTTGACTGACTACCAGTTCAATATCGGGCGCCGTACTTCGTAAAGTTCTGACCAGCTCTGGCAGAACAATGCGAGCACCATAATCCGACATTGCGATACGGAATACCCGCTGAGCACGTGATGGGTCAAACTTTGGTGAACAGAGCAGCGAATCGAGCTGGCCGAGCGCATCGGACAACGGTTGAGCCAGTTCTCGTGCACGCGCTGTCAGTTCCAGCCTGCCGGAGCGCCGAACCAGCAGCGGGTCGTCGAAAATGTCTCGAAGATGTCCAAGAGCATGGCTGATGGCTGGTTGGCTCTTGTGCAGGCGAATCGCCGTTCGCGAGATGTGTTTCTCGGTTATGAGCGCATCCAGTGTCACAAGAAGGTTCAGATCGATTCGCCGAAGTTTATTCATGTTTCGAATAACTCAGATCCGAAGAACGAATTTCAATTCTGATCCCTGATGAATCAAAATTGTGCCAAGGCAACCACTTCAGCGGGTTACTGGCAAATGTCTCTTCAGATATCGCTTTCATCCACAATCCTTGCCGCCGCTGCACTTGTGGCAGGAGCGCTTGTCCCGCTTCAGGCTGTCAGTAACGCTGCACTGGGGCGCTCATTGGGTCATCCGCTTTGGGCAACGCTTGTATCCCTATTCGTAAGTACGCTGGTAGTCATACCGCTGATAATTGCGCTTCGCGTTCCAATGCCATCGATCAACCAGACGGCACACATGCCGCTATGGGCGTGGTTTGGCGGAATCGCGGGCGCGATCTACGTCACCGCTGCATTGGTGCTTGTTTCTCGTCTTGGCGCAACGACCTTCATTGTCTGTGTTATCGCGGGCCAGATGTTGATTTCACTCATAATCGACCACTATGGATTGATGGGGTTGCCAACTAAAACAGCAAATGTCGGTCGTGTAATTGGCGTGGTCATGATTTGTCTTGGCATGTTCGCCGTGCAGTGGTTTTCGGTGACATCGACTTCTCCACCCCAAGAAATCGAAGCTCATCGCTCATCTGAAAAAGAAGACACCAAATAGCAGAATGCTGTGGTTCAGCACCACACCTCCCATTGGCATCCGGCCACAACCGATGACGGGCCAAGGAAACACTTGTTTCTATGCGATTGACGGGTGCAAAGGCATAGCCTTCCTCGCTCTCCGGGGGGTGAAAACAAAAGGGCCACCCGAAGGTGACCCTTTTTTTCTTCCAAGTCGATGACCTGGAAAAGTCGCTTGGCGGAGCGGACGGGGCTCGAACCCGCGACCCCCGGCGTGACAGGCCGGTATTCTAACCAACTGAACTACCGCTCCGCGCCAACCTGTACCGGCATCGCTTCGTCCGCTGTGCCGGCTTTGTGTGCTCGCTTGCGCCAGCACGCATTTGTTCTGGCGTCCCCACGGGGATTCGAACCCCGGTTATCGCCGTGAAAGGGCGGTGTCCTAGGCCTCTAGACGATGGGGACCTGGCTTTTTCCAGCCAAGGCAGCGGATCGGCTCCGCAGTCTTGGTAAAACCTGTTCCCCGAAGGTAAAGGCTTTCGGTTGCTTTCGGGCTTCTTGAAAGCCCTTGGGCAGTCCCGGAGGCTTTCCGGGATGCAGAACCTGGATTCTGCGTTTTTTGTGGCGGAGCGGACGGGGCTCGAACCCGCGACCCCCGGCGTGACAGGCCGGTATTCTAACCAACTGAACTACCGCTCCGCGCTAACTTTTACCGGCACGGCGTTATCCGCTGTGCCGGCTCTGTGTGCTCGCTTACGCCAGCACTCATTTGTTCTGGCGTCCCCACGGGGATTCGAACCCCGGTTATCGCCGTGAAAGGGCGGTGTCCTAGGCCTCTAGACGATGGGGACCTGGTTCTTTCGTTTGGTGGAGGTAAGCGGGATCGAACCGCTGACCTCTTGCATGCCATGCAAGCGCTCTCCCAGCTGAGCTATACCCCCTGCCCGAAAGAGCGCG
>JAVBSY010000037.1:0-37207 GCA_031556475.1 Azoarcus sp.
ATGGGGGATGAATCTGGTGCAGCAGCAGAATGCCGCCTATGTCTCCCTCCATGACTACAAGACCGACGGCACGCCAACATGGTATGTGGCTCCCCTGACCCGACGCGCAGGCGGCAGTTTCACCGGCGAGATTTATCGGCATGCCAGCGCACCGATCTCCGCGCCACTGACAACCAGCCAGGTAAGCGGAACACCTGTCGGGAACTTCGTCTTCACCCCTACTTCACCTACCTGGGGCACGATCGTCTATACCATCGACGGCCAGCAGGACGAGCAGACTGTCACGCGCTTTACATTCGTTTCCGAACCTTTCGAGATCAACCCGGACACTTGGGACGCCCTTCTTACACGTTGGCAACACAGTGACTCTTGGGACAACCGCCTTACGCTTTGGCAAACTTCATGCTCAGACCCGGAGCTCAACAACAACTCGGCGACACCCACTCTCTTCAAAGGAGTTGATCACGCCTCAACCCCCTATTTCAGGCAGGCGTGGGACACTTCGATGACCATGGGATTGACTCTCGGCGACAGTAACTGCCTACTCTCCGGCACAGTGATAACGGAAGGCCGCTTTGGCCGACTCGACAACGCATACCTTTCATGCAGCCCCAATCCACTCTCCATGACCACTACATGGATTCCAGCCCAGGTCACGCTCGAATCCTCCCCATCGCGGCTCGAAATCAGATGGACGACAGACAAAGCATCTCCAATCACTTTCCTTCTCGACAGTCAGAAGGAGGCTTGCTCGCAAAAAGGGAAAGCCGTTTTCGTTGACTATTCCGACTGAAATCGATCACGCATCCAATCCAAGCCGCAACATGGCACGAAAGCGCTCATGACAGCGAAGCGGTCTTCGAGTCGACCGTATTTTGACAGGCGGGACATCTCATGAAACCCAATACGATTTACTCTCTGGCCTTGATAGGCGCGCTCCTCCTCCCCCCCCTCGCCCATGCCGGCAAAACCGATTACACCGACGTATGGTGGAATTCCCAGCAGTCCGGCTGGGGGATGAACTTGGCAAGACAGGACAACAGTATTTACGCCACACTGCACGCCTACGACTCGAACGGCACTCCGCTGTGGTATGTGGCGTATTTGGACGAGCAGAATGACAACAGCTTCGCCGGCAATATTTATAGTTTCACGAGCACACAAACGAACGCGCCGCTGTCGCCAAGCCAAGCCAAGCCCGCCCTGCAAGGAACACTGGCATTTGTTCCCTTTTCGGCCAGCGAAGGACTCATTCGCTACAACATCAACGGACAACAGGGCGAGCAGCCCGTAAAGCGCTTTTCGTTACTTTCTCAGCCCTTCCCGACATCAAACCCCATCACTGGAACAAACGACTGGGAGTACTCTCACGTTTTGTTCAACAGCCACCACAGCATTTCGGGTTCGTGTCCACAACTGTTTGGCTTTCAGCCACCCGCCGACAACATCACGCTCAAAATCACCCCGTCCACCGACCCCACTGCGCCATTCGTGCAAATTGCACTTAGAGTATCGGTCAAAATCCTTTCTTTCGGCAGAACCCTAGACACGAAATACAGGTGCACGGTGACGGGTCATCTGACGTCCGATGGACGGCTCAGCAAAATCGACGATGCCACGTATTCTTGCGCGGATGAACAAAACGGGCAGACTATGTTTACGCTACCGACCAAAGTCGCCGATATCCACTTGTCCTCGTCACAACTTGACGGTCATTGGGACGCTGAGATTCCAACGCTGGGGGCAGAGACCGGCACTCAGACAGGTAGCTGTAGTCAAAGAGCGAGCTTCGTCTTCAGTATGAGGCCTTGACGACGCCGAATAAATATAGGAACGCCCATCATTCAGTCGCTGTACTCGTTTCACCCTTATTTTGTAGGCAGACATAAAAACGAGGGGGTAGCACGCCCCCGTTTCCATTGCTCATGACTTTGGTACCACACACGCGCAAGGCGCTAACAGGAACGGCACCAGCCTGCCGACATAGAGTCCATTGGTTCATCGACGGCTAAAAAAACTATCGCGATGATGGAAAGAAAAGCTGCTCGCCGTCGATCTTGTATGAGGCGATAGCCTGCCGGCCCTTGTCCGAGGTAATCCAATCGATGAAGCGTTCGGCCTGTGCTTTTTTCACGTGCGGATGCCTGGCCGGATTCACCAGAATCACGCCATACGGGTTGAATAGCCCTGGGTCGCCGGCATACACGATGCGCAACTTGCCGCGATTTCTGAAATTCGCCCAGGTGCCGCGGTCGGACAAGGTATAAGCGTCGACGCCCGCCGCCATGTTCAGCGTCGGCCCCATGCCGCTACCGGCTTCCTTGTACCAGCCCTGCCCTGTCGGCTCGATGCCGGCCGCTTTCCAGACGCGCCGCTCGGCGGCGTGCGTGCCGCTGTTGTCGCCACGCGAAATGAAAACCGCACCACTGGCGGCAATACGCCTGAAGGCATCGATCGTGCTCGCGGCGCTTTTCAGTCCGGCCGGGTCGGGTTCCGGGCCGACGACGACAAAGTCGTTGTACATCACGTCGCGGCGGTCGGTGCCGTAGCCTTCGGCGACGAATTTGTCCTCCGCAGCCCGGTCATGCACCAGCAGCACGTCGGCATCGCCCCGGCGGCCGACATCGAGCGCCTGTCCGGTGCCGAGCGCGACGACCTTGACACCGATCCCGGTTTCCTTCTCGAAAATCGGCAGGATGTGGCCGAACAGCCCCGACTGCTCCGTCGAGGTCGTCGAGGCGACGACGATGGAATCGTCCGCCGCGGCAACATGCAGCGAACCGGCCAACGCCAGGCTGACGGCGATTCGTCCAAGGCACTTCAGAAATGCAGTCTCCATGGCAATTCTCCTTGTATGAACAAACGAGCCTCTTCGGAGGCGGGGCGGGAAAAAAAGCGCTGTACCGGCGTGTATTCGCACACTTTGCCAGCGGCAAGAAAAACGATGTCGTCGCCCAGGCGGGTCGCCTGGCCGAGGTTGTGGGTGACCATCAGGATGCGCGTGCCGTCGGTGCGGATCTCACGCACGATACGCTCGACTTCCGCGGTCGCAGAAGGGTCGAGGCTGGCGGTCGGCTCGTCGAGCAGCAGCAGACTCGGCCGCGCCAGCCATGCCCGTGCCAATGCCAGGCGTTGCTGTTCGCCCCCGGAAAGCTGGCGGGCGCTATCTTCGGCGCGGTCGGCCAGACCGACGCGTTCGAGCACCACCCGCGCCCGCCGCCGCCGCTCGCCACGCGCCAGCCCCCACGGTTTGAGCGCAAGGGAGACGTTCTCCAGCACCGATGCGCGCAGCATCATCGGGTGCTGAAACACCATCGTCACCCCCGATTCCGGCCTCGCTCCGCCACCCCATTCGATCACGCCTCCGGTCGGTTCGATCAAGCCGCACAATGCGCGCAGCAGCATGCTTTTGCCGGCGCCGTTGGGCCCCAGCAGCAAGGTGATGCCCTCGCCGCCGAGTTCCAGATCGATCCCGTCGAGCACTGCCCGGCCATTGGGCGAAAAGCGCAGGTTTCGAATGCGGATCGGAAACATCCTTCCCCCTGCCCTCGGTTCATCGCTTTCAGCCATAACGTCGCATCGCCCATCGCCGCAGGCCGAAAGCCACCGCATTGAGAACGAGAACCACGAAAATCAGCACCAGGCCGAGCGCAATCGCCAGCGGCAGATCGCCCTTGCTCGTCTCCAATGCGA
Organism: Azoarcus sp.; assembly: GCA_031556475.1. Classification (GTDB taxonomy): domain Bacteria; phylum Pseudomonadota; class Gammaproteobacteria; order Burkholderiales; family Rhodocyclaceae; genus Azoarcus. The sequence continues at coordinate 3,694 of JAVBSY010000037.1, forward strand.
TCGCGGTCGTCATCACGCGCGTGGCACGGTCGATGTTGCCGCCGACGATCATCACCGCGCCCACTTCGCTCATCGCCCGCCCCAACCCGGCCAGCACCGCCACCAGCAGCGAATGGCGGCAGTCGTACAGCAGCGTGGTGACGCTGTGCCACCAGCCGAAACGCATCATCCGCAATTCTTCCTCGTAGCGCTGCCAGACATCCTCCACCACTTGACGGGCAATCGCCGCCATCAACGGGATCACCAGCAAGGTTTGGGCGGCGATCATCGCCGACGGGGTGTATAGCAGACCAAACCCGCCGAACGGCCCGGAACGCGACAACAACAGATAGACGACCACGCCCACCACCACCGAGGGCAACCCCATGAGGCCGTTTACCAGCACCGACGCGGCATCCTTGCCGGGAAAACGCCCGACCGCGAGGCATGCACCCAGCGGTAGCCCGATCAAGGTACCGAACAGTACCGCGCCACCGCTGACCCGCAGCGACAAGGCGACGATCTCCACCGCCCGGCCGTCGAAAGCGGCGAGCAGCGCAACGGCATCGACGAAGGTGGAGGTCAGAGAGGACATGAAAGCGGAATGCCCGGTTGCGTCCGTCACTCAGAACGGGACGGTCGCGCAGTTCGACAAAACATCTCGGCAGAAACGTTTTGCATGCACACGGAACCTGCTTGTGGACATGAAAACGCCCAGCCGGAAGGGCTGGGCGTGAAATTTGGTGGCCAGTCGCGGAATCGAACCACGGACACGCGGATTTTCAGTCCGCTGCTCTACCAACTGAGCTAACTGGCCAAAAGAAGAGCGCGCATTATAGCGAAGACCCACGGAGAGTCAAACGTTTATCTGCATGCTCTTCTGTTTCTTCTCATGCCTCCGCCATCAGTGGCTGGAAGCCGCCGCGGCACCGATACCGGTTTCGGAGCGTACTTTCTGAGCCATGTAACCGGCACGGTCCGTCTTCGCCCGCGCGCTGCTGTCGAGAATCGAGAACAGCCAGATGCCGATGAAGCCCGCAGCCATCGAGAACAGGGCTGGCGAAGTGTAGGGGAACAGCGCGGAGCCTTTCGGATTGCCCAGCGTCGCCTCCCACACCGACGGCGACACGACGGTCAGCACCAGCGCGGTAATCAGGCCGATAAAGCCGCCAATGCATGCACCACGCGTCGTGCAACCCTTCCACAGTACCGAGAGGAACAGCACAGGGAAGTTGGCCGATGCGGCGATGGCGAAGGCAAGCGATACCATGAACGCGATGTTTTGCTTTTCGAACGCGATCCCCAACACGACCGCGATGATGCCCAGGACGATGGTGGTGATGCGCGACACGCGCAGTTCGGAGGCGGAATCTGCCTTGCCCTTCTTGAAGACGGTCGCGTACAGGTCGTGCGATACCGCCGACGCGCCGGACAGCGTGAGACCGGCAACCACGGCGAGAATGGTGGCAAAGGCAACCGCGGAGATGAAGCCGAGGAAGATGTTGCCGCCGACCGCGTTGGCAAGGTGCACCGCCGCCATGTTGCCGCCGCCGAGCAGACCACCGCTGCCGTCGAGGAACTGCGGATTGGTCGATACCAGCACGATCGCACCGAAACCGATGATGAAGGTCAGGATGTAGAAGTAGCCGATCCAGGTGGTGGCCCAGAATACCGACTTACGTGCTTCCTTCGCATCGGGCACGGTAAAGAAACGCATCAGGATGTGCGGCAGGCCGGCCGTACCGAACATCAGCGCCATGCCGAAGGAGATCGCCGAGATCGGATCCTTGATGAAAGATCCTGGCCCCATGATCGCCTGGGCAAGCACTCCGGCCTCTTCCGGCGATTTGCCGGCAACCATCGCGGCATCGGCCTTGACCTTGACCGAGGCGGCAAACAACTGCTCCGGAGAGAAACCGTAGTTCCACATGACCATGAAGGCCATGAAGGAGGCCCCGCCCAGCAGCAGGCATGCCTTGATGATCTGAACCCACGTGGTTGCGGTCATGCCGCCAAACAGCACGTAGACCATCATCAGCGCGCCGACGATGACGACCGCTATCCAGTATTCGAGACCGAACAGCAGTTTGATGAGCTGCCCGGCACCGACCATCTGCGCGATCAGGTAGAACGCGACGACGACCAGCGTACCCGAAGCGGCAAAGGCGCGGATCGGCGTCTGCGAGAAACGGTAGGCGGCAACGTCGGCAAAGGTGAATTTGCCGAGGTTGCGCAGTTTTTCCGCCATCAGGAAGGTAATCACCGGCCAACCGACGAGAAAGCCGATCGAGTAGATCAGTCCGTCGTAGCCGTTTGCCATGACCGCGGCGGAAATACCGAGGAAGGACGCAGCCGACATGTAGTCGCCGGCAATCGCCAATCCGTTCTGGAATCCGGTGATGCCTCCGCCGGCGGTATAGAAGTCGGCGGCCGATTTGGTTTTCGCCGCCGCCCATTTGGTGATCCACAGCGTGGCGAGAACGAAACCGGCGAACATGATGATCGCCGTCCAGTTGGTGGCCTGCTTTTCAGCCTGACCACGATCGGCGCCCGCCGCCCACGCGGCCGCGGACAGCACAAACAGCGCCGCACCACCCCAAATGCGTAAGGAACGGCCGCTCATTGCTTGCTCTCCTTGACGATTTCCTGCGTCAGCACATCGAACTCCGAGTTTGCCCGGCGTACATAAATGCCGGTAATGACAACGGTAAAGACGATCAGGCCGAAACCGACCGGGATGCCGAGCGTCATCACGCCTTCGCCCAGTCTTTGATGGAACAGTTCTTTATCGAAGGCGATGATCGCCGTGTAGCCGTAATAGACGACCATCATGATCGCCGTGAGAATCCAACCGAAAGAAGAGCGCGTACTGACAAGGCGCTGATACTTCGGGTTGGCAGCGACTTTTGCCGCCAGATCGTTCTCCATACTTTCCTCCGGTTTTTTCTAATGTTGAAACCGGGTCAAATCCCGGTCACGGCTAGAAAGTATTCTCGGAGTCTTACGATCGGCTTACGAAGGGATTCAAATTTTTGCTATCTGCACGATAGTCAGACACTCAATGCACGCGCATTTTTCCGGCGACAAACACCGATACAGGCTTGAGCGGGCAAATGCTTCGCAGCATGGAATTCAATACGATCCGCGCATGCCAAGCCATCCGCGATCCAGAATATGACAAAGGAATAGCGCGCGAAGCCAGCCTGGCGCCCATGCACCGCAAAAAAAGCGGCAACTATTTCGCTGCCCGCTCCGCCGCGGCGCGGTAATGCTGCTGTGCCCGCTCTGGGGACTCCAACTGCTCCAGAAGCTGCGCCAAGGCGAGATGCGTATCGACCGACTGCAACAGGTTGAGCGACGCTTCCAGGTAGCTTTGCGCCTTGCCCCACAATTGGGCATCCATGCACAACCGGCCCAACGCGTACAGCAAGCCCGCATCACGCGGCTGGCGTTTGAGCCAGCCTTCCGCCTTCGCCAGGCGGGCCACGGCATCGCCTTCGCCGCCGCAGTGCCCGTACAGGCGCGCCAACCCGCTATCCCATTCTTCGTCGAGCAAGCGCTCCAGTGTGCGGGAAATGATGGCACCCTGGTCCGCCGCGGCGAGCAGCGGCGCCGCTCGCTCGACCAAGTGGCGATCTTGCAGTTCATCGGCGGGAATCGCATTCCAATAAGCGGCCAGCGCCGTGCCGTCGCCCGCCAGTTCCTGCAGGCGCTCGATATGCGCGCGACGCAGCAACGGCTCTGCCTGCTCGTCGGAAAGCGCCTTGTGCTTGCGCAGTTGGCGCGTCAGGCGCAACACTTCGTCCCATTTGTTCAGCGCGGACGCTACACGCAGCGACAGGCGCAGCGCGGCAATATTGCGGTGTCCGGCCAGGCGCAGCATATCCAGCCGCTCCGCTGCCTCGTCGAAATGGCGCACCTGAACCGCAAGCTCCGCCTCGGTCATCAAACGCGCGGCGCGGGTTTCTTCGCCCTGATCGGCGGCACGCCCGATCCAGATCCGGTAGCGGGTATCGTCGCGCATCGCGTGCGCTGCCCGCGCGGCGACCAAAGTCGCCATCGCCGGGTTGTCGTCGATCGCGAAAGAGGACGAGGCCAATTTCAGCGCCTGGGCAAAGCGCCCTTCGAAAAACGCGCGCAACGCATCGCGCAATGCTCGGCCGGCTTTTTCCTGCCGCCGCCGCTCACGCCATTTCAGCACGCGCCCAGGCAACGCCACTGTGCGGCCCACCAGACGCATCACGGCATAAGCAGCCAAAAAACCAGCAATCAGCAAAACCGCCAGGAGGTTCAGCGACAGTTGCACCCGCCACGGCGGCAACACCACAAGCACGTAGCCATCGTTCAACCCCGCAACCATCGCCAGCCCGGCGGCAAGAGCGAAAAGGCCGATCAACCAGATCAAAGCGCGCATGTCCGCCCCTTATCGCTGTGGCGCGGCAGCGCCGTTTACCGGCGGTGGCGCGGCGGGACGCAGGTCGCTGGCTCGTGCTTGCAGCAAACGCAGCGCGGCAAAGCTCTCGGTGAGCGTCGGCCGCTCAGCCGACAGGGGGATCGCTTCGAGCGCCTTGAGGTCGCGCACGGTCGCTTGCACCCGGTCATTGCGCAAGTCGAAGAAACGCTCGATCCAGCCGCGCGCCTGTGCGAGATCGGCCGCATAGGTGCGGCTATCGCGCGCCAACAGGGCAAGGCGTGCGGAGAGCAGGCGGATTTTGAGGTTTTCGCGCAGGAATGCGCTCTGTTCCGGCGCCAACAATACCGGCTCGGCATGGTCCAGACGCTCGATACGGATCAGGCCGCGCATTTCGCGCCATACATCGCGCGCCAATTCGGCGGCAAAATCGAGCACGGCGGCAGTACCCTTCGATTCCATCGGTGCGGCGCCCGCCTGCGGCTCGGCCTTGGGTTGGCTCGCAAAAGCCAGCGGCAGCGTATCCGTGCTTTCGAGTATGTGTTCCAGCCGCAACGCCACGTCTGGCACATTGACGACCGGCATCAGTTTGAGCCGCTCGATATCCTTCGCCAACGCCCGGCGCAGCGGCGCGAATTGGCCACGATCGCTCGCCGCCAACTGTGCATCGACACCTTGCAGCGCAATCAGCGCCACTTCAGGCGCGCCGGTAATCTGCAATTCCTGGGCGGCGATGGCCATGGCCTGCTCGGCCTCGGCAATGACGCGGTCTTCGCGCGAGCGGGAAAACTCCTGGTAGAGCGCCTCGAGCGCCGCCGCCTGCCCTTCGGTGGCCTCTACCTTCGATTCGAGCGCACCGAGCTTGCCCTGCAGGCTGGCAATGGTTTCCTGCTGCTGCGTGGTGACACCGCGCGCGGCGGCAACGGCGGCGTCACTGTCGTTCAAGCGCCGGGCCAGTTCGGCACGCAGTTCGTCGGCGCGCGCGCGGGTTTCCCACGCCTGCCAACCGGCAACGCCGGCGCAAACCAGCGCGAGCACACCAAGAAACACGCCCCAGCCGCCGGAACGCCGCGATGGCGGCACCTCCGACGACTCGGGAGCAGTCACTGACGGTGCCGGCGTATCGGCCGGCGGCGGATTGGGCACGGGAACAGGGGTCTCTTCGTTCATGCGCAAAGTTTAACCGGATGTTCGATGAATTTTTCTGTATGACACGATCTACGTGTGTTGTTTCTTGAATACTACGACTTCATTCGCGTTTTTTTAACCGCCGCATTGCCCGAAACGGTCCGACAAGGCTTGCAGCAGCCCCTCATCGCCCGGTCCGGTTTCGATCACCACGCGAAAACCGGCTTCGCGCGCGAAAGCGGCGATACGCGTGTGCGGCACGAACACCGGCACCTGCCCGAGCAGCGCCATGCCCTCCTCGCCGACCATCGCGGCGAGATTGCGCGCGCCTTCGCTGCTGGTCAGCAGCAACGCATCGAGCGTGCCGGCACGAGCGGGATCGAGGACCGGCTTCGGATCGGCGGCCGGCACAAAGCGCCGGTAGGTGGTCACATAGACCACCTGCGCACCGCGCGCGGTCAGTGTCTCACCCAGCAGATCACGACCACCGTCGCCGCGAAAGATGACAACGCGCCGGCCGCGCACCGCGTCGGCGGAAAATTCGGGCAGCGCCAGCACCGCCTCGCTATCGAAACCCTCCGCGGGCGCGATGACATGCGTAAAGCCGAATTCCGCCAATGTCCGCTCACTGCCTTTGCCCACCGTTGCCACGGCGACCTTGGCAGGCCAGGCGCGTCGCGCCAAAACGGCGCGCAAGGTGTATTGAACCGCATTGGGGCTGACGAAAAAAGCCAGATCGAACCCATCCAGGCCGGCAATTGCCGCATCGAGCTGGGCGCTGTCCTCGGTCGGGCCGATCGCCAGCACCGGAAAGCGCAACGGCACACCGCCCGCGCGCCGAATCCCCGCACAAAGCGACTCGGCCTGCGCGGCAGGACGCGTCACGGCAATCAACCGCCCCGTCAGCGGCCCGCCAGGCGACGCGCTACACATAGGTACCATACCCAGGCCAAGGTCGCATGATCGTGCCCGTGCCTGCATTCAACCGAGTTCGGCGAGCAACGCCTCTGCACCCTGGGCGCGCAGATCGTCGGCCAGGGCCAGGCCGACCGTCTCGGCGTCGGCAGCGCCGCCTTCATGCTCGGCACGCAGGATCAGGCTACCGTCGGGGCGCGCGACAAACCCGCGCAGCCACACACGCCCTTCGCGCATCTGTGCGTAAGCGCCCAGCGGCACTTCGCAACTGCCCGCCAGGGCACGCGCCACCGCGCGTTCGGCGCGCACGCACGCGGCAGTTTCACCATCGCCCAAAGGCGCCAGCCAGTGTTGCAGATCGGCCCGGCCGGCCAGGCATTCGATGCCGATCGCGCCTTGCCCGGCGGCCGGCAAGGAAACTTCGGCCGGCAGCACGGCACGGATGCGCTCACCCAACCCAAGCCGGATCAGCCCGGCAGCGGCAAGGATGATCGCATCGTACTGCCCTTCGTCCAGCTTGCGCAGGCGTGTATCGAGGTTGCCGCGAAGGCTGGTAACGCCGAGAAACGGGTGGTTGGCATGCAATTGCGATTCCCGGCGCAGCGACGAGGTACCGACCACCGCCCCCGGCGGCATGTCGGCCAGGTTTGCGTAGCGCGTGGAAACAAAGGCATCGAGCGGCACTTCGCGCGCCAGGATACAGGCGAGCGCGAAGGGCTCGACGACCTGCATCGGCACATCCTTCATCGAATGCACCGCGATATCGGCACGCCCGTCGAGCAGCGCGGTTTCGAGTTCCTTGACGAACAGGCCCTTGCCGCCCACCTTGGCCAGGGGGCGATCGAGGATCTGGTCGCCGCGCGTGGTCATGCCGAGCAGTTCGACGCGGCACGCCGGATACAACGCTTCCAGCCGGGCTTTGACATGTTCGGCCTGCCACAGGGCAAGGCGGCTCTCGCGGGTGGCGATGACGATGCGTTCTGGCGCGGCGGGATGGGAAACGCTCACGATGCGAAACTCACGATGGAAGACAAACGGAAAATCATATGCCGTTACGCAGCATTGCATCTTTGATGTTTGTTCAATGCCGGAATCCAGCCCGCAACGACAACACCGAATAACGGTGCGACATGCGACGGCGCAACGGGTGGCAGATTCTAACATGCGCCTCCGGCACCGCCTGCCGCCGATTCCCGCCGCACCGGCTCGAAATGAAACGATGGCAAAATTCGATCTGGCGTATCGACGCCGACATCGGCGTCGATAACCGCGACTTTCAATCGGCAAGGCTCACCCGCATGACCACTCGACATAGAAGCTCATTTGGATCATCCATACTGGCACTGACCGCCGCCGCGATCGTCACAGGGTGCGCCGGAATCGGAAAAGTCGTCGACAAACCCGCTGAAAAACAGGGTTTATCGGCCAACATCCCGGAAATTCGTCCAGGCATCCTGGCTGGCTACCTGTCGTCCCAAACGCTCCCCGACGGTCTGTCGCTGCTTCCCGCGCCACCCGCCGTGGACACACCCGCTTTCGTGCTCGACGAGGAAATCAGCTACAAAAGCGTGGCGATGCGCGGCACGCCGCGCTGGGAACTGGCGGCGAAAGATGCCGATTTGATGTTCCCCCAGGCGGCAGGCACCTTCTCGTGCGCTCTGAATACCCCGGTCACCGAGCAGGACACCCCACAGCTCTACCGTCTGCTGCGGCGCAGTCTCGCCGACGCGGGCCTTGCCACCTATACGGCCAAGAATCGCTATCAGCGCGCGCGTCCATTCGCCATGAATCGGCAGCCGGTCTGCTCGCCCAGCGAGGAAAAATTTCTGGCCACCGACGGCTCCTATCCATCCGGCCATGCCGCCATAGGCTGGGCCTGGGCACTGATCCTGGCCGAAATTTCGCCCGAGCAGACCGATGCGATCCTCACGCGTGGCCTGGCGTTCGGGCAAAGCCGCCTGATCTGCAACGTCCATTGGCACAGCGATGTGGAGGCGGGCCGCATCATAGGCGCCGGCGTCGTTGCGCGGCTGCACGGCACTCCCGCATTCCGCGCCGACCTTGAAGCCGCGAAAGCCGAACTGGCGGCGGTACGCAGCGAGAAGCTCAAGCCTTCACGGGATTGCGCGGAAGAGGCCGCCGCGCTGGCTCAATGAGGATACGTCCGCTCTCCGCCCCGCACCCCACCCCAATTCACAACCCGAGTTTCTGCCGCACCGTCGCCCACTGCCGGCGGCTGACCGGCAGGCGCTCATCCACTCCGGCGAGCAGGATCTCCCAATGGGCCTCGCTTTCCGTATCGCCCGCGCGCTTCACTCCCTGAATCGCGGAGCGTGCCACAAGGCAATTGCGATGGATGCGCACAAAACGTTCGCCGAACTCCTGCTCGATTTGCACCAGGGTTTCGGCAAGCACGTATTCGCGCTCGGCAGTGCGTGCGGTGACGTATTTCAGTTCGGCCTTCAGGTAGATCACTTCGGCCACCGCCAGCAGCAGGATGCGGCCCCGCTCGCTGATGCTGAAATACTGCTTGTCGCCGTCGTTGTCGCTTGCAGCAGACGCCGGCACGGGTGGCGACTGGCGCGCGCGCACCTTGGCCAGTGCCGCGGCAAGCCGCTCGGCACGCACGGGTTTGAGCAGATAATCGGTGGCGGCCAGCTCGAACGCCTCCACCGCATAGCGATCGTACGCGGTAGTGAAGATCACGTCCGGCGGCTGCGGCAGACCGGCGACACGGCGCGCCAGCTCAACGCCATCCATTGCCGGCATATGAATGTCGGCCAGCACCACATCGACGCCGCCTGCTTCGATCAGGCGCAGCGCCTCGACACCGTTGGCAACCATCCCGACCACCGTGCCGGGCTGGATCACGGCGATATCGCCAAGCAGGTCGCGCAGACGGATGCGCGCGGGTGCCTCGTCATCGACGATCAGGATGCGCAATGGTGCGTCGCTCACGATGAGGCGCTCCTGAAAGGCAGGCGCAGCCGGACGCGGTAACGCCCTCTGTCACGACCATCCGTGCCGTTATCGCTTTTTCCGACATCGATATCCAGCCTCGCCTCAAGATCGAAAAACAGGACCAGGCGCTCGCGGATGTTATCCAGCGCCATGTGGTTGCCGGCACGATGAGCGGCGGTTTCCGCAATCGGGTTATCCACCTCCAGGCGCAACTCCCCACCCCGGCGCTCGATGCGAACGACGATTTCACCGCCCTCGGAGGACGGTTCGATGCCGTGATACACCGCGTTTTCCAACAACGGCTGCAACAACAAAGGTGGCACCAAGGCCTGGCGCAGCGCTGCGGCATCGCCACCGATCGGCTTGATGTCCCAGCGCACCGAAAGACGCTCCCCCAAGCGTAGCTGTTCGAGGTCGAGGTAACGCTCACACAGCGTCAGTTCGTCGTCCAAAGGCACCAATTCACGGTTGTCGCGCATCAATACACGGAACAGATCGGCCAATTCCTCCAGCGCCCGTTCCGCCCGCTGTGGGTCGGAACGGATCACGCCCAGCACGCCATTCAGGCTGTTGAACAGGAAATGCGGGCGGATGCGCGCAGTCAGCGCGAGCAGACGCGCCTCGGCCAGCGCCGGCGAATGAACACGGTTGCGATAGTCGAAATAAAGCAAGCACAAAACCGTTGCGCCGCCGGCCCAGGCCAGCCAGTGCCACAGGCTGCCCTCGGCGCTTCCCGGTAGCAGCGGCCACATGGACACCACCAGGCAAAGCACGACGACAAGCACGCCGACGCGCGCCACCCACGGTTTGACCCAGGCCAGGGCGGGTTGCAATACATACAGCACGAGCACTGCGCACAGCAGCGGCAGCTCGACCCGACCCGCCATCGCCACGACTTGCGCGCTCTCCGCCTCTCCGATCAGATCCATGCGCAACAACACGGTCACGGCCGCCATCAGATTGACCGCCAGCAATACGCGCAGGATGACGCCCAGATTGCGAAAATCCGGAAGGGCGGAGACGGCGGAGGGGTGAAGCTTTTGCTTTATACTTTCCACGGTTTTTACACATGCGGCGGGCACGCAACAGCCAGCACGACAACATCGCGAACAAGCCAAACGCACGACTGACCACGCCATCCGGCAGGTGGTTCAGCCGTGCGATGCGGGTATTACGGCTATCGGACGATCGCGCGGCCATTGTTTTTGCACTATAGATATTATGACAGATACCACCTCGCCACCCGGCGATACCGCTTCACCGGCCAAGGCCTGGTCAGGCCGCTTCTCCGAACCCGTTTCCGATCTGGTCAAGCGTTACACCGCTTCCGTTTCATTCGACCGCCGCATGGCCAGCCAGGACATTCGCGGCTCGCTCGCGCACGCCCGCATGCTCGCGCGGCAAGGCATCATCGGCGCAACCGATCTGGTCGACATCGAACGCGGCATGGCGCAGATCGCGGGCGAAATCGAACGCGGCGAGTTCATGTGGAATCTGGACGACGAAGACGTCCATCTCAACATCGAAAAACGCTTGACCGCACTCGTCGGCGACGCCGGCAAGCGCCTGCATACCGGCCGCAGCCGCAACGATCAGGTCGCTACCGACATCCGCCTGTGGCTTCGCGACACAATCGATCAGGTCATCGCGTTGATCGACGATTTTCAGCGCAACCTGCTCGACGTTGCCGAACGGCACGCGGCCACGCCGATGCCCGGTTTCACCCATTTGCAGGTCGCACAACCGGTCACCTTCGGCCATCATCTGATGGCTTACTACGAAATGACCCGGCGCGATGCCGAACGCTTCGCCGACTGCCGCAAACGCGTCAACCAACTGCCGCTGGGCGCCGCCGCGCTGGCCGGCACGAGCTATCCCATCGACCGCGAGGCCGTTGCCCGCGAACTCGGCTTCGACGGTATCTGCCGTAACTCGCTCGACGCGGTGAGCGACCGCGATTTCGCCATCGAATTCTGCGCCGCCGCCGCATTGCTCATGACGCACCTGTCGCGCCTGTCGGAAGAACTCATCCTGTGGATGAGTCCGCGCTTCGGCTTCATCGACCTCGCCGACCGCTTCTGCACCGGCTCGTCGATCATGCCGCAGAAGAAAAACCCGGACGTACCCGAACTGGTGCGTGGCAAGACCGGGCGCGTCAACGGCAGCCTGGTCGCGCTGCTGACGCTGATGAAAGGCCAGCCGCTGGCCTACAACAAGGATAATCAGGAAGACAAGGAACCCTTGTTCGACACCGCCGACACGCTGCTCGACACCCTGCGCATCTATGCCGACATGATGACCGGCATCCGCGTCAAGGACGAAGCCATGCGCAACGCGCTCGCCCAGGGCTACGCCACCGCGACCGACCTGGCCGATTATCTGGTGAAAAAGGGCCTGCCTTTCCGCGACGCCCACGAAGCGGTGGCGCTGGCGGTACGCGCCGCCGAAGCACGGGGCTGTGACCTGCCCCAGTTCACGGTGCCCGAATTGCGCGCGACAATGAGCACGGTGACCGGCGCGGCCGAACGCTTGGGCGACGACGTTTTCGCCGTGCTCACGGTGGAAGGTTCGCTCGCCTCGCGCAACCACCCCGGCGGTACCGCTCCGCAGCAGGTTCTCTCCGCCATCGCGCTGGCGCGCGCCCATTCAGGGTAGGCGCCCACTCGAGATACAGGTACAAAAGGTACGAATGGCACCAATCACACCGGCGCAAATCGGCAAATACGAAATCCGCCGCCTGTTGGGCGAAGGAGCGACCAGCACCGTCTATCTGGCGTGGGATCCCTTCAAGCAGCGCGAAGTCGCGCTCAAGCAGATCTACCCCGAGATTCTGCGCAACGAGGAGCAGGGCCGGCTCTACCGCCACCAGCTTCTCAACGAAGCTTCGCTCGCCGGCAAGCTGATCCACCCGCACATCGTCGAGATTTACGACGCGGTCATCGGCAGCGACGAAGCCTACATCGTCATGGAATACGTGCCCGGCGGCACGCTCGAAGCCCTGGCCCGGCCGGACACGTTGCCCGCGTTCGATCGCCTGATCGAGATCATCTTCAAATGCACGCGGGCTCTCGACTATGCCTTCCATCGCGGCGTCACCCACCGCGACATCAAGCCGGCCAACGTTCGTCTCGCCAACGCCGCGGGCACCGACATCCGCATCAGCGACTTCGGCGCCGCGCTGCATACCGCCAGCGACACCACGCAAATCTCCGGCATCGGCTCGCCGGCCTACATGTCGCCGCAGCAGGTGCGCGAAATGCCGCTGGATCATCGCACCGACATCTACTCCCTCGGCGTGGTGATGTACCAACTGCTCACCGGCCGGCTGCCGTTCGAGGCGGAGAACAATTACAGCCTGATCTACCGCATCGCCCACGAAACACCGCCGCCGCCGTCCGAGCTGCGGCCGGACGTACCCGCAGCGCTCGACACCATCGTGCGTCGGGCGATGGAAAAGGAAATCGACCGCCGCTACCAGAACTGGGCCGAGTTCTCCCACGATCTCGCACTGGCCTTCCGCAACCGCAGCGTGGAAGTGGAAGACCGGCACACCATACCCGACGCGGAAAAATTCCAGACCCTGCGCGGCATGGCCTTCTTCCGCGAATTCACCGACGCAGAGCTGTGGGAAGTCATCGGCCTGTCGCAATGGAACCGGGTTCAGCCCGGTACCGTGGTGATGAAGGAAGGCGAGGCCGGCGACCATTTCTGCTTTCTCGCCGAAGGCGAAGCGCGGGTCAAGAAGCGCGGCCGTTTGCTCAATATTCTTTCCACCGGCGAATGCTTCGGTGAAATGGCCCTGTTCTCCGCCGGCGGCGGCGTCCGCTCCGCCTCCGTCGACGCCGTCACCGAATGCGCCGTCATCACCGTGCGCGCGCGCGCGCTGCAACGCGCCTCCGATGCCTGCCGCATGCGCTTCTACAAAGCCTTTCTCGAGGTGCTGTCCACGCGGCTGTCACTGGCCAGCGCGCGTATCGCCAATCTGTGACCCTCGAAGCTGCGCTCCTCCTCCTGCCCGCGCTCGAGGACGTCATCCGCAACGCCACCGGCAATGCCTTCCGCATTGCCGGCCACGCACGCGCCGACGGCGGAAGCGGGCAGAACATCATCGTTTCGGGCGCGAACGAACGCTACTTCGTCAAACTCGCCACCGCTGCGGATGTCGACCGTTTCGGCGCTGAAATCGACGGCCTGCAAGCACTCGGCGACGACGGCAGCTTCTGCATCCCCCAGGTCGTCGCGCACGGCATCGCCGCGCAACACGCCTTTCTCATTCTCGAACACCTGGACTTGCGCCCACTCTCCAACCCCGACGACGGACGACGCTTCGCCGCCGCACTCGCCAGGCTCCACGGCAACCAGGCGGAACGCTACGGCTGGCGCCGCGCCAACTACATCGGTCCCAACCCGCAGGACAACACCTGGCACGACAACTGGCCGAGCTTCTTCGCCCACCGGCGCATCCAGCCCCAACTCGACCTTGCCGCCCGGCAAGGCGAAAACCACGAACTCGTCCTACTCGGCACACGCCTCATCGACCGTATCGCCGCCCTGTTTCTCGACTACCGGCCGCGGCCCGCGCTGCTGCACGGCGATCTGTGGTATGGCAACGCCGCCGTGCTGGCCGACGGCACGCCGGCCCTTTTCGATCCCGCCTGTCATTACGGCGACCACGAATCGGAGCTGGCCATGTGCGAACTCTTCGGCGGCTTTCCGCTCGCCTTCCACGCCCACTACCGTCAGCACAGCCCCTTGTCGCCAGACTACGAGCAGCGCAAACCGCTGTACCAGCTCTATCACATACTCAACCACCTGAACCTTTTCGGTCGCGGCTACCTCGGCCAAGCCTTGCGCTTTACCAAGCAAGTACTGCGGGAAACATCCGGACACGAATCCTGAAATAACGCAGATGCATTTTTTCCGCACGGCGATACGCAAGTGCGCTATGCTTTTGACTTTCTGTCGGTTTTTTTTACGAACACTATTCAATGGCCTGGAAGAAAGAAGAAAAATCTTCTATTTTCAGACTACTGGAGAGATCGCGCAGAATGGGCTGGCTTTTTGCTTTCCTCTACCTGAAAAGCAGGCAGAGTGTGCCAATCCTCACACGCAATATTGCGCTGCGCGCATAGGATACGTAACCGCCCCCCCGAAGATATCAAGGCGCCCCCACCACTATGACCAAGCACGATCAACCATCGAACGCCGAAGCACCGAAGAAGGCGGCCCAGAACGCAATCCGACGCCGTTTACTCAAGGCAGGTGCGGCTTCCGCTCCGATCATCATGACGCTGTCAGCCAAATCCGCGCTGGCCGGCGGTGAGTGCATCTCGCCCTCCGCCTTCGCCTCGATCAGGGCCAACCCCACCACCAGCAATGCGCCCGAGCAATTGAACATCTGCCACGACAGCAGCTACTGGCAGGGCCAGACCTGGCCGGCCGGTGTGGAAAAAGAAGCCCTGTTTGCCAGCATTTTTTACGCTCCGTTGGGAATGATCGCTGGAAAAGCGCCAAGCGGCACGGATACCCCCCTGCTTTACACCAACATGACCCTGCAGCAAAGCCTGTCCCTTCAGGGTGGTGCGGGAGAGTCGATCGATCCCGGTTTCGTCCGCGACATCGTCAGCGCCTATCTCGAAGTGACGGCAGGCTCGCTGCAGATCGGTGCAACCCTGCCGGACAGCCAGGAAATTCTGCTTGAGATGTGGCATAACGCCATTGTCTCCGATTACTGGACGACGCCCTGGCGCAGCACCTGGACGCGCGCCGATGCACGTGCCTGGCTCGACGTCCTGGTCGGAAACAGTACCCTGCCCTAGCCTTGCCCCAACCGAGCAGCGTGACCCACGACGCCCTGTCCGCTCCCACAAGCACCTACCGCGTCCATCCGAACGATTTGATTGTTCGCCCGCTCGACGACGAGGCTGTCGCCTTCAGCCGATCGAGCGGCGCGACCCACCATCTGCCACCGCTCGCAGCCTGCCTCGTCACTTTTCTCATCGACCGCCCATACACGCTGGACACGCTGACCGAAGCCATGCTGCCTTTTTACGCCGACGATGAATCCGGCAGCGACGACGTTCAGACCATCCAGGCCCTGATCGCGGAAACGCTCGAAAAACTGGGGCGCCTCGGGCTCGTCTCCCTGCAGCCGTGACCGCACCGGCGACGACAATCGGCTCCCTGCCCATCGACGTACTGGCACACCGGCTGGGTGGTAACGGCGTGCATCTGGTTGCCCCCCCGTTTCGCTTTCACCTGCGCTCGAACGTCGCCGCACTCGCCACTGCGCTGCACAGCCTGTATGCCGACTACCTGCTGGAAGACGCGAACGGCTTCGACGACTTCTCCCTCCGCGTCACCCGCCGGCGCCTCTTGCGCCCCAAAGTCTATTTCGACAGCGACGGCTCCCAGCCTTTCGAACCGCTACCTCTCGCACAAGCGTTTCCACTGCTCGAATGGGGCATGAACTGGTGCATTTCGTCGCATTGCCACAGCTACCTGATTTCCCACGCCGCCGTCATCGAGCGCAACGGCTGCACCGTCGTACTGCCCGCCCCGCCCGGCTCTGGTAAAAGCACGCTGTGCGCCCTGCTCGTCGGCCACGGCTGGCGGCTGCTGTCGGACGAACTCGCGCTGCTGGAACCGGCCACCGGCCTGCTCGTTCCCGTGCCCCGGCCGGTCAGCCTGAAAAACGCATCGATCGAATTGATCCGCCAACGCTATCCGGCGCTGTCGCTCGGCTCCCTCGTCCATGACACCATCAAAGGCACGGTCGGCCACTTCAAACCACCCCCCGACAGCATTGCTCGCGCGCACGAACGCGCCCGCCCCAGCTACGTCATCTTTCCCCGCTATGCCGCCGCCGCACCCACCACGCTGACACCGCTGCCACGCGCCCAGGCGTTCATGCGCCTGGCCGAAAACACGTTCAATTACGACCTGCTCGGCGAACTGGCCTTCGACGCCTTGGCCGATCTGATCGCAGGGGCCGGCACCTGCGAATTTCAGTACCACAACGCCGACGAAGCCCTGGCGGCTTTCGACCGCCTGGCCGGAGCGACAGGATGAGCGGCAACGGACACACGGTCGACATCGCCGCTACGCTGATCCGCCCCCCGCCAGCCGAAACGCTGTGCGGCGCGGACTGGACCCTCCTGTTGCGACAGGCCCGCGTACTCAACGTACTGCCCCAGCTCGCATGTACCTACGACGGCCAAACCGCCATACCGGCCGAAGTCGCGCGGCATTTCGAGGCAATTCGTCGCGTTGCCGGCCGGCTGCGGCAGGACGTGCTGCGCGAGACCACCCACATACGCCATGCGCTGGCCGAGCTCGGTGTGCCCATCGTCGCACTCAAAGGCGCCGCCTATGTGCTGCGCGGGTTGGATGCCGCGCACGGGCGAACGTTTTCCGATTTCGACTTGCTCGTTCCCCGCGAGGCCATCGCCGCCGCCGAAGACAGGCTGATCCGCGCCGGTTGGATCACGTCCCACCACAACGCCTACGACCAGCGTTATTACCGCGAGTGGATGCACGAAATTCCCCCGCTGCGCCACCTCTACCGCGGCTCGATCATCGACCTGCACCACACCATCACGCCGCCCACCTCGCGCTTCCCGGTTGACGGAGGACAACTGCTCACCGGCTTGGTCGCCATCGACGAGTACCCCGGCTGCTTCACGCTGGCGGCGGAAGACATGGTGCTCCATGCCGCCGTGCATCGCTTTACCGAAGGCGAGTGGGGCAACGGGTTCCGGGATTTGTTCGATCTGCACCGCCTGCTGACGGAATTCGGCGCACAGCCGGATTTCGCCGCACGGCTCGCCGAGCGCGCCATCGAGCTGGAATTGGCGTATCCGCTTCGTGCGTTGTCGAAACAACTGCACAGCCTGTTCGGCACGCCGCTCGCGGCGGATTTGGAAACGCGTCTGGCGAAGACGAAACATCCGGCGCTGGCCGGATTGAGCGCGCATTTGCTCACCCAGGTGCTGACACCGCGCCCGCCCGGCAGTTCACCGCCGGAACAGCGCTTCGCGGCGGCCCTGCTTTACCTGCGCGCCCACTGGCTGCGCATGCCGCCGCACCTGCTGGCGCTGCATTTGGCCCGCAAAGCCTTGCGCTCCGCGGAACACTGAGCGGGACACGGACGAAGCCGCGTCCCACATCCCGCCCGACTATCTCAGCGCGACACCTTGCCGACGTCGGCCAGCAACTGCTGGAGTTCGCCGCTGGAATACATCTCCCGCATGATGTCGCAGCCACCGACGAATTCGCCGCCGATGTAAAGCTGCGGAATGGTCGGCCAGTTGGCGAACTCCTTGATGCCCTGGCGGATGCCCTCGTCGGTCAGCACATTGACGGCGAAAATTTCGTCGACGCCACAGGCCTTGAGAATCTGCACCGCGGTAGCGGAAAAGCCGCACTGTGGCGCCTGCGGCAAACCTTTCATATAGAGCACGACGGGATTGGAACCGACCTGCTCGCGGATGACATCCTGAATGTTCATGCTTGACCTGCGCAAAAGTTGAGCTAAATACTCGGGAAATTCTAATTTTTGCCCGGGAAACCGTCAAGGCGACCCGGCTGGCATCCTCCTCAGGTTTTCTCCATCACCCCTCGCCAGCGGCCACCGGAAACCCGCTCGATACCGGCCAGATCCTTCCACGACGCAATCGAGCCGAAACCCCGGTCGACCAGCAAGCCGCGCACGGCCGGCGCCTGATCGTAGCCATGCTCGACGAACAACCAGCCTTCCGCTTCGAGGTGGCGTGGCGCCAGGGCAACGATCTCGGCCAGATCGTCCAGCCCGGCCGGCCCGGCGACCAGCGCGGTACGCGGCTCGAAGCGCAAGTCGCCGGCTTCCAGGTGCGGGTCTTCCGCCGCGACGTAAGGAGGGTTGGCAACGATGAGATGAAAGCGTTCTTCGCCCAAAGCGGCAAACCAGTCGCTCTGCACGAAGGACACGCTGGCGCCGAGCCGGGCGGCGTTGGTCATGGCAACCCACAAGGCCTCGCGCGAACGGTCGAGTGCAACCACATCGGCCACGCCGAATTCCAGTGCAAGCGTGATCGCCAACGCACCACTGCCCGTACCCAGATCCAGCACGCGCAAATCCGGCTGGCCGCTGCAATGCGCGAGCGCCAGTTCCACCAGCAGTTCGGTATCGGGCCGCGGAATCAGCACCGCGGGCGAAACCATGAAACCGCGGCCGAAGAATTCGCGCTCGCCGGTCAGGTAGGCCACCGGCTCGCCGGCAACACGGCGTTCGACCAACGCACGAAAATCCGCCCAGGCTGCCTCTTCCAGCTGTCTTTCCGGCCACGCGGCCAGATACGCGGCCGGGCAGCGCAACACGTGCCGCAACAGCACGCGGGCATCCATCACATCGATACGCTGGCGCGCCCAGGTCAACACCTCGGCGATACTGGGGAGGGAATCGAACCCGGACTCGGCTACAGGCATGCCTCAGTCCTCCGCCAGCGCCGCAAGCAGTTCGGCCTGATGCTCGAGGATCAGCGCATCGACCAGTTCGTCGAGATCGCCGTCCATCACCGCATCGAGCTTGTACAAGGTTAGGTTGATGCGATGATCGGTCATGCGCCCTTGCGGAAAATTGTAAGTACGGATGCGTTCGGAACGATCGCCGCTGCCGATCAGGCTCTTGCGCGTCGCCGCCTCGGCCGTTTGCCGCTCGCGCAGCCTGGCGTCCTGCAAACGGGCGGCGAGCACCGCCATCGCCTGCGCCTTGTTGCGGTGCTGCGAGCGGTCGTCCTGGCATTCGACGACGAGGCCGGTGGGCAGGTGGGTGATGCGCACGGCCGAATCGGTCTTGTTGATGTGCTGGCCACCGGCGCCGGAAGCGCGGAAAGTGTCGATGCGAAGATCGGCCGGGTTGATTTCGACCGCGGCCACGGCATCGGCCTCCGGCATCACCGCCACGGTACAGGCCGAGGTGTGGATGCGCCCCTGCGTTTCGGTCACCGGGATGCGTTGCACACGATGGCCGCCCGACTCGAACTTCAGCTTGGAATAGGCGCCCGCACCGACGAGCCGGACGATGACTTCCTTGTAGCCGCCCAGGTCCGACTCGCTGGCGGAAACGACCTCCACCTTCCAACGCTGGCGCTCGGCGTAGCGCGAATACATGCGCAGCAGATCGGCGGCGAACAACGCCGCCTCGTCGCCGCCGGTGCCGGCACGGATTTCGAGAAACAGGTTGCGCTCGTCGTTCGGGTCGCGCGGCAACAACTCGCGTTGCAGTTCGTCTTCCAGCGCGGCGATGCGCGCTTCACCCTGCGCCAGTTCGCTGCGCCCAAGTTCGCGCATCTCGGCGTCGCCCTGCGCGTCGGCCAGCAATTCGTGCGCGGTAGCACAATCGGCTTCGGCCTGCCGGTAGGCGCGGTATAAATCGACCACCGGCTCGATTTCGGCACGCTCGCGCGACAGATCGCGGAAAGCGTTCATGTCGCGCGCGCCATCCTCGGCGGCGAGCGCACGGTCGAGCTCGGCCAGCCGGCTCGCCAGATGTTCGAGTTTGTCGCGGATGCTCTGTTTCATGGAGTTCAGGCACTATGCCGTTCTGTAATGCCGCCCGGCACGCCACGGACGCGGCCAAGCCACGGCCGGGAACGCGACACAGGCGGCGGCGAAAGCTAATGGCGGGGGAGATTGAACAGGTCGCGTATCAAGCGCCCGGCTTCGACCTGCTGCCCGCCTTCGGACTGGTTGAGGAAACGGGTCGGGCCATGCATCAGCTTGTTGGCCAGGCCGTGGGAGAGGCTTTCCACCACCCGCTGCGGATCTTCGCCCTTGGCCAGCAGGCGCAGCGCACGCTCCACCTCGGCGTGGCGCAGCGCTTCGGCGTGTTCGCGCAGCGCGCGGATCGTCGGCACCGCATCGCGCGTCTGCATCCAATGCAAGAAACCATCGACGCGCGTATTGATGATCTGCTCGGCCTCGACCACCGCCTGCTGGCGCGATTCGATACCGGCTTCCACCACCTGCGCCAGATCGTCCACGGTGTACAGGAACACATCGTCCAGCGCGCCGATTTCCGGTTCGATGTCGCGCGGCACGGCCAGATCGACCATCACCATGGGGCGATGCCGGCGCGCCTTCACAGCACGCTCGGCCATGCCAAGACCGACAATGGGCAGGGGCGCGGCCGTACAGGAAACGACCACGTCGAAACGCGGCAGCATCTCGCCGATCAGATCGAGCCGCATCGTCTGCGCGCCGAAGCGCGACGCCAGCACCTGCGCGCGCTCCTCGGTGCGGTTGGCCACGGTCATCGACTTCGCCCCGGCGCCGGCGAAGTGCGCCGCGCACAGCTCGATCATCTCGCCCGCGCCGATGAACAGCACGTGTTGATCCGCCACCCGCTCGTAGATGCGTTCGGTCAAATGCACCGCAGCCGCCGCCATGGACACGATGTTGGCGCCGATCGCAGTGGTCGAGCGCACCTCCTTGGCCACCGCGAAGGTGTTCTGGAACAGTTTGTGCAGCAAAGTCCCCATCGTGCCGGCCTGCTCGGCAAGCCGCGCCGCCTCTTTCACCTGGCCGAGAATCTGCGGCTCGCCCAGCACCATCGAATCCAGCCCGCTGGCAACACGGAAAACATGGCGCACCGCATCGCGCTGCGGATAGGCATACAGGTAAGGAGATACTTCGCTGAGCGGCAAATGATGAAAACCCGCCAGCCAATCGGCCGTCTGCTGCGGCTGTTCGGCGGCGAAATAAAGTTCGGTGCGATTGCAGGTGGAAAGGATCGCCGCCTCGCGCGCCAGAGTCGTCCGCGTCAACTCGTGCAGCGCCTGATCGAGCCGCTCAGGCTGAAACGCCACGCGCTCGCGGATGGCAAGCGGCGCCGTGTGGTGATTCAAGCCGAGGGCATAAAGCTGCATGCGGACGGGCGGGCGGAAAGCTGATCGATCAGCGGTGGGCGATTATAGCACCGCCCCCACCCCCCCAAACCTTGAGGAAAATCAGGCGGTTCTCGTGAGAATACACGATCTCGGCGATACGGCAAAAACCGGGGTGCGTCGCACGGAACCCTGCGACACGGCTGACGGGCAAGCCGGCAGAGCCTACCGTGCCTGTCGCCCCAGCCGCTCGCGCAGAAACTCGATGAAGCGCTGCGTTTTCGCCGGCAGCAGGCGCGTCTCGGTGATCGCGTAGACCGGCATCGGCGTGCCATGCCAGCCGGGCAGGATCCGGCGCAGCTTCCCGCTGGCCAGCTCATCGGCGACGATTTCCTCGGGCATCAGGACAATGCCCATGTCGAGCGCCGCCAGGCTGCAGATCATGCCGACGTTGTTGAGCCTGAAGCGGCCGCTCACCGCGACCGTGGCGGTCTGCGCCGCATTGTGCAGTGTCCAGGTTCCAGCCTGCAGAATGTTGAAGCACTCGTGCCGTTGCAGCTCCGCAGGTTCGACTGGTTCACCCGACCGTTCGAGATAGCCCGGCGACGCATAGAGCCGGGGCGTGAGCGATGCCAGCGTGCGTGCGATCAATTGCGAATCCTCGGACTCCCCGATGCGGATCGCCACGTCGAAGGGTTCGCTGACCAGATCGACCCGTCGCGGCGTCAGGTCGAAGTCGAAGGCGATGCCCGGATAGAGACTGGCGAACTCGGCGATCAGCGGCATCAGGTAGGTCATGGCGAAATCCACCGGCAGCGAGGCGCGCAGCACGCCACTGGGCTGGGCAAGCATGTCGCCCAGTTGCTCGTGCGCCAGGCGGGCTTCGTCGACGATGCGCTTGCATCGCTCGAAGTAGGTCCGCCCGGCCTCGGTCAGTTCGATCCTGCGCGTCGTTCGATGCAGCAGGCGCAGCCCGATGGCCCTCTCCAGCGCGCCGATGCGCCGCGACAGCGTCGAGTTCGGCATCCCCAGTGCTTCAGCCGCGCTGCGAAATCCCCTGGCCTTGACGACCTCGACGAACAGGGCCATGTCGTTCAACAGTTCCATGCTCATTGCTCCATTTACGGATCAATGTTATCCAAAATCACATATTTATCCCAATTGTGAAGCACGTCATGATCTCCCCAGACGCCACCCGAAGAAGCCATCGTCAGGCAGCCCAGCCGCGTGGCGTGAAAGGAGAGATCGAATGTCCAGGACAGTGCACAAGGGAACCGCGGTCGTGACCGGCGCCGCCAACGGCATCGGTCAGGCCTACGCGGAAAGACTCGCCGCCGATGGTTTCGACACCCGGACCATGCACCGCGTCAACGAAGACATTTTCGAGGATCTGCCAAAACAACAGACCATCCCTCGAACGATCGAGCCACAGGATCTCGCGGGCGTCGTCTCCTTTCTTTGCTCCGCTGATTCCAGTTTCGTCACGGGTCAGACCATCGCCGCCGACGGCGGCCAGGTACGGACCTGAACCGCCGCTGCCCGCCAGCCATTTCAAATCCCTTGTCATCGAGGAAACTCACTATGAACACCCTGTTCGATCCCATCCGCGTCGGCCGCCACACCCTGCAGAACCGCATTGCCATGGCGCCGATGACCCGCTCGCGCGCCCGCTTCGACGGCACGCCGGGCGAACTGGCAGCCGAGTACTACGCCCAGCGCGCGAGCGTCGGCCTGATCGTCGCCGAAGGCGCGCAGCCCTCGGACGACGGCCAGGGCTACCTGAGCACGCCGGGCATCTACACCGATGCGCACGTCGCCGGCTGGAAGAAGATCAGCGATGCCGTACATGCCAAAGGCAGCCGCCTCTTCATTCAGCTCATGCATGCCGGACGCATGTCTCACCCGGACAACACGCCACACCACCGCCAGGGCGTCGCACCCTCGGCCATCGCGCCGGGCGCGCCGATGTTCACGGCCAAGGGCCTGCAGGACATTCCGGCGCCGCGCGCCCTGAGCGCCGCGGAAGTACGCCAGACCGTGCAGGACTTCCGCCACGCCGCGCGGCGCGCGATCGAGGCCGGTGCCGACGGCATCGAAATCCACGGCGCCAACGCCTACCTGATCCAGCAGTTCCTGGCGCCAAGCGCCAACACGCGCAACGACGAATATGGCGGCTCCATCGAGAACCGCGCGCGCTTCGCGATCGAGATCGCCGCCGCGATCGCCGGAGAGATCGGCGCCGATCGGACAGCGATCCGCCTGTCGCCCGGTACGGCGATGTGGGGCATCGACGAGGGCGCCGAAGGGCCGGACCTGTACCGCCACCTGGTTGCCGAACTCGACCAGATGGGGCTGGCTTACCTGCACATCATGCACCTGGGCAACGAAGCGCTGCTTGCCGACATCCGCAAACTCTGGAAAGGCACGCTGATCCTCAACCGTCCGGGCCAGTCGCGTGAGCAGATCGGCACCGACGTGGCATCGGGTCTGGCCGAGTTGGAGGCCTACGGACAGGCGGTGCTGGCGAACCCGGACTTCGTCGAACGGTTGCGGGCCGATGCGCCTTTCAACGAGGCCGATCGCAACACTTTCTTCGGCGGCACCGAGAAGGGCTACACCGACTATCCGGTGCTCGGCCAGACGGCAGCACGTTTCTGACGTGCGCCCATGCCGACGCCTCCAAACCTGATCGTGAGGAATCTCATCATGGCTTACGAACGGTTCACCGGCGGCAACGCCGCCCTGCTGCTGATCGATCACCAGGTCGGCACCATGAGCTGGGTGCGCTCCATTCCATTCGAGGAAATGAAACGCAACGCGCTGATGCTGGCCAAGACCGCCAGCATCCTGAAGATGCCGGTCGTGCTGACCTCCAGCATGGAAGAGTACGCACAGGGGCCATTACTGAGCGAACTGGAGACCATACTGCCGGCTGAGTTCGCTGCCCGCATCAGGCGCGTGGGCATCGTCAACGCCATGGACAACGCCGACTTCGCCGCCGCCGTCGAGGCGACCGGACGCAGGAAGCTCGTCATCGCCGGCGTCACCAACGACGTCTGCACGGTGTTTCCGGCGCTGAGCCTGGTGCGCGACGGCTACGAGGTACAGGTCATCGCCGACGCCGGCGGCTCGCCGAGCAAGCTCGGCGACGACATGGCCCTGCGCCGCATGGAAAAGAATGGCATCACGCTGTCCAGCACAAACCAGGTGATCGCGGAACTGGCAGGCAACTGGACGACGCCCGAAGGTAGCCGGATCGTACAGGTCGTGATGGAGGCGATGCAGCCCTGAAGGCTGAGATCTACAGTGCCCATGAAGAACGCGCCACCGCACCAACTGCGCCGTATCGGGCGGCAAAGACTTGCGCGGCCGCCCGCGTCAGCGCTCGCGCGGACCGTAGATCGCCATGAAGGCGTCGACCGCGCGGCCGGTCACCGCCTTGATCTCGGCGATTTCGAGTGTGCCCGGCAGGTCGAACACGAAACGTTCGACGAGTTCGGCTTCGAGCAACGCGCGCAATTGTTTCGCAGCGACCATCGGATCGGCCTCGCGCAACTGGCCGCGCCGCATCGCCATTCCGAGCAGGCCGCTCATGCGCAGATCGCCCTGGCGCGGGCCGCGTTCGTAGAACAGGCGGCCGAGGTCCGAACGTCCCGATTCGGCAACCAACAGACGGCGCACCGCCAGATGTTCGGGCGAGTACATCGAGCTCAGCAACGTTACGCCCGTGCGGCGCAAGGCGGCCGGCAGATCGTCGATTCCGGCCTCGAGCGTGCGGAAATCCTCTTCCACCTGTTCGCGGATCGCTTCCAGCATGACTTCGACGAACAACTCGTCCTTGGAAGCGAAGTAGTTATAGAGCGTTGCCTTCGAGCCACCGACGCGCCCACAGATTTCCGTCATCGTGGCCCGCTCGAAACCGTATTCGCGGAATACCTGGGCCGCCACTTCGAGAATTGCCAGGCGTTTAGCTTCGGTCTTCTTTCGCATGGCTGACCTATAAGTGTACCAATTTGTTCAGTATACTTTACTGCTTTGCATGCTGGAGCATATTGTGTACCGGACAGTACTTTTTTCCGATTCGCGGTGGAACGCTGCAGCATGAAATTCAGAAGAATTCCCATTGCCGGCATCGCGGCGATGCTCGCAGCCTGCTCGCATCTGCCGTCGGTCGGACCCGACTACAGGGCGCCCGAACTTGCGCTGTCGGCAAACTGGTCGGCGGCCACCACAGAGCAGACCATACCCGGCCGCGAACTGGCACACTGGTGGCGCCAGCTCGACGATCCGCTGCTCGACCGCCTGATCGACGAGGCGCTCGCCGCCAGCCCCGACCTGCGGCTCGCACAAGCACGGCTGCGGCAGGCACGAGCGAGCCGCGATCTCGCCGTGAGTGGCTATTTTCCCACTGTTTCGGCCGCGGCCGGAGCGAACCGCAGCACAAACACCTCGAGTGCCGACCAGCAAAACCGCACGCTCTACAACGCCGGCTTCGACGTCGGCTGGGAAATCGACATCTTCGGCGGCACACGACGCGCGGTCGAAGCGGCCGGCGCGGACCTCGAGGCGAGCGAAGCGAATCTCGCCGGCACGCGCGTCTCGCTGGTGGCCGAGGTCGCGCGCAACTACATCGATCTGCGCAGTTACCAGGAACGCCTCAAGATCGCGCGCGAAAACCTCGCCAGCCAGAGCGAGACGCTGCAGATTGCCGAATGGCGCTACCAGGCCGGACTCGCGCGTGCGAACGAAGTCGAGCAGGCGCGCACGAACCGCGAGCAGACGCGCGCCGGCATCCCCGATCTCGAAATCGGACTCACGGCAGCAAAAAACCGGCTCGCCGTCCTGCTCGGCAAGAACCCCGGCGCGCTGCATGACGAACTCGCCGAAGTGCGCCCGCTGCCGCCGGTGCCCGCGAGCGTGGCGACCGGCATCCCGGCCGGCGTGCTGCGCAGCCGCCCCGACCTGATCGCGGCCGAGCGCACGCTCGCCGCCGAGACCGCGCGCGTGGGGCAGGCGCTCGCGCAGCGCTTCCCGAGCCTGAACCTGTCCGCCTCGTTCGGTTGGCAGGCCTACAGTTTCGGTGCGCTCGGCGACCCCGGCACGTACTCGCGCTCGCTCATCGGCTCGCTCGCCGCGGTGCTCTTCGATGGCGGACGGCTGCGCAGCCAGGTCGAGGCCCAGAACGCGGTACAGGAGCAGGCGCTGGTGTCCTACGAGAGCAGCGTGCTGACCGCGCTCGAAGAGGTCGAGAACGCGCTCACCGCCTACGCGCTCGGGCGCGAACGTGTCGATGCGCGCAGCGCGGCGGTGGTCGCCGCGCGCAACGCGGCGGAACTCTCGCGCAACCTCTACCAGTCCGGCCTTGCCGACTTCCAGCAGGTGCTCGACACCGAGCGCACGCTGCTCTCGACCGAGGAAGGTCTCGCGAATGCCGAAGCCACCATGCGGACCGATCTGATCACGCTCTACAAGACATTGGGCGGCGGCTGGGAGCAAGGCTCCGCCGCAGCCGCCGGGCAGGATACCGAAGGCTCACCGTCATGAACGACAACGCGAAGAAGACTCCCGCCGCGCTCGCCGGCATCCTCGGCGACGCGCCGGCAGGCCGCGTCAAACCCTGGCGCAAATGGCTGGCCGCGGTCGTCGTGATCGCACTCGCCATCGGTGCCTGGCTGATGTTCTCGGGCAACGGCGACGACCCCGCGAACCGCTACCTGACCGAGGAAGCCACGCAGGGCAAGCTCGTCGTCAGCGTCTCGGCCACCGGTACGCTGCAGCCGACCAAGTCGGTCGACGTCGGCTCCGAACTGTCGGGCACCCTGGCGAAAGTGCTCGTCGAGGAAAACGACTACGTCGAGGAAGGCCAGTTGCTGGCCGAACTCGACACCGCGAAGCTCGACGATGCGGTGACCAAGTCCAAGGCCGCGCTCGCCGCGGCCGAGGCCGCCGTCGCACAGACCAGCGCGACCATGGCCGAAGCCAAGGCATCGCTCGCGCGCATGCAGCAGGTCGCCGAACTCTCGGGCGGAAAAGTGCCGGCCAAGACCGAACTCGAGACGGCCGAAGCCGTCCTGCAGCGCGCGATCGCCAACGGGGCGAGCGCCCAGGCCGAGGTCGTCCAGGCGCGCGCGACGCTCACCACCGACCAGACCAATCTCGGCAAGGCCACGATCCGTTCGCCGATCAACGGCGTGGTGCTCTCGCGCAAGGTCGAGCCGGGCCAGACGGTGGCGGCGACGATGACCACACCGGTGCTGTTCACACTGGCCGAAGACCTGAAGACGATGGAGTTGCAGGTACAGGTCGACGAGGCCGACGTCAGCACGGTCGAGATCGGCCAGCCGGCGACCTTCACCGTGGCCGCATGGCCAAGCCGCGACTTTCCGGCCAACATCCGCCGCGTCGGCCTCGGCTCGACGATCACCGACAATGTCGTGACCTACAAGACCGTACTCGAAGTGCGCAACGACGATCTCGCGCTGCGCCCGGGCATGACCGCGACCGCCTCGATCGTCACCGCCGACCGCGACGGCGCGCTGCTGGTGCCGAACGCCGCGCTGCGCTTCACCCCGGCCCAGGCCGACGCGGCGAAGACGGCGAACCGCAGCGTCGTCAGCAGCCTGCTGCCGGGCCCGCCGCGCGGAGCCGGTGACCAGAAACGTCCGGCGACGGCAGTGAAAGCCGGCAGCGCGCAGCAGGTTTGGGTGCTCGACAAGACCGGCCCGCGCGCGATACCGGTCAAGACCGGCGTCACCAACGGCCGCCTGACGGAGATCCTCGACGGCGAGCTGAAACCGGGCATGGCCGTGATCACCGAACAATTGGCGGCGAAAAAATGAGCATGCCTGTGCGACAGCCCAAAGACGGCTCGCGGGGGCCGATCCGATGACCGCGAACGGCGGCGAACCGCTGATCGCACTGGCCGGCATCACCAAGACCTTCGGCGAGGGGCAGGCCGCGTTCCAGGCGCTGCGCGGCATCGACCTGAAAATCACGGCTGGCGAATTCGTCGCCGTGATGGGGCCGAGCGGCTCGGGCAAGTCGACCGCGATGAACATCATCGGCTGCCTCGACACGCCGACCTCGGGCGAATACGCGTTCAGCGGCGCGCACGTCGAGCAACTCGACCGCAACCAGCGCGCGATGCTGCGCCGGCATTGCCTCGGCTTCGTGTTCCAGGGCTTCAACCTGCTTGCACGCACCTCGGCGCTGGAAAACGTCGAGCTACCGCTGCTCTATCGTGGCGTCGATGCGGCCGAGCGGCACAAGGCCGCACGCGCGGCGCTCGCCCGCGTCGGGCTCGAAGGCTGGGAGCACCACACCCCGGGCGAACTCTCCGGCGGCCAGCAGCAGCGCGTCGCGATCGCGCGCGCGATCGTCACCAGCCCGCTCGTGCTGCTCGCCGACGAACCGACCGGCAACCTCGACAGCAAGCGCAGCCACGAGATCATGCAACTGCTCGCCGCGCTCAATACCGAGCAGGGCATCACGGTAATCATGGTCACCCACGAGCCCGACATGGCCGAGTATGCGCACCGCATGGTGCACTTCGTCGACGGGCTGGTCGCGAGCGACGAGACGAAGGAAGCCGCGCCATGCTCCTGAGCGCCTTCCTGCTCGCGATCCGCGCGATCCGGCGCAACCTGATGCGCTCCTTCCTCACGATCCTCGGCATCGTCATCGGCGTGGCCGCGGTGATCACGATGGTCACGCTCGGCAACGGCGCGACCAAGATGGTCGCCGACCAGATATCCAGTCTCGGCAGCAATCTCCTGATGCTGCGTCCGGGCCAGCGGCTCGGACCAGGGCGCGACGCGGCGAGTTCGCCGAACTTCCGCAAGGCCGACGTCGAGGCGATCCGGCAGCAGATCGGCGGCATCAACGAAGTCGTACCGGTAGTCAGCCGCCAGGTCACGCTGGTGGCCGGCAACAACAACTGGCTGACCTCGGTGGCCGGCACCACCAACGCCTATCTCGAAGTCGGCAACTGGACGCTCGGGTCGGGGCGCGATTTCCTGCCGGAAGAAGAAGCCGCCGGCAAGGCGGTCTGCATCATCGGCGCGACCGTTCGCAGCGAACTCTTCGGCAGCCGCAATCCGCTCGGCGACGAGATCCGGGTCAAGAACTTCTCATGCCAGATCGTCGGCCTGCTCGCCTCGAAAGGGCAAGGCGGCATGGGGCAGGACCAGGACGACACCGTGCTGATGCCGATCACCACCGTGCAGCGCCGGCTCACCGGCAACCTCGACGTCCCCTCGATCATGATCGCGCAGAAGGACAACGCGGATACGGAAGCGGTGATGGCGCAGCTACGCTCGCTGCTGCGCGAACGCCGCAAGCTCTCGGAAGCCGACGTCGACAACTTCAACGTCATGGACACCAAGCAGATCGCCGAAACGCTCTCCGGCACGGTGCGCACGCTGACCGGGCTGCTCGGCGCGGTGGCGGCGGTGAGCCTGCTCGTCGGCGGTATCGGCATCATGAATATCATGCTGGTGTCGGTAACCGAGCGCACACGCGAGATCGGCATCCGGCTCGCGATCGGCGCGCTCGAACGCGAGGTGCTGCTGCAGTTCCTGATCGAGGCGATGGTGCTGTCGGCCAGTGGCGGGCTGATCGGCATCGTGCTCGCCTTCGTCGCCTGTTGGGGGCTGACCACGCTGATGCAGATGCCGTTCCTCTTCAACCCCGGCATCAACCTGCTGGCCTTCGTGTTCTCGGCGGTGATCGGCGTGATCTTCGGCTACACCCCGGCACGACGCGCGGCGCAACTGAACCCAATCGAGGCGTTGCGGCACGAGTGAAAACCGGGGTCGGCATGGCTTCGCGCCGCGTATGGCGACCGGCCGACGGGTTATCCGGTCAGAAGAATCGATCCGGAACCTTCGATATCGACTTGAAACGCATGGGGGACTGATATGAACAAGGCATCGGTAGTGCAACCCGACTGGATTGTTCGAGGCAAGACAATTCGGCAGTTGATCGAGGAGTTGCAGTCTTTCGGGAATCAAGACTTGTTTGTTGAGATTTCGCTCGATGGCGGCGATACCCACAAACCGATCAGCCTTATAAAGAAGTCTGGGCAGACTTGCCTTCTGGTGAACAGCGAAATTTGATGGGGCGAAGAGTAAAGCTGAAAGCGTGAAGCGAGCTGAATCGCTCCGGTTTTCATGGAGGCCATTTTGTTTTAACAACGGGCAGGAGGTTTCTCTTTTTTTTGTGGAGAAAAATGCATCACATACATCGGGGTTCGCTTGACTCACCCAGATCTATGCGAGCCAATGGGTGACCCATTAATTACGCTAGATATTGATGCCGTCTTATTTCATCCAGAAAGGTTTTGACGATGCTTCGCCAGTCCATCCCCAATCAAAAAACATTTCCTTGAAAGACTCAAGATCGAAGTTTTCATCGGGGCGTGGCTCATCCAAAATACTATAACCGTAGCCCGAACGAACAATCTCTTCAGCATATGGTTGGATCTCGCCATAGGAACGAAAAATCAGCATTCCTCTGAAAGCTCCAAGCGACGGAATATGAGCGCAAGCAACAACACGAGAGCCATTCGCCAGCATTAAGACAAATCCGAACGCTACCTGGAGGCCCAACTCTTCGCATGCTTGTGTAAGCATCTGTACAAGGTTGTTCATCATTTAATAGGAATATGATTAATAGGTTTCACATGGCTGTGAGGAGCTTGAGACGATGGTGCGCCGGACGGATGTACCTCCGGACCGCGTACTTTATTGGTCGGGAATGGGGCAGGAAGTCCGGTTGACTGGATTGCTAGAGCGCATTTTCGTCGCTGTCTGCGACAAGAGCCACAAAATCTCTTGGCGCTGCTGCGGCAAAGTAAGGAAGCGGAATGCTATGCGCCGCAAGAACCTCTTGGTAGTGAAGCAACCGCGCCAGCAACTTCTCTTGGTGCTCCTGAGCCAGATAAAGAAAGTCTTCATCTGTACAGCCTGCTTGCAGGAGCCGTTGCGATATTTCCTTGGCCTCCGAGCAAAGGATAGCGAGTGAATCGCCTTGCACGACCGAGCCAGGGAATTGACGTTCCGGCAGTTGTACAACCGCGTGGTTGGATTGCTCGGAAAGAATGTTCAAAGTGATGGTTTTCATGTGCCGAGGCCTATGTGCTCTAACGTCGAAGCTCAGGGGTGCAGAACCGGCTTGCCGGTATAGCGTCTCTCTGAAGCGGAGGGTTGGGCATTCTTGATAGCAAAGATAGAGAGCTATTTTTTGCCATAGTCCTTGAAGGCTACAGGTGCTGCGAGTTTACAAAAACGAATGGAGTCTTCAATAGAAACGTTTGCATCTTTGTCCAGCCTAAAAATTTTCCTTATACCGTCCTGTTGCTCCCAAATTCCAGGCAAATCATCTCCTTTCTTTGTGAGCAATTCATAAAGTGGCTTGTGCAAATGGCTTTCATAATCATAGGAGGGAACTACGGCACATACTTTAGCGTTAGGTCTGGACGATTGTTCTTCAAGTAGCTGAATAAAGGCAGATTTAGTTTCTTCGTTGTCTAAGAAAGACTGAACTTGGATTACGTCCGGCCCAAATGCGCTGAATTCAACCTGACCTGCCGTAAATAGAAATACGAGTATTAAATCTTTCATTGCTTTTGACTTTCTCGATAAGATATGGATGGAACGGCGCCTAAAGTGGAGATAAGCGGACGGCAAAAGCGCAGCTTTTGAGGATCCGCTTGTACGCAGTGTTAGAAGAGTTTGCCGGGAGAGCGGTGACGCAGGCAAGGGTGGACTTGGATGTAAGGAAAAACTATAGTATCACTTGGTATTACTACGTGATAAAAAAGCTCACTATGGCAACGTCTCTCAAGATCGACGACACGTTGAAAAACCGTGTCCATCACCTCGCCAGCCAGCGTCGCCGCTCGCCGCACTGGATCATGCTCGAAGCCATCCAGCAGTATGTCGAGCGTGAGGAAGCACGCGAGAGTTTCAAGCAGGAAGCCTTGGCTTCGTGGGCGGCCTACAAGGAAACAGGTCGGCACCTGACCAGCCAGGAAGCACGCGCCTGGTTGAACACCTGGGGCACTGATGACGAAAAGGCGGCGCCAGAGTGCCACGAGTAATCGTCACCGAAGGCGCAGCGAAAGGCTTGGAGCGATGTCGGCAATTTCTGGCTACCAAGGCTCCGGAGGCCGCGAGGCGGGCCGGCTTGGTCATTGAGCAGCAATTCCTGCTCCTGGAAACAGCCCCCGACATTGGCCGCCCGTTCCTTGAAATGCCCGAGTTACGCGAACTGATGATTGCCTTCGGGGGTTCCGGCTATGTGGCTCTGTACCGCCACGAGCCGGCCGACGATGCAGTGTATGTTCTAGCCTTCCGGCACCAAAAAGAGGCGGGCTACTGATGATGAGTTCTCACATCGCAAAACACGCTTCATGCCAGGACTTCTGAGCAATTCTGGCCCCCTCACAGCGTCTTGTGCATAGGGCTGCCCGTTCAGGAGTCTGACGCGTGCAGCGAGACGATAGGCCCCTCTTCTGAAAACGACAGCGCTCTTCGAGTGAGGTTTTTGGGGTATCCGGATTGAGTGTGGTTGCCTACAGCAAAATCCAGATCGCGTTTTCCACTTCTGAGACAACCTCATGAATAAAACAAATACGGGAATACTTATTGGTTGAAAGCGCTTGCCGTGTGCCGGCTACCATGTTCCATCATGCATTCCTTATATCCGATCCTGCAGAAACTCGGCCGCGCATTCGTGGATGACAGGCGGTGCCATATGGTGATTCGAGCCGAGGGCATGAAGCCGCATGCGGACAGCCGATCGATCAGCGGCAGGCGGTAACAGCACCGCCCCCACCACCTCAAACCTTTGGGAAAATCGGGCGGCTCCTTCGGGAATGCACGATCTCGGCGATGCGGAAAGCACTGGGGCGCATCGAACGGAACCCCCACAACACGACATGGGATATTGTTATACTGCACCGCAGCATCTCGTTGCCCTCCAACACGACGGACGGTTGTTTTACGGGAAATACGCGGTTTACACGGGGATTGGACGGGGATGGGGCAGAAACGGAAAAGCCCGCTTTCGCGGGCTTATGCCGGTGTATCAACCAGCCTTCATGGCTTGGTGTATGGTGCCCAGAAGAGGACTCGAACCTCCACGCCTCGCAGCGCTAGTACCTGAAACTAGTGCGTCTACCAATTCCGCCATCTGGGCAAGAGACGCGATTATAAGCACGATCAGAAGAATGTCAATGAACGAAAAAACCAAA
>JAVBSY010000061.1:0-10270 GCA_031556475.1 Azoarcus sp.
CACCCCGGCGCTGCTGCCCTCGAACTATTGCAGCGACGTGCAGGAACGGCTGACGCTGTACAAACGGCTGGCCAACGGGGAATCGGAGGAAGACCTGCGCGAATTGCAGGAGGAACTGATCGACCGCTTCGGCGAACTGCCACCGCAAACCCAGGCGCTGCTCGAAACTCACCGCCTGCGCCTGTTGGTGAAACCTTTCCGTGTGCATAAACTCGATGCCTCGGAAGCGCAGATCAGCGTACAGTTCAGCCCCGACGCGCCGATCGATCCGGCCAAGGTCATCCTGCTCATCCAGAAGGACCGCAACACCAGGATGGCCGGCCCCGACCGCCTGATCCGCCGCGCCAGCCTGCCGGACCTGAAGCAGCGAGTGCAGGCAGTGAAAGAATTGCTCACGGCGGTGAAAGCCTGACACCGCCGGACCGAAACCTGGACTGAAAACCGTCTCCACCACGGAGGGCGTATCCATGCTCATCAACTGCATCGCCTACCAACACGGACGCAAGCTCGCCGACATCGGGATCACGGAAATCAGCAACTATGTCGCACGGCCGGATTGCTTCGTCTGGGTCGCGCTGAAAGACGCCTCGCTCGAAGAACTGGCGCAGATGAAGGAAGAATTCGGTCTGCACGAACTCGCCATCGAGGACGCGCACCACGGTCACCAGCGACCGAAGATCGAGGAGTACGGCGACGAGGTGTTCGCCGTCATGCACCTGGTCGAGGAAGACGGCAACCACTTCAACATCGGCGAAGTGCATGTGTTCATCGGGGTCAATTACATCCTGTCGGTGCGCAACGGCAGCCAGCAAGGCTTTCTCGGCGTGCGCGCACGCTGCGAGCGCGAACCGAAAATGCTGGCAAAAGGTTCCGGCTACGTGTTCTACGCACTGATGGACGCGGTGGTGGACCGCTACTTCCCGCTCATCGAAAAACTGGCAAACGAACTGGAAGCGATCGAGGACCGCATCTTCACCAAAGGCGCGGCCCAATCGACCATTCGCCGTCTGTACCGGCTCAAGCGCAAGATCACCATCCTCAAGCACGCCGTAACCCCGCTGATGGAAGCCGCGGGCAAACTGCAGAGCGGCCGCGTGCCGGAGGTGTGCGGCAACACCCGCACCTACTTTCGCGATATTTACGATCACCTCGTGCGCATCAACGCCTCGCTCGACAGCACGCGCGAAACCATCACCACCGCGATCCAGGTAAACCTGGCAATGGTCGCCATCGACCAGACAGAAGTGAGAAAGAAACTCGCGGCCTGGGCGGGGATTTTCGCCGTCGCCACCGCCTTCGCCGGCATATGGGGCATGAACTTCAAGGTGATGCCCGAACTGGAATGGCGTTGGGGCTACCCGCTGGCCCTGGGCCTGATCGCGGCTTCGTGCGGGATTCTCTACTGGCGCTTCCGGCGCGCGCGCTGGTTGTAACGCAGCGGGGCCGGAAACGCCAAAGAAGCGTGCCGGGGGATGGTGCGACCCGGTTTTCGACACCGTGCCCGCAAACAGAAGCGCAGCCCTCGCCCCGACTGCCGCCGCCCATCGAACCTGATTGGCCCGGAGCCATGCGGCTACACGCGTCGCATCATCGGCGGTGAAAACCAGGCAACTGCCGCACCGTCACAGCACCTCTCCATCCGCGCCTACCATTGCCCGGGATTCCGCCGCATGCAACTTGACAAGCAGCGAAGCAAGTCCATCGACCTGATGTTTGATGATCTCGATGGATTCCCTGGAGTCGTGCGAGCAGTTTTTCGATTGGTCGGCCAGATCAAGGCAATGTTTCAGACTGCCCAGGGAGATTTCCACCCCTTTCTGCGCCTCTGCGATCATCTTCTCGATTTCGATTGCCTGCATGTCGCTTTTTTCCGCCAGTTTTCTGACTTCGTCGGCGACAATCGCAAACCCCCTGCCATGCTCTCCCGCCCTGGCGGCCTCGATTGCCGCATTCAGCGCCAGCAGATTCGTCTGGGAAGCGATATCCCGAATTGCCTTGGCAATGACGCCGACGTTCTCCGAAATACTGGTCAGATTTCTCGCTTCATCGGCTGAGGCGGAAACGGCGCCGGACAGGGACTCCATATACGTTTCCGTTTCCCGCCCCAGATCCTGGGCCTTTGTCGCATCGACTTTGGCAAGATCCGTCAGGCGTACGGCTTCGAGAATCTTTTCCCGGTCTTCCATCTGGTTGTTCTGTGCAAGCGTGATATCGCTGGCCAACTTTACGACGCGGACAACCTCGCCGACGTCGTTGACGATCGGCGTATAGGATGCTTCGAGCCATACGAAGTCTCCAGCCCTGTTCTTTCTCCTGAAGGTTCCGCTGATGGAAACGCCCTTTCTGAGCTGGCTCCAGAATTTTTCATATTGGGGTGACGCCGCAAATGCGGCATCACAGAAAGTTCTATGATGCTGCCCTCGCAACTCGGCAAAGGAGTAGCCCATTGCTTCGAGAAATTTCGGGCTCGCTCCAATAACCTGAGCCTGCATATCGAATTCGATCAACAGCATGGAACCTTTGGCCGCCTCCATGGTTGCCTTGGCCATCAGTTCCTCATCGGCGCGTTCGGTGACATCCTGGGCGATTTTGACGACCTTGCAGGTTTTTCCAGCCTTATCGAGCACAGCGTTATACGAAGCCTCCAGCCAAACGGTGGAGCCGTCTTTTTTTACCCGCTTGAACCTTCCGGATATGAACTCCCCTGAACGGAGCTTTTGCCAGAACGCGGCATACTGACTATCCGCAACATACTCCGGCGGACAAAGCGTGCGGTGATTTTTTCCGATCAATTCGGTCTTCGAATACCCCATCGCCGCCATGAAATTCTGATTGGCATCCAGAATCTGTCCATCCGGAGAAAACTCGATAATCAGCATCGAGCGGTCCAGCGCCTCCATTAACGCTTGAGCGGAAACTTTATTCGCGGTATCGACTGCGCCAGACGCACTCGTGTCGTTCGGAGGTTTACCTGAGAAAAAATTCATGATACCCACGATGCTTCTCCTTCATAGGGAAATATTTTTCGCTGCCAAGCCCTGAATCTCGGGGTTCGCTCTGGAACGATTCGTATCTGATACATCTCTATGCCAGTTGGACAAAGCACGCGGGATACCAGCTATCGAGCGATAATTTAACGGCATATCCAAAAATGGCCAAAAAGAAGGAATGGCACTCTTTTTCTTTTTTTCATCGCCCCTGAACATACGCTTTTTCAATGCCACACCCATCCCGTCAATTTTTAAGCCATGGTGGCTACGGTTTGGAAAACAAAGTCATAATATGTAACATTTTTATTTACCACAACCTTTCCGGGAATGTTCCCAGAAAATACCGCCTTTAGCGGTGTCAAGAAACGTTTACGCACGAACAACCAATTGAAATAAAAACCATCCTTTTTCGCCGCCGAAACTAAATGCCATTTGCATCACATGCGTTTCGGGGCACATTCACAGTGGCCATCGCGCACAGATTGGCCATACGGGCGCAAGCTTCGACCGCTCGCACCCCAGGCAGCCGGGTACTCAGGCGCAATCCGGTCAAAGCCCTGAATCGGTAATCACCCTCCCCACGAGCACGCGCCGCAGCAGCCCCCCCGCCGCACAACCTTTCACTGGCAGCCGTTTCGACAATTCCGCTGCGCCCCCCTCCCCCGCAATACAGCCTCATCCCGCGAAGGAATGACAGTGCAAATGCCACGCTCACCCAGAGCGTCATGGATTTTTGCACATGCCGCAGGCACAACCGGTGCCAACCTGCTCGATTGGGGCAACGATCCGCCCGGACAGATCGGCCAATACATTCGCATCGCCGATGCCCAACCGATCGGATACCGCGAAGTAATACCTCCACTTGTCCGGACACAGACCGTTCCGAACGACAGGTTTGCCCAAACGCACCGGACACGAAGCCGCCATGCATCGCGCGCCGAATCAAAAAGCGCCACAGCCGCACCGCTGCCCGGGTGGCACCACGGGTATAAAAGAAATCATATGTAAATATTATTTGAAATAAAAACAACGATTTTTCCTTTATTTTCAATACAAAAAAACGTTTTTTGTATTTTGGTCAAAAAAATTTGACATCAACCCCCATGCGCTCAATAATGCATTGGCGCACGATTTCGTGCGTTTTTTGCGGATGCGCCAACGCCCTGTCACTCCGGATCGACAAACGGACCCGATGTTGAAACGCGCAGCGCCCGTTAGTAACCATCCAGGAGGATTTTCGATGAGAGACAAATATCTGGCGGCAGTCGTCCAAGCGGCCGCAGTGCCGTTCGACGCCGAAAGAAGCGCCGCCAAGGCGGTCGATTACATCCACGCAGCAGCCAGCAAGGGGGCGAAACTGATCGTGTTTCCGGAAGTATTCATTTCCGGCTACCCCAAGCTCGCGGCCTTCGGCGGTTCGGTCGGCCGCCGCACGCCGGAAGGGCGCGAGGCATTCCGCGTCTATAGCGCCGGCGCGATCGAGGTACCGGGGCCGATCACCGACCGTATCGGCGAAGCGGTCGCGGCTGCGGGACGCGCGGTCGTCATCGGCGTTCTGGAAATAGATCCGCTCAACGGCACGGTGGATTGCACCGTTTTGTTCTTCGACGATAAGGGCAAGCTGCTGGGCAAGCACCGCAAGCTGATGCCGACCGCCACCGAACGCCTGATCTGGGGTTTCGGCGACGGCTCGACGATACCGGTGTTCGATCTGCCGCAAGGCCGCATCGGTTCGGTGATCTGCTGGGAAAACTACATGCCGCTGTTCCGCATGGCGATGTACTCCAAGGGCATCACCGTCTACTGCGCGCCGACCGCCGACGACCGCGATACCTGGCTGCCGTCGATGCAGCATATCGCGCTCGAAGGGCGCTGCTACGTGCTGTCGGCCTGCCAGTACATCACGCGCGCCGAGTACCCACAGGACTACGAAGCACCTGTCGACCAGGGCGTGATGATGCGGGGCGGCTCCTGCATCGTCGACCCGCTGGGCAAAGTGCTGGCGGGGCCGAATTTCGCCGAAGAAACGATCCTGTACGCGGAGATCGACCACGACGACATCGTGCGCTCCCGTCTCGACTTCGACGCGACCGGACACTATTCCCGCCCGGAAATTTTCCGCCTGCTCGTCAACGAGAACCCGATGCCTCCCGTCGCGCCAATGAACGACTGACACCGGCAGCAGATCAATCGGGACAAAAACGAGGCACCGGAGTGCCACGCGAAATCCGCGAACAAGCGGTGTTCAGCCGTCCTCCGCGTCTCGATGACATCCCAAGTATGACTGGAAAGAGATTTCATGAATGCGAATACGCACGCAGACCTCTACGAGCGCCTGCGTCATAGCGAGAAATACCAGCAGTTGACGCGCGAACGCGACAGGCTGGCCCGGCTTTCGACCTGGCTCGTATTGATCGGGTTGTACACTTTCATCGGCCTGGTGGCCTTCAACCCGGCGGTGATCTCCACACCGCTTTCCCAGGGGCACGCACTGTCTCAGGGGGTTCCGCTGGTCATCGGCCTGATGATCGCCTTCTGGCTGCTCGCCGGGTTTTATATCTACCGCGCCAACAGCCGTTTCGACATGCTGCAGCAAAGCCTGATACACGAAGCGATGGAGGGGAAGTCATGAGCCATCGCACGCTTGGACTGTTTTGCGCGCTGCTGGCTGCAAGCGCCCCTGCCCTCGCCGCGCCCGACCAGGCAGAACAGCCGTTCAATCTGCTGGCGATCGGCATGTTCGGGCTGTTCGTCCTGGCCACCCTGGGCATTACGTGGTGGGCGGCGCGCCGGACGCGCTCGACGGCGGATTTCTATACCGCCGGCGGCGGCATCACCGGCTTCCAGAACGGGCTGGCGATTGCCGGCGATTACTGCTCGGCGGCAGCGCTGCTCGGGATATCCTCGATGGTGTACGCGAAGGGCTTCGACGGGTTGATCTACATCCTATGCTACTTCGCCGCCTGGCCGGTATTCCTGTTCCTGATGGCCGAACGCCTACGCAACCTCGGGCGCTTCACCTTCGCCGACATCACGGCATTCCGTCTCGATCCGAAGAAAATCCGCCTCGTCTCCGCAATCAATTCACTGATCGTGGTCTGCTTCTACCTGATCGTGCAGATGGTCGGCGCGGGCGAACTGGTACGCCTGCTGTTCGGCCTGCGCTACGAAGTGGCGGTGATGCTGGTGGGCTGCCTGATGATCGTCTACGTGATCTTCGGCGGCATGATCGCAACGACCTGGGTACAGATCGTCAAGGCCGTGCTGCTCCTCAGCGGCGGTACTGTACTGTCGTTGATGGCGCTGTCCCATTTCGGCTTCAGCCTCTACGAAATGACCGACCAGGCCGTGCAGGTGCATAAGGAAGGCGTGAAGATCATGGCGCCCGGCGCGTTCCTGAGCGATCCGGTTACGGTGATTTCACTGTCGCTCGGCCTCGTGTTCGGCACGATGGGGCTACCGCACATCCTGATGCGCTTCTTCACCGTCTCGAACGCCAAGGAAGCACGCAAGAGCGTGTTCTACGCCACGGGATTCATCGGCTTCTTCTTCATTCTCACCGCCATCATCGGCCTTGCCGGCATCGTGCTCGTGGGCACCAAGCCGGAGTTCTTCGAGGGCGGCGATCTGGCGGCCAAGTTGATCGGTGGCAACAACATGGTCGCGCTGCACCTGTCCAAGGCACTGGGTGGCGATCTGTTCCTCGGCTTCCTCTCCGCCGTCACCTTCGCCACGATCATCGCGGTCGTCGCCGGCCTGGCACTGGCGGGCGCCTCGGCGATCTCGCACGACATCTACGCGCAGATCATCAAGGAGGGAAACAGCTCCGAAACCAAGGAACTGCAGGTGTCGAAGATGGCAACCATCGGCATCGGCGTCGTCTCGGTGATTCTGGGCATCATGTTCCAGAAGCACAACCTGACCTTCCTCGTGGGCATCGCGTTCGGCATCGCCGCCTCGTGCAATTTCCCGGTGCTGCTGCTCTCGATGTACTGGCGTGGATTGACGACGCGCGGCGCGCTGTGGGGCAGCATTGCCGGGCTGGTTTCGGCGGTCACCATCGTCGTTTGTTCGAAGGCGGTATGGGTCAACGTGATCGGCAATCCGACGCCGCTGTTTCCATACGAACAACCGGCAATCTTCTCGATGCCGCTGGCGTTCCTCGTCATCTGGATCGTTTCCAGCCTCGACCGCAGTACACAGGCCGACAGCGAAAAAGCCGCCTTCCCCAGCCAGGAAGTGCGCGCCCAGACCGGTGTCGGCGCGGCGGGCGCGGTTGCGCACTGATGACTTGCAGCCCGATGGTAGCGAGGGGGATTGGCCGTTTTCAACGCCTTCCCCCTCCCTCTCGGGATCGGCACTGAATTTCACAAACGAAAACTGCCTATGCCTCTCCACAGCCCGGTACACCGGGCTTTTTCTGAATGAAAACGAAAGCCGCTACGCTGGCGTACTGGTTGCCCACAACGCATTGAACAGCGTTGCCTGCAGATTCGAGAATTCCTCGCTCTCGATGATCATGCCGAAGTTCTCGCGCCGCGACGACACCATCGCCACCTTGTTGTCGTAAATGTAGAGCGTCATCGCGAAAGGCCCGTCGTGTTCGGCGTAACGCAGTTCCCGCGCGTCGTCGCCCGAAGTCGGCCAGATATTGTCGACCTCCTCGCCGCGAGAGCGGATCACCTGGAGTTTCAGGCCCGTGGCGATGCGTTTTTTGATGTATTCCTCCATCGCGCGCCGTCCCGGCGTTTCCAGCAGTTCGAGCATCGACAGCATGGCCTTGAGCGTGCCGCTGCGGCAGGTCAGCGTGTCGTACAGCACATTGAGAATCCCTTCCTGCCCCTCGAAGAAGCGGATGCGGGGACGCACGCTGGCGCCGCCGTACATCGACAGCAACTCCGGCATCAGATCCATCAAGTGGCGGCGATCGTCGTCGAGCTTGCGTACCAGCGTATTGGGATGCTCGGCGATGATGACGGTGCGCCCGTTACGCTGGCTCTGCGCCAGCAGGCCACGGTCGCACAGACGAGCCAGGGTGTTATAGGCCAGCGTGCGGCTGATGCCCGCGCGCTTGGCGACCTCCACCACGGAGGCCTCTCCGAGTTCGAGCGCCGCGAGATAAAACTGGGCGCTACTGCCGCTCAAACCGATCTTTTCCAACTGTTGCGGGTTCAACATCCCGAACTTCCTTTCCTTGCCAGCGTTATTTTTTTACCAACCATCCCGTCAACCGAATCTCTCGATTCCTTTCCGCCCACTCCTTTCCCTGAGAGATGAAAACCAAGGCGGCCAAACCAGCCGAACACACCCGACGGCAGTATAAGCCGGCGGCCCAGGCCACAAAGCACAAGGGAAGCGCCTGCAACGTCTGTTTGCATCTTCGCCTCCTGCGGGCGAAACCTGCAGGCGCGGACAACACCCCCTCATGTATTTGTAATGCGCACACGGCATCCATGCGCCGGCTTCCGGGTTATTCTCCTGTTGCAGCAACTTTCCCGCCAAATCGCCGTGAGGAAAAAACCATGTCCAAAATCACGCGCCCGTTCTTCCCGATCATTTACGTTCGCGGCTACGCAATGACACAGGGCGAAATCGCCGCCACCGTCGCCACGCCCTACATGGGCTTCAACCTTGGTTCGACGAAGATGCGCCAGGACTGGCAGGGCCGAACGCAACGGCACATTTTCGAATCGCCGCTGGTACGGCTGATGAAGGATTACGGCTATCGCGACACCTACCTGGACGGCGCCGAGCGTACCGGTCCGCTCGACGCCCGCAGCGTCATCATCTACCGCTATTACGAGCAGGCCGACAAAGAGCTGGGCTCGGGCCATGTGCCTTCGATCATGGAAGCGGCCGAGGGCCTGAAGAAGTTGATCCACGAGGTCAAAGAACAGGTCTGTGGCGACGATGCCGAGGCGCAGGAGGCGTTCCGTGTCTATCTGGTGGCGCACTCGATGGGCGGCCTGATCTGCCGCAGCTTCCTGCAAAACGACCAGATCAGCGACGACGACGACCGCAGGCTGGTGGATAAGCTCTTTACCTACGCCACGCCGCACAACGGCATAGATATCCCCGGCATGAACGTGCCGCGTGCTCTCGGCCTGTGGGACATGAACAACTTCAACCGCACCGTCATGGCGGATTACCTCGGGCTGCCGAAGAAAACCGAACGTGTCGATACGCTCAACGGCAAATTCGATCCGAAGCGCGTGTTCTGCCTCGTCGGCAGCAATCAGCGCGATTACGACGCCGCCCTGGGGTTGTCGGCCGCGCTGGTGGGCGAGATGAGCGACGGCCTCGTCCGCATCGAAAACGCTTCCGTCCAGAATTCGCCACGCGCCTTCGTCTATCGCAGTCACAGCGGCCCTTACGGCATCGTCAATTCCGAAGAGGGGTACCAGAACCTTACGCGCTTTCTGTTCGGCAATGTCCGTGCCGAAGGCACCCTCGATGTAGACGCGTTGCCCTTGCCGCCTTCGGT
Organism: Azoarcus sp.; assembly: GCA_031556475.1. GTDB lineage: Bacteria > Pseudomonadota > Gammaproteobacteria > Burkholderiales > Rhodocyclaceae > Azoarcus. The sequence goes on from JAVBSY010000061.1 coordinate 9,475, forward strand.
ACAAAAGGAGAAGGACGCCGGCAAGGCGGTGCGGGCCTCGTATTACTTCGAGGCGACCGTATCGCCGCGCGGCGGCATGAACTACAAATTGACCGAGCGGCGGCGGGAAACCTTTTCGGCCGTGCTGCGCCGCTACGACGACCTGTTCAAGCCCGAAACCATGGCCGACGGCGAGCCGCGCTCACCGACGCTGTTCTCGGTATTTCTCGACACGAGCCGTATCGCCGTGGGGAGAAGCCTCGTGTTTAGCGTCGACCTGGCCGTTTCCACCACGGGATACACGGTCGACGGTTTTCTGTGGAGCGACAAGCACCTTTCCGGCGAATACCTGTTCCGCGAGACACTGGTGATTCGTGCGACACCCAACGCCGCGGGCTGGTCGGTACGCTACAACCTGAGCGACGATACGTGGGGCGAAAGTACGGGCAAGGCGGCGGAGCAAGACGAACATGGCTGGACTATTCCGCTGAGCACGAAAAAAGGTTTCCAGGCCCGATTGCGCCTGGCTGTCACACGCTGGGAATAAGCGGCGACAAGCACCGGTCCATCCCCACCTCAAGCCCCATTCCACAACCAAGGAAACAGGCGCCAGGAGGTACAATTCGCTCCTTCATTTTGGCGCACCCGGAAACACACCCCATGTCTGTCGCACAAACCGAAAACCTCAATATCCTCGCCATCGATCACATGCCTTCCCCCGAGGAGATCAAGGCACGCGTGCCGCTCACCGAGCGTGCCGCGGCGGTCGTGCTGAACGGACGCAAGACGCTCATCGACATTCTCGATCGCAAGGACA
>JAVBSY010000059.1:0-2894 GCA_031556475.1 Azoarcus sp.
GCTGCTCGAAGAGGTGTCGTTCGAGGCCGGGCGCGGCAAATTCGACCGGGTCGCGGTGGATGCCGCCTACGTCGACGACCGCCTGGGCCCACTGGCCGAACGCGAAGACCTGGCCCGCTACGTGTTGTGATGTCGTGGTGACATCGTGGTGATGCCGGATACGGGCCGCGCCGCCGCGGCCGGTCGCTGAACGCGCGCATGCTGGTCCGCATCGCCTCGATCCTGTTCCCGCTGTTCGCCATCGCCGCGCTGGGCTATGTCGTCGGCCGGCGGATGAAGCCCGATCTGTCCCACGCCAACCGGCTCAACATGGACGTATTCGTGCCGGCGCTGGTGTTTTCCGCGCTGGCCGGCAAGGACACGCACATTGTCGACTACCTGCCGCTGGCCGGCGGCACGCTGGCGGTCGTGGCCGGCTCCGGGGTGATAGCCTGGCTCATTGCCCGCGCTTACCACATCGCGCCCAAGACCCTGGTGCCGCCGATCATGTTCAACAACTGCGGCAACCTCGGCATCCCGCTCGCGGTTCTGGCCTTTGGTGACGCCGCGCTGGTGCCGGCGATCATTACCTTCGTCGTTTCCAACCTGCTGCATTTTTCCTTCGGTGCCTGGCTGCTCGATCACAACGCGCGTATCGGCAACGTCTGGCGTGTGCCATCGGTGTTTGCGACCATGGCCGGCGTGGCGGTGGGCATCGCGAACATACAGATCTGGCCGCCCCTGATGGTGGCGATCAAGATGCTGGGCGATATCTCCATTCCACTGATGCTGTTCGCCCTCGGCGTGCGTTTGACCGATTCGCGCCTCACCTCGATCAAACTCGGTGTTTTCGCCGCCGTGGCACGCCCGCTCATCGGCATGCTGTTGGCCTGGAGCGTGGCGCGCCTGCTCGACCTGCCCGCGCAACAGCAAGCCATACTGCTGGTGTTTGGCGCGCTGCCGCCGGCAGTACTTAATTACATTTTTGCCGAGCGTTATCACCAGGAACCTGAAAAAGTGGCGTCGATGGTGTTGTTCGGCAATCTCGCCGCCTTGATTTTTCTGCCACTGGCGCTGGCTGTGTCCCTATCCTGGTAGTCAGGACTATTTACTGGAGCGTGAATTGATGGTCGATGCGCAAGAACGGGCTTTTTTTTATTCGCCATTGAGTTTCGTCCGCGACGCGCGGAATGTGCTGAGCCAGGCCGCGCTCGATGCGCTGCACGATGCCGAATCGTTCCACGATCGGGAAGGGGCGTGCGAAATCCGCATCCGCTTCCGCAAACTGGATTGGGACAGCGACTTTTTCCACGTTCCAACCTGGCGCATCGACTTCATCGAATGGACGGCGGGCACGGATGCCGACATACAGCAATCGATCGCCGGTGCCGTAACACGGCTGTGCAAAACACTCGCCGAACGACACGGACGCTTCTACTGCTTCGCCGAAATCCCCTCCGAAGATGTGCGCGTCCTGCAAGGCCTGGGACTGGCCGGCCTGCGCCTGATCGAAACGCGCCTGACCTATTTTCGCAACGATGTGGCCGCCTTCCAGTGGGAGCAGCGCGCCGCCGTGCGCGCGGCAACCGAGGCGGACATCCCCAATCTGCGCGAGGCCGCCTGCGTGGCACGCAACGACTACGACCGTTTCCACGCCGACCCGTTTTTCGGCGAACAGGTGGCGGATGAGTTTCTTGCCGTCTTCGCGCAGAATTCGGTGCGCGGTTTCGCCTCGATCGTGATGGTACCGGCTGACGACCTGCCGCCGAACGCATTCCTGACCGCCGACCTGATGCCCGCTTACACGAAACTGCTCGGCCGCGGCGTGGGTCGCATGGTGCTGTCCGCGGTCGCCGGCCCCCGGCGCGGCTGGTACCTGAAACTGATTGCGGAAATGAGTTACTGGATGCAGGCGCAGGGCGTCGATCTGTGCTACATGACCACACAATCGACCAACCGTGCGGTCGTCCGGGTATGGGAAACGCTGGGTTACCGCTTCGGCCGCAGCACGCATATTCTCGCTTTGCATGGATGAGAACACGATGACCGTCACCGACCGGAACGAGGCGCACCCCTGCATTCACCCCCAGGCTCTGTGCGAAAGCAAACAAATCGGCAGCGGCAGCAGGATCGGCGCCTTCACCCGTATCCTGCCCGGCGCGCAGATTGGCGCGCAATGCGACATCGGCGACCATGTGCTGATCGAAGACGGCGTCGTCGTCGGTAACCGCGTCACGATCAAGGGTGGCGTACAGTTATGGGCGGGCGTGACGCTCGAAGACGACGTTTTCATCGGCCCCAACACGACCTTTGCCGACATGCCGGACCAGGCACCCGCACCGGATGCCGACTCCGCCGGCCTCACGCTGATCCGCGCCGGCGCGTCGATCGGCGCCAACGTCAGCATCCTGCCCGGCGTTACCATCGGCATACGTGCCACGGTGGGCACGGGCGCGGTCGTGACACGCTCGGTACCGCCCAATGCGGTGGTACATGGCAATCCCGCAAAGATCGTCGGCTACGTCAATACCGCCGGACAAACACCCATCGTCACCGGCGAACATCCCGCGCCTGCCAAGCCCGGCGTCAGCGCCACGACGGTGCGTGGCGTCACGCTGCACCGGCTGCGAGAGGTGATCGACCTGCGCGGCACGCTGTCGGCGGGTGAACTCGGGCGCGACATCCCCTTCGAGGCGCGGCGCTACTTCCTCGTCTACGACGTCTCCGGTGCCGAAGTACGCGGCGAACACGCCCATTTGCGCTGCAAGCAGTTTCTCATCGCGGTCAAAGGCAGTATCCACGTGGTCGCCGACGACGGTGAAAACCGCGAGGAAGTCGTGCTCGACCGCCCCACTCTGGGCCTCTACCTGCCACCGCTGACCTGGGGCATCCAGTACCGCTATTCCGCTGATGCG
>JAVBSY010000055.1:0-33540 GCA_031556475.1 Azoarcus sp.
GGTACTGGTGGTGCAGGCGGTGCGGGCGGCACGCTCACGGCGGGTGCGGCAACCGGCGGCTCCGGCCAGGGCGGCACCGGCGGCGCAGGCGGCGCGGGCGGCACAGTCACGGTCGATGCGGGACACTTCAACATGTCCAACACGATCAGCGGCAGCTTCACCAATGGCGCCGGCATCATCATCAATGCCCAGAACACCGGTATCGGGGCATTGGTACAGCAAAGCGCCAACGTGCAGGCCAACCTGACGCTCAGGTAATCCGCCCCGGGTAGTACCACCAAGGGTAATACCACTCGGGCAATCCGCTCCCCGGCTCCACGCGGCGCAATCCGCGCGGAGCCGGGGCGGGATCACCTGGAGGAGGACACAAACCATGACCCCCCGGCAATCCATGATCGCCCTCGGCATCGCGCTGGCAGCCACCTGCGGCTCTCCCGGCAACACGCACGCGGAACAGGACGCCACAGCGGACGCCACGGTGTCCAGACTCGGCGGCAAGGTAGTGGACACGGCCTTGCTGGCCCGGCAGCGCGGCGGCACGGAAACCCATTTGAGCGACATCCACGCCACCGGCTCGGTCAGCGAAGTACAGGCCCACGACCTCGTCACCGGCCACAACACCATTGCTGATGGCGCGCTCGCCGGCGCGTCCGGCATGCCGATCTTCATCCAGAACAGCGGTAACGGCGTACTGATTCAAAACGCCGTCATCCTCAACGTCGAACTGCAGTAACAAGGCCGCGATGGAGGCCGCAGTGAAAGCCACGACGGGCACCCGTTCCCCGCGACATCCGCTTTCCGGTGGCGCGGCGATACGGTGGCCATCTCTATGCAAGGCGCTCACATACGGAGGATTCCTATGCGCCGCCGCGACGGCTGTTGCCGACGACCTGCGCTTCGTCGCCCCGCTCGGCGGCAGCCTGAGCGTGCCGGTCGTCAGCCTGAAGGAAGCGCGCTTCATCTCGACCACGCACCAGCAGTACGACTTCAGTTGCGGGTCTGCGGCCGTAGCCACGCTGCTCACCCACCATTACGGCTGGCGTGTCGAGGAATCCCAGATATTTCAGGCGATGTTCGAGCGCGGAGACCGCGAGAAGATCCGCCGCGAAGGCTTTTCCATGCTCGACATGAAACAGTACCTCGACAGCAAGGGCTTCCAGGCCAGCGGTGTGGAAACCACACTGGATCAACTGGCGAAAGCGAAAATTCCCGGTATCACCCTGATCAACGAAAACGGCTACACCCATTTCGTCGTCGTCAAAGGGCTGCGCGCGGGCGAAGTGCTGATCGGCGACCCGGCTGTCGGCACCCGTATCGTCAAGCGCGACGAATTCGAGCGTAGCTGGATCAACAACATCGCCCTCGTGATCGTCACCCATACCCAGCTTGCCCGCTTCGACCGCAACGAAGACTGGCGCATCCGGCCCAAGGCGCCGCTACGCGACAGCCTCGACGGCAACGCGGCCGACGTTCTGCTGCTGCGCCGCGGCCCGCTGGATTTTTGACCGGGCCATCCACATGCGAAGCCACGCCATGTCGCCCAGGCAACCACCCGGCCGCTCCCCTCGCCTCCCGCGCCGCCTGCTTGCGTGGATCGCGCTTGGCGCGGGCATCGGCGGCGTTCCGGCCATGGCAGGGATAGCGGAAAGAACGGGGACGGAAGCATTCTCGCCCACCCATTGCATGGGCGCCCCGCCGCCGGCGGAACTGCTCGCGCTCGCCGACTGGCCACTCGACCCTGGCGGCACCTGCGTGCCGCCTCCGCTGCTCGATACGGACAACAAGGCCCAGCCGGCCTGGCGGGCGCCCGTCGTCGAAGCCACCGTGCTCCACCCCCACGACGTATCCGGCCTTGCCTACGGCGACCTGGATGCAGCTCCAAACTCATCCACGGCGACGGCCACCCAGGCCTCCCCCCCCATTCCGCTTCCCGCCACGCTCGCCAGTGCCGCCGTCATCGGCGACGACGAACTTGCCGGCATGCGTGGCGGTTTCGAAACGGCCGACGGCCTCAGGCTCAGCTTCGGTATCGAACGTGCCGTCTACATCAACGGCGCGCTGCAAAGCGTCACCAGCCTCAACGTCGACGATCTGGGAAAACTGCACGGCAACGGCCTGGCCGCCCTGCCGCCCGGCACCACCCTCACGGTCATCCAGAACGGCCCCGGCAACCAGTTCCAGGCCTCTGGCCTGTCACCCTCGACCCTGGCGACCGTCGTCCAGAATTCGCTGGACAACCAGAAGATCCAAACCGTCACCACCCTGTCGGCAACGGTCAACAGCATGGAAATGCTGCGCGGCGCGCGCATGCAGAACTCCCTGCAGGAAGCCTTGACGCGCGCCCTGGTGCGCTGACTCATACAATCGGCAGCACACCTCCAGACAACCTGGAATCAGTGCAATCGCATACCGCGCTCAATGCGCGTGAGCGGCGGCGCGCCCCAGATCGAAAGCCCGGGCATTCAGTTCGGCCAGCGCCGATTTTTTCGCGCGGAAACGCTCGACGATGCGTTCCTTCAACATTTCGGGAGAAAACGGCAGGCTTTCGGAAATGGCGCCCATCATGATGGTATTGACCAGACGCAGATCGCCCAGCTCGCGAGCGATGGCGCCACCGTCGAAATCGTGGATGCGAACGCCCTGCCTGCGAATCTCCTCCACCGGGTTCTCGGGGTAGGGATATAGCCCGAGGGAAACGACGGGCGGCTCCAGGCGCAGGCAATTGACCATGGCAACCCCTTCCGGGCGCAGGTAATGGCACCAGCGCATGGCTTCCGCCGCCTCGAAGCCCACCAGGACGTCCGCCTCACCCGGCGCGATCTCGGGAGACAGCACCTTGGGGCCGAAGCGAACGTGGGACGACACCACGCCACCGCGCTGGGACATGCCGGCCACCTCGGTTTTCTTGGCATCGAACCCTTGGGAAATGGCCGCTTCACACAAAATTTCGGATGCGGTCATCACCCCTTGCCCGCCGATTCCCACGACCAGAATGTTAACGACACGACCGCTTTCAACCATTTTCAAACACCTTGAATAAATACGACCTTGAATGAATACGTCTTCCGAGGGGGAGGCCTTGTTTCATGCCGCAGTTTCAACCGCAAGCGGCACAATCATGGAATTTTATCCTTTCGTACGCCGCCAGCGGCGGAAAACCGCTTGTTCCCACCCGAACCCGGTGGAGAAAATGTCAGGCGGGGGAAGCACCGGGCACTGATGCGCCAGGAAAGAAAACCGGGCGCGCGGCACAACATATAATGCGCCTTCCCAATCATCCATCGTCCATCGCGCCATGACAGCAACCGCCGCCCAAATGCTGGCCGGAGCCAGCATGGATTTCCTCAAGCGCTTCTCACCCTTCGACCGCATGGAGCCGGAAGCGCTGAACTTCCTCGCCCAACGCGCCGCGCTCGCTTTCCACGCACGCGGCAGCGAGGTTCTCACGCCGGAAATGGGGCAGGCGCGTCATTTCTACATCGTCCAGCGCGGCAAGATCCAGGCCCGCCAGGTTGGCGCGGCAACCGTCACCGAATATTCGAGCATGACGCTGGGCGCGGGCGAATGCTTTCCGATCGGCGCCATTTCGGCCTCCCGCCCTTCAACCAATGCCTACACGGCAATCGAAGACAGTTACTGCTTCCAGATCACGGCCGAGGACTTTCTGCAGTTGATGCAGCTCAGCCCCGTCTTTCACCTGTTTTGCACCCAATACATCGCCAGCCTGCTCAACCAGTCGCGCCAGCAGTTGCAGGCCACGTTCTCGCAGCGTGCCGCCGAACAGCAGACGATGACCACACCGCTCGGGCAGGTGGTCAAAAAGGCGCCGGTCTTCGTCACGCCGGACACCGTGACCCGTACCGCGCTGGAAAAAATGGCCGAAATGCGCATCGGCTGCATGGTGATCGCCGACGCGGAACAACGGCCGGTCGGCATTCTGACCCTGAGCGATCTGCTGCCCCGCGTGCTGCTGTCCGGCTTCGACCTGGCCCGGCCGATCAGCGAGGTGATGACGGCCAATCCGCACCAGTTGCCTACCAGTGCCTCGGCGTACGACGCAGCGCTGGAAATGGCCACGCACGGCGTGCGCCACCTGCTCGTGGTCGATAGCGAAGGCCGGCTCAAGGGCGTCGTTTCCGAACGCGATCTGTTTTCGCTCCAACGTATCAGCCTGCGCCAGATACGCGCCGGCATCGAAAGCGCCAGCGACATCGAAGCCTTGCAGCGCGCCAGCCACGACATCCGCCAGCTCGCGCTCAACCTCGTCGCCCAGGGCATCGGCGCCGAACAGCTCACGCAGTTCATCTCCGCGCTCAACGATGCGCTGACCCGCCGCATCATCGACCTTGCCCTCGACCGGCACGACCTGCGCGGCGTGGACTGCGCATGGGTCGCCTTCGGCTCCGAAGGCCGCCACGAGCAGACGCTATCCACCGACCAGGACAACGGCATCATCTGGCAGTGCCCCGAGCATCAGGACGTCGAACCGCTCCGCTCGCGCCTGCTGACGTTCGCCCGCGAAGTGAACGAAAACCTCGCGGCCTGCGGCTTCCCGCTGTGCAAGGGCAACATCATGGCGAGCAACCCCGAGCTGTGCCTGACGCTGGACGAATGGCGCGAGTGCTTCGGCCAATGGATACGCGAACCCGCGCCCCAGGCATTGCTGAACGCCACCATCTTCTTTGATTTTCGTGTGTTGTACGGCAACGAGCGTCTGGGCGATCAGCTCAGATCCTGGCTCAACGGTACAGCCAAGACCAACGCCGCCTTCCTGCGCATGATGGCCGCCAATGCACTGCAGGTTGCGCCGCCGCTCGGACGCATCCGCGACTTTCTGGTGGAGGACGACGGCACCATCGACCTGAAGAAAAGCGGCACCCGCCTGTTCGTCGACGTCGCCCGTATTCTCGCGCTGCGCACCGGCGTCGACTCCAGCGCCACGGTGCAGCGCCTGCGCCAGGCGGCGGTCAAGACGGGCATACAGCCCGAGGAAGTCGCGGCCATGATCGACGGCTTCCACTTCATCCAACTGCTCCGCCTGCGTTCGCAGCACCTTGAAACCGAGCACGATTCGCCAAGCGACAACAAGATCAACCCGGAAAATCTCAACGAACTCGACCGCCGCATCCTCAAGGAAGCCTTCCGCCAAGCGCGCAAGCTGCAACTGCGACTCAAGCTGGATTACCAACTATGAACTGGTTCGGCCGCCTGCGCCCCCACGACAACACCGCGCTCACCGGCGCCAACGCCGATGCGCTGCGCCGCTGGCAGGCCCTGCCCGCCGCCGATCCGGCGCGCGCGCACTTCGAGACGCGCTACACCGTGGTCAACACCGAAGCGAGCGGCCTGGACCTGGAGCACGACCGCCTCCTTGCCGTCGCCGCAATCGCCGTCGACGGCGGTTTGCTCGACCCCGCGCAAAGCTATTACGCCACGCTCGAAGCCGACGCCGAAACCGCGCTGTTGGAACTGCTCACATTTGCCGGCAAAGGGCCGCTGCTCGTGTTCAACGCCGATTTCAATCGCGGCATGCTGGAACGGGCATGGAGGATGCGGCTTAGCGCCGAGGCCGAACTACCGTGGATCGACCTGCATTTTCTGCTGCCCACGCTCTTCCCCGAACGCATCGACGCGCCGGCGCGGCTGGCCGACTGGATGGAGGCCTTCGGCATCGAAACGTTTCAGCGCCATCATGCCCTGGGCGATGCATGGGCCATCGCCCAGCTCTTTCTCGCAGCCCAGGCCAAGGCGCTGCAGGGCGGCGCCGGCAGCGCACGCGCGATTCTCGATCTCGAACGCAGCCGCCGCCAGTTGTGGCGGCACAGGTAGCACACACTCGGCCCATACCGCGCCAGTCCCTTTTCACTACCTCTTTTTCACCGTGCACTGCTCGAAAGCGGCCAATACCGCTTCGCCCAGATCATCATCGGTGATCGTGTCGGCCAGCGGTATGTGCGGCCAATGATCTTCGTAGAACGTACCGGCACCCGTCGTTGTACCCGGCCATAGTTCGAGCAGACCGCCATGGTGTGTAACGACGAGATAACGCGCACGCGCTCCGGCCTGCGGATTGGGAAAGCCTTCGTCCCCGGGGGTACTGCCCCCCTCCGAGCCAAGGCAGCGAACCCGCGCCCTGTTCTGCGCTGAAACACCCCAGTCGGAGGGCAGGTTGCCTTCGCGTAAATGGGCGGCCAAATCGCCTGACATCCAGACCTCCGGCAACCAATCGCGCTCGCCATATCGGCCGCTTTCCGAATAACCCAGCCGAAACTTTTGCATGGCATGGCGTACGGCACGGCCAATACTCTCGGCGCTGCCATTCTCCAGTTCGCAGACTTCATCCTCGACCGGCAGATAGCGGAACAAGCCGACCAGTTGTTCGGTCTCGATGCGCAAACGCCCTTCGTCCAGGAACAACGCAACGCGCGGCGGGCTGGCCTTGCGTAGTTCGATTGCCCGGCTGTAAGCCTGATACTGGCGTTTTCTTAGCTCGGCGGCAGGCTGACCGACTTCCGAAATCGCCTGCTCGACGGCCGTTTGCGGCAATACCATACCTTTGTCGCCCGCCAGGGCGATCCAGCCGTGCTGCCCCAAGGCGGCCTGGATGCTCGGCCAGCGAAATTTGCGCATTACATCCAGTGTCGCCGCGTCGAGCAACCAAGCTTCGTCATCGGGAGAATGCCCCTGCCAAAGAAGCTGCAAACCGTCGGGATGCCAAATTGGCTGGCCCACTGGAAAAGTTCGCATTGCTCCCATGTTTTTCTCGATCCGTACCATCCCGCTACGATCAAGTAAACGAAATACAGCCTCCCCTTGCCGGTGCAACGGCCGGTCCAGCCCGGCGACGAAAACACGTTCGCCGTCCGGCGAGATCGCAGTGGTGCAATCGCAAAGATTCAGTTCGATTTTTTCCAGGTTGGAGTCCGCCCAGAACCACAAAAAATCGCGCATCCCACGTTCGCAGACGTCCGCTTTGGCCAAGCAACTGGCGGCGACAAGACCACTGCGAGTGCGTGAAATGCTCACCGCCATGAAATCGAAACCACAGGGATAACCGTGCAGCAGTTCACCCGTATCGGCATCCCAGACGAAAAACCCGGCCTGCGGACCGCTGGAGGCGTCAAACACCCTGGTGCCATCGGGGCTCAGCGCCAAATGAAAGCCGCACTGCGGCCCTCGCCTGACCCGGCTGATCCGCTCGCCGGAAGCGACATCGATGACGTCGATCAGGCCGCTTTCGTTACGCAGCGCCAGGCGGCTCGCATCGTGGTTGAGCGCGAGTCCGCCCGGATAGGTCAAACCGGCGCTCTTGCAAACGGCGACCCGCTCTCGCGTAGCCAGATCCCACACCTCGGCGCGATTGCCGACCATTACGGCAAACCGCCTGCCGTCGTCGGAAAATACCGGATCGGTCGAACAACCCGCGCCCAATGAAAATCCACCCGCTTTTTTGACCGAGAACTTCGTCGCCACAACGACACCCGCTCTGCTCAGAATGCCCCATTTAACAACAAAAGCGGCGAAAAATCCGTACCCGGCCTACGCAATCGGCATCCGCACGACCAGCCATGCCTCCTCGATTCGATCCGCATACATTGGTGTTTTCGGCGCTCGAACCGCATTCTCTCGACCCTGCCCGCTATGGCATAATCACCGCCGTGGGTTCGAGTGAATCGAATTTTCGAACCCGAACGCTTTGCTCTGGGGTAGAGCAATCGGGTACGGCAGGGTTTTCGAACCCTGTCGTACCCATCCCCCCCCTTGCGGCGTGATTTCTGCGACTTCCGATCTCCATCATGGCAACGCGTTCCACTTCCATCACGCCAGCTTCTTACGCTGCCGTGTTGGCATTGCCCTTTGGCGCGTTCGGGCTGAGCTTCGAGGGCAGGCTGATCCGCGAGATGGTTTTTCTGCCGCCGGAAACCCCTGCGCTCGCACCGACAACGCCTTGGGCCATCGATGCGGCCGAGCGCATCGAACAATGGCTCGCCGCCCCCGAACAGGCACTGGAATTACCGCTTTCCTCGCGCGGCACCCCTTTCCAGCGTCGGGTCTGGGATGCCATCAACCGTATTCCCTGCGGCTCGGTCGTCACTTACGGCGCGCTGGCCGCCCGCCTGGGCAGCGCGCCGCGCGCCGTCGGCCAGGCATGCGGCGCCAATCCCTTTCCCCTCGCCACGCCATGCCACCGCGTCGTTTCGGCCAGCGGCATCGGCGGCTTCGCCAATGCCACGGACGGTTTCCTGCTGACCGCCAAACGCTGGCTGCTGGCCCACGAAGGCGCTTGGTGACAAAAGAAGCCGTCCCACCCATCCGCGCGCTCAGCGCCGAATCACGAATCGAGCTGGACCGCTTTACCGACGCGATGTGGCTCGAACACGGCCTGTCCCAGAATACGCTCGCCGGCTATCGCAGCGATCTCGCACGCTTCGCCAACTGGCTTGCCGCACGTGGCAGGGAGTTGAAACAGGCCCGGCGCGAAGACCTCATCGCCTACCTGGCCGAATTCAGCCGGCAAGCCAAACCCGCAAGCCAGCGCCGTCTTTTATCGACTTGGCGGCGCTATTACCGGCAGAAACTGGCGCACGGCGAAATCCCGGAAGACCCCACGCTGGCGCTGGATTCGCCCTTGCCCACGCAACGCTTTCCCCGCACGCTGACCGAATCGCAGGTCGAGGCGCTGCTTGCCGCGCCCGATGTGAATACCGCCCTGGGCTTGCGCGACCGCTGCATGCTTGAAGTGATGTACGCCAGCGGACTGCGCGTGTCGGAATTGACCGGCTTGCAGATGTACGCCGTCTCGCTCGACGAAGGCATCGTCCGCGTCACGGGGAAAGGCAGCAAGGAACGTCTGGTTCCATTCGGTGAAATCGCCACCGAATGGGTCGTCCGCTATGTCCGCGAATCCCGCCCCACCCTGCTCGGCAAACGCGCCTGCAACGAGATTTTCGTCACCCGCCTGGGCGCGGCGATGACGCGCCAAATGTTCTGGCACATCATCAAGCGCCATGCGCTGCAGGCCGGCATCGCACCGGCACGGATATCGCCCCATACGCTGCGCCATGCATTCGCCACGCATCTGCTCAATCACGGCGCCGATTTGCGGGCGGTGCAAATGCTGCTGGGCCATGCCGACATTTCGACCACGCAGGTCTATACGCACGTTGCGCGCGAGCGGCTCAAAAAACTACACTCGGAGCACCACCCCCGCGCTTGAACGACACCGCCGGCAGCCCGGAATTACAAATAAACCCGATAAAAAACAGGACACGCAATGAGCAAGCACGAACGGCACGCCCCTGAAACCCAGGCCACGCGCTTTTTGCGCCAGCATGGCATCTCGCATTCGGATCACCTCTACGAATACGAAGAGCATGGCGGCACAGCCGTGTCGGCGCGCGAACTGAATGTCGCCGAACACGCGGTCGTCAAAACCCTGATCATGGAAAACGAAAACGCCATGCCGCTGATTGTGCTGATGCATGGCGACCGCAAAGTGTCCACCAAGGAACTGGCGCGCCAACTGCAATGCAAGCATATCGAAGCGTGCAAACCGGAAGTCGCCAATCGCCATTCCGGCTATCTCATCGGCGGTACGTCGCCTTTCGGAACGCGTAAAAAAATGCCGGTATTCATGGAAAAAACGATCCTCGATCTGCCGCTCATCTATATCAATGGCGGCCGCCGCGGTTATCTCGTCGGCGTTCATCCCCACGACATTCTGCGTGTGCTGCAGGCCAAACTCGTCAATGTCGCTCTTTGACTTTATTGCAACAATTGAATATTTCACTTTTTCATAATCTAATGGCAGAATTAGAATTGCATTATGAAATATCAACCTGCGCGGGAAATGTCAGAGGCGCTGGTACCAAAGCCCTGACTATCGAAACCCTGACATAGCCGCAGCTCAAAATGGAGAAATCATGGATCTTGGCAAAATGTCGCTCGTTGAACTGCGCCGTCTTCAATCGAAAGTAGAAGCTGAAATCCGCCGCCGCAGCGAAAGCGCCCGTCGTGATCTGCTCAAGAAAATGCAGAAAATGGCCGCGGAGGAAGGGCTCTCTCTGAACGATCTGCTCGACAAAGCGCCCACGGAAAAAAATTCCACCCGCAAGCAGCGCGCAACCCGTAAAACCGTTGCCAAGAAAACCGGGGGATTGCCGGCGAAATATCGCCACCCGGAAAACGCCGCCATCGGCTGGAGCGGCCGTGGCCGCAAACCGCAATGGGTTCTGGACTGGGTCGCGCAAGGAAAATCGCTGAACGACCTCGCGGTCTGAGTCGACCGGGACGCAGAAACACGGAAAATCTCACGCAGAAAATAAAAATGCCGCTGAAACAGTCAGCGGCATTTTTTATTGCGGGGTGCTATTGCGGGGTGCAATAAAACTCGAAATGCGCGGGCAGCGCCTCGCCCGCGTCTGCCTCGCCCATGCCCGCCTCGTCCACTCTCACTCCATACCGGCTGGCGGCGTGATTCCCTGCTTTCCGCGCTGGATGAATACACCAACCCGCCGCACATCCTTCATCACGCCGATTTTGGCGATGCGAATCTTGACCCACGGCGCGCCGAACTCGTCGAACAACAAATTCACGACAAACTCCCCCAGCGTTTCGATCAAATTGAAATGCCGTTCGCCCAGTTCCTTGCGCACGCGCTCGATCACGTCGGCGTAATTGATCGTATCCGCGATATCGTCATGCTCGGCCGCGCTGTCGGGCACACCGAACGTGAGATTGAGCTCCACCGTTTGCGGGCTCGCTTTTTCGCGCGAATAAATGCCGACCCATGCCTGCACGCGCAGTTCTTCGATAAAAATGAAGTCCATGCTGCTTCCCGATTAGAATCGACGCCATTCTAGCCCGGATGATCCGGGCGATTTAACGGAGAAACCATGCCCACAGCGCACACGCTTTTGCTGCTGGCCGGCACCTATCTGCTCGGCTCGATCCCCTTCGCCATCGTCAGCAGCCGCCTGTTCGGCCTGGAAGACCCTCGCCGCTACGGCTCAGGCAACCCCGGTGCCACCAACGTTCTGCGCAGCGGCAGCAAACCCGCGGCCATCGTGACCCTGCTTGGCGATTGCCTGAAAGGCTGGTTCGCCGTCTGGCTCGCCTCCCGCCTGGGCTTCGCGCCCGTTGAAGCGGCACTGGCGGGGCTCGCCGCCTTTCTCGGCCACGTATTCAGCATCTTCTTGCGCTTCAACGGAGGGAAAGGCGTCGCCACGGCACTGGGCGTGCTTGCCGGCATCGACTTCCGCCTGGCTGCAGCCTGCCTCGTCGTCTGGCTGGGCTGCGCCTTTGCCAGCCGTTACTCCTCGGCCGCCGCGCTCGCCGCGGCCATTGCCGCGCCGGCGGCCGGGTTCCTGCTGCTTGGCGGCGGGCCGGTCGTCGTCGTGCTGCTGGCCATGAGCGCAGTCCTGATCTGGCGCCATGCAGCCAATATCAAACGCCTGTTGGCCGGCACCGAAAGCCGTATCGGCGGCAAAAAAGCGTAGCGCCTGCCTCCGCCTCAACCGCTACACGCAGCACGCCGGCGGGCGCAGATCGGCCAAAGGCCAGCGCGGCCGCACACGAACAGCCGCGGTTTCGGCCGCCGGGCGTTCGCCGGCCATCAAGCGCAGCGCCCCGGCAAAAGCGATCATCGCGCCATTGTCGGTACACAGCGCCGGCTCCGGGTAATACACACGGCAACCGCGGCGCCCGGCGGACTCGTCCAGCCGCTCGCGCAGACGACGATTGGCCCCCACCCCGCCCGCCACGACCAAGGTTCGCAGGCCGGTTTGTTTCAGGGCCGCCAACGCCTTGGCGCACAGGACCTCGATCACGGCAGCCTGGAAATCGGCGGCCAGATCGGCAGCCGCCTCCGGCTGCCACTGCGGCGCGGACACCGCATTCAGCACGGCGGTTTTCAAGCCGCTGAAGCTGAAATCGAGATCGCCCGAATGCAGCATCGGGCGCGGCAACCGAAAGCGCCCCTCGTGGCCGCTTTCGGCCAGGGCCGCCAGTTGCGGCCCCCCCGGATAGCCCAGCCCGAGCAGCTTGGCGGTTTTGTCGAAGGCTTCGCCGGCTGCATCGTCGAGCGACTCCCCCAGCAAAGCGTAATCGCCCACACCGCCGACCTTCATCAACTGGGTGTGGCCGCCGGACACCAGCAGCGCGACGAACGGGAAAGCGGGCGGTTCCGCCGACAGCAAGGGCGACAGCAAATGCCCTTCGAGATGGTGGATCGGCAGCACCGGCACACCTGCCGCCATGCCGAACGCCTCGGCCACACTGGCGCCGACGAGCAGGGCGCCGGACAAACCAGGCCCGGCCGTGTAGGCGACGGCATCGAGATCAGCCACGCCCAGCCCCGCTTCGGCCAAGGTCTGTTTCAACAGCAGCGGCAAGCGCCGGATGTGATCGCGCGACGCCAGTTCAGGCACCACGCCGCCATAATCGGCATGCAGGTCGATCTGGGAATGCAGGCAGTGCCCGAGCAGGCCGGCTTCGGTGTCATACACCGCCACACCGGTTTCGTCGCAGGACGTCTCGATACCCAGCACTTTCATTGCCATCGAATCCACTCAGGTCAGGACGCGCATTTTAACCGCCCGCCACTATCCAGTCTTGCCATCCATCGTCTTTGTCGGTTATATTCGCCCCCTTTCTGTACACCAGACATCCGAGGAAGCGCGCAATGCCGGGTATTCGCGTCAAAGAAAACGAGCCGTTTGAAGTTGCCATCCGCCGTTTCAAACGCACCATTGAAAAAACTGGAGTGCTGACCGAACTGCGCTCCCGCGAGTTTTACGAAAAGCCCACCGCAGAGCGCAAGCGCAAGCTGGCCGCCGCGGTCAAGCGCAATCACAAGCGCCTGCGCAGCCAGATGCTGCCGCCGAAGCTGTACTGATCTGATTTCTCGCACCGGCCTCGCCGGTCGTCGTTTCCACGCCGGACGGCAAGCCGATGCGCTGCCGTCCGGCGCGTCGTTTTCAGCTCGATGATCCCTCAATCCTTCGTCCAGGATCTACTCGCACGGGTCGATATCGTCGATGTCATCGAACGCTACCTGCCACTGAAAAAAGGCGGCGCGAATTATTTCGCCTGTTGCCCATTCCACGGCGAAAAATCGGCATCGTTCTCGGTCAGCCCGAGCAAGCAGTTCTACCACTGCTTCGGCTGCGGCGCGCACGGCAGCGCCATCGGCTTCCTGATGGAATACAGCGGGCTGGGCTTCGTCGAGGCGGTCAAGGAACTCGCCGGCCAGATCGGCATCCAGGTTCCGGACGACGGCAAACACTCGCAGCACGGCCACGATGACGGCACAGCGCAGCTTCTCGACGCCCTGGCCGCCAGCGCGCGCTTCTACCGCAATCGGCTCAAGCACACGCCGAACGCCATCGACTATCTGAAGCGCCGTGGCCTGAGCGGCGAAGTCGCCGCGCGTTTCGGCATCGGCTACGCCCCCGACGAATGGCAGGGGCTGCAGCGGATTTTTCCCGACTACCAAGCCAAGATGCTCGCCGATGCCGGATTGGTCATCGACAACGACCAGGGCCGGCGCTACGACCGTTTCCGCCACCGCATCATCTTCCCGATCCACGACCGCCGGGGCCGCATCATCGCCTTCGGCGGCCGCGTGCTGGACAGCGGCGAGCCCAAGTATCTCAACTCGCCGGAAACGCCACTGTTCGAAAAAGGGCGTGAACTCTACGGCTTCTCCATCGCGCAGAAAGCAATTCGGGACGGCGGCTTCGCCCTCGTCGTCGAAGGCTACATGGATGTCGTCGCGCTCGCCCAATTCGGCATCGAAAACGCCGTCGCCACCCTGGGAACGGCCACCACTCCGCACCACATCCAAACCCTGCTGCGGCAGACCGACCGTATCGTATTCTGCTTCGACGGCGACGCAGCCGGGCGCCGCGCCGCCTGGCGGGCATTGGAAAATGCGCTCGAAACCCTGCGCGACGACGCCACGCTCGCCTTCCTGTTCCTACCCATCGAGCACGACCCGGATTCGTTCGTCCGCGCAGAGGGCGCCGACGCCTTCCGCAAAGCCGCGGCGGACGCGCTGCCGCTCGCGCGCTTTCTGATGCAGGAGCTATCCGCCCGCTGCCCGCTCGATTCGCCCGAAGGGCGCGCCCGCTTCGTCCATGAAGCACGCCCGCTCGTCACCCGCGTGGCCGCGCCGCTGCTGCGCCTGCAACTGGTCAAGGCGGTGGCCGAAGCCGGCGAACTGACGCAAAGTGAAGTCGAACACGCATTCGGCCTCAAATCGGCGCGCAGCCGTCCCGATCCGCAGCCCCGATCCGCGCCGGCGCATTCGCGCACGGCACCTCCCCGCCCCTCCGCACGGCGCAAACCGGCATCGTCCGCTGGCACGCTGCTGCGCCTGATCCTGCAGCATCCACATTGGGCCGCGCGGATACCGGTCGACCTGCTGCCCGACGACAGCGACGAAGGGCGCGCACTGATCGCCATCGTCGATCTCATCAGCCTCGGCGAACCGATCCCGGCAGGCGGCCTCGGCGCACTCATCGAACGCTTCCGCGAAACACCCCACGGCGAAACGCTGGCCCGCGTCGCCAGCGAGCAGATCGATACGGAATTCGACGAAAACATCGTCGAAACCCTGTTCGAGGACGCTTTGCGCAAATTGCACACAAACGTGGTAGCCAACGAGATCGCCAAGCTGCTAGAACAAGAACGTGGAGGCGAACTCTCCGCCGCCGAGCGCCATAGGCTGGCGGAACTGCTGGTGGAGAAACAAACGCTCAGCAAAGCGGATAAGTCGCGCGGTTCGTAGTATAATTATCTGTTTTCCCCATCACTCGCCCAGTGACTCGAGGAGTGCCATGGCACGCGAAAAGACCAAAGATTCGCGCAAGGATAGTCCGAAAGGACGCGCTTCCAAAGCAAAAGACAAAGCCGCGCTGGTAATCAGCCCGGAAGCCACACCACTGGATGCGGAAGTACGCCGCACCAGGCTGAAAACCCTGATCACGCTGGGCAAGGAACGCGGCTATCTCACCTACGCCGAGATCAGCGACCACCTGCCCGACGACGTCGCCGACGCCGAGCAGATCGAAAGCATCATCGCCACCTTCAACAACATGGGCATCCAGGTTTTCGACGAGGCGCCGGCCTCCGAAGACCTGCTCATGTCGGACAACGTCGCCAACCCCGTTGACGAAGACGTTGCCGAAGAAGAAGCGGAACAGGCGCTGTCGTCCGTCGACTCCGAATTCGGCCGCACGACCGACCCGGTACGCATGTACATGCGCGAAATGGGCACGGTGGAACTGCTGACGCGGGAAGGCGAAATCGAAATCGCCAAGCGCATCGAAGACGGCCTCAAGCACATGGTGCAGGCCATCTCCGCGTGCCCGACGACCATCGCCGAGATGCTCGAGACCACCGCCCGCGTGGCCAGGGACGAAGTCCGCATCGATGAACTCGTCGACGGCGTGATCGACCCGAACGCCGCCGAGGAGGCCGCGCTCGCCGAAGCCGCCAGCGAAGACACTGCCGCTGCGCTCGACGAAGAAGAAGCCGAAGAGGACGACGACGACGGCGGTGACGCGGACGGCGGTGGCGACAATGCCGCCGCCCTGCTCCAGCTCAAGGCCGACGCGCTGGCCCGTTTCGAAATCATTCGCGACCATTACGACAAGATGATGGCGAGCCTGGCGAAAAAAGGCTCGCAAGACAAAACCTATCTGCAAACCCAGCAGAAGATTTCCGACGAACTGCTCAACATCCGTTTCACCGCCAAATCCATCGAGCGGCTGTGCGACTCGGTCCGCCACATGGTCGAGCAGGTCCGCTCCCATGAGCGCCAGATCCTGCAACTGTGCGTCGACCGCGCCGGCATGCCGAGGCAGCACTTCATCAAGAGCTTCCCCAGCCACGAAACCGATCTCGACTGGCTCAAGGGCGAAATCGGCGGCGGCAAGAACTACGCCGAGGGCCTGCTGCGCGTTCATCCGGCCGTGCTCGAGGAACAGCAGAAGCTGATCGACCTACAGGAACGCATCGGCATTCCGCTGAAGGAACTGAAGGACATCAACCGCCAGATGTCCACCGGCGAAGCCAAGATGCGCCGGGCCAAGCGCGAAATGACCGAAGCCAACCTGCGCCTCGTCATCTCCATCGCCAAGAAATACACCAACCGCGGCCTGCAGTTCCTCGACCTGATCCAGGAAGGCAACATCGGCCTGATGAAAGCGGTCGACAAGTTCGAATACCGCCGCGGCTACAAATTCTCCACCTACGCCACGTGGTGGATCCGGCAGGCGATCACCCGCTCCATCGCCGACCAGGCGCGCACCATCCGTATCCCGGTGCACATGATCGAAACGATCAACAAGATGAACCGCATCAGCCGCCAGATCCTGCAGGAAACCGGGCAGGAGCCCGACCCCGCGACGCTGGCGGAAAAAATGGAGATGCCCGAGGAGAAGATCCGCAAGATCATGAAAATCTCCAAGGAGCCAATCTCCATGGAAACACCGATCGGCGACGACGACGATTCCCACCTGGGCGATTTCATCGAGGACACCGCCACCCTGGCGCCGGCCGAGGCCGCGATGTACTCCGGCCTGCGCGACGCCACCGCCGAAGTGCTCGACTCCCTCACCCCGCGCGAAGCCAAGGTGCTGCGCATGCGTTTCGGCATCGAAATGAACACCGACCACACGCTCGAAGAAGTCGGCAAGCAATTCGACGTCACCCGCGAACGCATCCGCCAGATCGAAGCCAAGGCACTGCGCAAGCTGCGCCACCCCAGCCGCTCCGAAAAGCTGCGCAGCTTCCTGGACAGCGACGCCTGATACCGTAAAGTAACGCCCGAATATCCAACATAACTATCAGTTCGGGCAAAATATCGTTTCGTTCGGATTGGCGTAACTGGCCGAAACGGCCCGCACTACCCGCCGAAAAGCTTGAAAAGGGCCTCTAGCTCATGTTGGTTAGAGCAGCGGACTCATAATCCGTTGGTGCCGTGTTCGACTCACGGGAGGCCCACCAATTACAAGCCCCATGCCTTGAAGGCCTGGGGCTTTTTCTTGCCTGAATTTCGAGGTGCTTGATTATCTAGCTGTATGGCGCGCAGCCGTTTTGACACGCATTTGGCGGGTTTTTGTCACGCGCCGGCCACACACCGGAAAAACTTGATATACGCGCGAGGCCCTATTGCAAAAACGCCTTGCTACAAGCCATACAGCCTTTCGACGGCCTTGACGATTTCTGGCTGCCCCATGTCCCTGGCCAATCCGAGAGCATCGAGGCCCGTGTCTTCATCGACGTCCGTAAGGCGAACTCCCGCGGCAGCCAAGACGTCGATCATGTCGATATCGTTGGTGAAAGCAGCGGCGTAAACGGCTTGAAACAGTACAAGTGGCACATCCACGTTCGCGCCATGCTGCAATAAAAGACGCGCAATCTCGGTATGGCTATGGATAACGGCGGTTTCGAGCGGAATCTCCCCTTTGGGGCTTGCCTCGTCAGGATCGACACCGGCTACAAGGTACAAACGGACCAACTCGAGGTTTCCATCCGCCACCGCATGAACCAATCCACGCGAATCAACCGTGCGCTTCCTGTCTAGAAGAGTCTGCCGCGCTTCATTGGGAGTCATTATTTCTACCTGTTTATCTTGGCGCCTTCGCTGTTGTAAGCGTGTGCCGGTTCCTGCCGATTATTCACCAATTTTTGCCTTTATTCGTCTGGCAAAATCCGGAGTGCCTCAATCCTCGGCCGCTTACTGCTGGCCTCCCGAAATGGCCTCTCCACACGCTGCCATGCAGCTAGCATTGCATCGTAGAACCCAGACGGATAGCCCGCAAGCACAACGCGGCCGCACATCGACATGAATCGCTCCGCGTTCGCACAGCACAGTGCCACAGTGCATTACAAACTCAATTTGCTCGTATCAGCGTTGGATAGTCAGTGAAACCATGTGCCCCCCCGCCAAACAGCGTTGCCCGGTCGTGCTCCTGCAACGGCGCGCCAGTGCGCAGGCGCTCAGGTAGATCAGGATTGGCAACGAAGGGACGGCCGAAGGCGATCAGGTCGGCCCAGCCTTCGGAGAGCGCCTTGCGCGCACGCTCGGCGGTGTAGAGCCCCGCGTAGATCAGCGTACCGGGATAAACGTCGCGCAGTTCGCGCTTGAAGTCGAGCGGCATGTCGGGCGCATCTTCCCAGTCGGCCTCCGCGATATGGATGTAACCCACGCCGACTTCGCCGAGCAGCCTGGCCGCCGCGGTATAGGTGGTGCGCGGATCGGCGTCCTCGCAGCCATTGAGTGTGGTGAGCGGCGCCAGGCGGATGCCCACGCGCTCGCGGTCGCCCGTGCCTTCGATCAAGGCCTCGGCGACTTCGCGCAGGAAGCGCAGGCGGTTCTCCAGCGAGCCGCCGTATTCGTCCGTGCGGCTGTTGGCATTGGAGTCGATGAACTGGTTGACGAGGTAACCGTTCGCCGCGTGCAGTTCCACGCCATCGAAGCCCGCGGCCATCGCATTGCGCGCGGCGGCGCGGTATTCGTCGACGATGGCGTGGATTTCATCCGTCGATAGCGCGCGCGGCTCGGACGCCTGCACAAAACCCAACTGACCATCGTCCTCCACCGCGAACACATTGACACCCTTTGCCTGGATGGCGGAAGAGGAAACGGGCCTCTGGCCGTCCAGCAGACTGGTATGGCTCAGCCGCCCCACGTGCCAGAGCTGCGCGAACATACGGCCGCCGGCGGCGTGCACGGCATCCGTCACCCTGCGCCAGCCGGCGACTTGCTCGGCGCTCTGGATGCCGGGCGTCCAGGCATAGCCCTTGCCCAACGGTGAAATCCAGGTCCCTTCGCTCACGATGAGGCCGGCGCTCGCGCGCTGTGCGTAGTATTCGGCCATGAGTCCGGTAGGCACGTCGCCCGGCTGGCCGGCGCGCGAGCGCGTCATGGGAGGCATCACGATGCGATTGGGAAGTTCGAGAGCACCAAGCCGATAGGGCTGGAACAACGGGTCTTTGAATTCATTCATCATGGACATGATCCTGATACCTCCTGTCTGATTCGCATCAATCCCAGATGGGCGCCAGCCCTTCGGGACTCACCTCGCGTCCGTTGCGTTCAAGCTTCGCGATACGGGCCATGTCGTCCGCATCCAGGCGCAGATCCCGCGCCAGCATATTGCTGGCAAGGTTCTCGCGCTTGGTGGACGAAGGAATCACCACATAGCCCAACTGCAGCGCCCAGGCCAGCGCCACTTGCGCGACTGTGGCGTCGTGCTTCCTCGCGATTTCCGCCAGCACCGGGTCCTTGAGCACCTTGCCGTAGGCCAGGGTCATGTACGAGGTCACCTGGATGCCCTGTTCCTCGAGGAACGCAGCGAGCTTGTGGTTTTGCAGGTAAGGGCTGAGTTCGACCTGGTTGGTGGCGATCTGCCCCTTGCCCACGGTGGCGATGGCCTGCTTGGTCAGTTCGATGTTGAAGTTGGAGATGCCGATCTGGCGCGTCAGGCCCAGAGCCTTGGCTTCGGCCAGCGCCCCCATGTACTCGGGCAGTTCCACACCGTTGCCCGGAGCGGGCCAGTGGATGAGCGTGAGGTCTACATAATCGGCACGCAGCTTTTCCAGGCTCTCGCGCAGACTGGGAACAAGCCTGGATTTGGCGTAGTTGGTGACCCAGATCTTGGTGGTGACGAACAGATCCTTGCGATCCACCCCGCTCTCGGCGATGGCTCGACCGACTTCGGCCTCGTTCTTGTAGATCTGCGCGGTATCGACAGCGCGATAGCCCAGATCGAGCGCGTTGCGAACCGAGTCGATGACGACCTGGCCGCTCAGGCGGAAAGTGCCAACACCAAAGGATGGAATGCTCATGGCTTACTCCTGTCGGTTGAAGGGTAAAAAAGAAAGCAATACGGAAGCTCAGGCAGCAGCAAGGACCGCACCGCGGGAGCGCCGGCCGGGCCGGCCGGCCAACACGGTCAATCCGAACGCACCGGGGGTGACGGGTGTCGCAATCCAGAGCATATCCGTTCCATGACGTACGGACTGCAATATGCCGGCTTTACACTTGAACATTAAGCCCTGTATAAACCAAAATTATTTGATTTAAAGTCAACAATGAAGACCACGCTCACGGAATTTCAGGTATTCGTTGCCGTGGTGGATACAGGCTCGATCACCGAGGCGGCGGAACAACTGGAGCAGACCGTGTCGGCCACCAGCCGCACACTCGGCCGCCTGGAAACGAAGCTACAGACGACGCTCATGCGCCGTACCACGCGCCGGCTGGAACTGACGGAAGAAGGTGAAGTGTTCCTCCGGCACGCACGCGCCATTCTCGCTTCGGTGGACGATGCCGAAGAACAGATGGCCTTGCGTAGAAAGCGGCCTGCGGGGCGGTTACGCGTGGATGCGGCAACACCTTTCATGCTGCACGTGATCGTGCCGCTGGTGCGGGGGTTCCGCGAGCGTTTTCCCGATGTGGAACTGGAGTTGAACTCCAACGAGGGCATCGTCGACCTGCTGGAAAAGCGTACCGACGTGGCTTTCCGCATCGGCCCGCTCAAGGATTCCACGCTACATGCGCGCCCCATCGGCAACAGCCGGCTGCGCCTGTTGGCCAGCCCGGCGTATCTCAAGCGCTACGGCACGCCGACGAAGGTGGAACAACTCGAGCAACACCAATTGCTCGGTTTCACGCAGCCCGAATCACTCAACGTCTGGCCACTGCGCTGCAGCGATGACGACATGCTGCATATCACGCCCACGATCAGCGCGGCGAGCGGCGAGACGCTGCGCCATCTCGCTCTCGGCGGTGAAGGCATAACCTGCCTCTCCGATTTCATGACGCGCGAGGACCGTCGCAAGGGTGCGTTCGTGCAGGTGCTTACGCGCCATACGCTGAATGTGAGCCAGCCGGTAAACGCGGTCTATTACCGCAACACGGCCCTCGCATCGCGCATCACCTGCTTTGTGGACCATGTCGTTCAATCCCTCGGGGAGCACGCCTTTCAGGAGTGAAGCCGATGTACTACACGTCGTACCTGATGGTGAGGCGCAGCATATCCACAAGCCGAATGCCATCTTCGAATATCGGCTCGTCGTAGTTCTCGACGAAAAAATCCCGGTCGATGCCTGTGACCCGAAAACCTTGCCTCTGGTAGAAGGCAAGCTGATAGCCAAATGTTCCGGTGCCCACCTCCAATCGGCTGGCACCGGCCCTCCCATAGAAGTCGATGATCCACTTCAGGAGCGTGGCGCCGATGCCGGATTTTTGATGGTCCGGGTGCACTGCGATGCTCATGAGTTCCTGCGCGCCTGCTTCCCGTGGCTGAACCACGCATGCGCCCACGACAATTCCATTGCTGGAGGCGACGAAACATCTCGAGCCTGGCAGATAGGAACGAACCTTGTCCTCCGATGGATCGGCGAGCAAAAGAAGCGCCATCGGCGCGTCGGCAGGTGGAATTTCCTGGATCAGTAGCGGCACGGCATCTTGTTGCACAGGGTCATTTCCGTGACGGCCGTTGTCTGGCCGCGTGCAGCACACGCAACACGCGCACCACATCGTCAACCACGTCATAGACCAGAATGTAATTCCGATGCGCTACCAGCTCACGGGTACCGGCGACACGACCGAGCCGGCCAAGGCCGGGATGATCGACCATGTGGCCGGCTTTCTCTGCAAACAGTTCGTCGAGAGCCAGCGCGGCGGCTGGGTTGTCAGCCTCGATGTAGTCATAGATTGCTTCACGGTCTTGAATGGCTTCTAGCGTCCAGTGCAGCTCCATCATTCAGACGCGTCGAGCCGGCGACGCGTGACAGCTCGACGGGCTGCGAACTTGGCTTCAACCTCGGCAGCCGGCACCACGCGGCCGGCGTTCGCCGAGTCCAGCCCTGCATGCACCTGGCCACGGAACCAGGCGTCATGTTCGGCCGTTTCCTGCTGCTTCACGAACTCACGCATAAAGTCGCGCAGAAGCTGCGCACCAGTGCGGTCGCGGGCCTTCGCGGCCGTGGCGAACTCGCTTTTCAGGGCCTCATCGACCCGGAAAGTAAAGGTTGTCTCGCTCATGGCACCGCTCTCATGTGTTACGTCATTACTACAGATTAGCACATCGCCAACGTGCCGAAGCCGCCTTGAAAAGGCATATCAGAGTTGGGCTATCGGGCCATGCGCATGTAGGATTGCGCCTTCACGAGTTACCTCGCCAACGTAGCATAGTCACATCTGCGCATGCCCAACACACGCAACCCACTACTTATCGTCGGCGCCACGCTCAGCGCCATCGCCGCGGCGCTTCACATCGGGTGCATCTATTTCGGCGCGCCGTGGTATCGCTTTTTCGGCGCGGGCGAAGAAATGGCTCGAATGGCGGAAGCGGGGCTTTGGTATCCGACCGTGATCACGCTGGCCATAACCGGTGTTCTCCTGCTTTGGTCGCTCTACGCGCTCTCCGGCGCCGGCGTCGTTCGCAGGCTTCCGTTCCTGCGCCTGGCCTTGTGTCTCATTACCGGCATTTATCTGCTGCGCGGGCTGGCCGGGGTGCCGCTGGCGTTTTTCCCGTCGCTTCTCGGCCCGTTCCATGACAACAGCCTGTCATTCGTGTTGTGGAGTTCGGCGATCTGTCTCTCGTTCGGCCTGGTCCACCTGTTCGGGCTGCGGCAGCGCTGGGCGTATCTGTAGCGGGCGTATCTGTAGCCTTTGCCCGGCGCGCACGGAACGCCGCTACGGATAAAAGAACTGCTTCACCAGCATCAACTCCCCGGCTGCGCGCATCGGCACATCGAACTCCCGCCGCCGCTCCGAGGGCGTGCCTTCGTTGCTGATGATCGCAATATGCGCGGTGGTGAGCAGTTGGTCGTCGTCGCCGCCACCGTAGTAATTCACATAGATCTGGTACGGCCCTTTCACCGGCGCGGGCGAAGCGAAGATTTCCGGCCCGTAGCCGGTAGTGACGTCCACGTCGATTGCGCCGCTCTGGATCACACGGTTGCCATACCAGGCGTGCTCGCCGGTGGGCGTGACGATGTGCAGATCGAGGTCGGTTCCGGGGGTATCCCAGCTCAGCACGACACGCAGCCGCGCCTGCGGCTGGCCGCCGGCGACACGATAGAACTGCATGCGCTGCGGCGCCTGCCCGTCGCCTGGGCGGATTTCGATGCCGTTGGAGCCGGCCGCGAAACTGTAGACACGGCCGAAGCGGCCTTCCTCGTCGATTTCCAGCGGCATCGCGTTGCCATTGACCACCAGCGTCGCCGGTTTCTTGCCGTGCCGCGCGATGCGGCCTCGAATCTGCGCCGCGTCGGGCACGCCGGCGTCGATGCCGGGGCGCGATGCGGGATAGTTCACTTCCTGCGTGTAGGGCACGCCGGCTTCATTGACGGCCCAGCCGCCCACGGGCTGCTCGATGACCGTGCCGCCGGCCGCATGGGCCGGACACGCGGCGAACAAAGCCGCCAGCAACAACAGCGGTTTAAAACATGATCGTTTTGACATGGGTGAGATCACCGATCTTGCGCAATGGGATGACAAAGCTTTCACGCCGTTCGTGCGGCGTGTTTTCCTGAAAGACGAGCGTCAGACGGCAGGTGATGATCTTTTTTTGCCGCGTGCTTTCGTCGAAGTGATAGCCGGAAGCGCCGAAATTGCCCCAGTAGTTGATGTAGAACTGGTAAGGGCCACGCAACGGCGTGGTAATGGAGAATATTTCCGGCCCCGCGCCATCGACGCTGTCGGCATCCATGCCGCCGCCATTGCTGAGCACCGGCTGCGCCCAGTAGGCATGCTGGCCGTCTGGCGTGAGCACGTGCAGGTCGACTTCGGCCTGGTCGTCGTCCCACGCCAGGATGGCGCGCAATTGGGCGCGCGGTCGCAGCGGATCGGCCTCGTAGAACTGCAGGCGCTTCACCGGCCGGCCGTTCGCGTCGCGAATCTCGACGCTGTTGGAACCGGGGCCGAAGGCATACGGGCGGGCGAAGCGGCCGTCGTCATCGCTGTACAAGGGCATCGGATTGCCATTGACCACCAGCGTCGGCGGCGTGCGCGCCGGTCCCTTCCCTGGTTCCTTCCCTGTCCCGCGCAGTTCGGCATCGAGACGGCCACGGATCATCGTTCGCCCGGTCTGAGCGCCCCGGTCGATCGGCGAATAGGGATAGGCGACGCCGCTTTCGCCGCTGTGGTCGGTCAGGCCGCCACGGTTCCAACCGCCGAGCGGCGCCTCCAACGCAGTCGGATCGAGCGCGAGGGCGCTGCTGTGCAGCAACGCCGCCGCGCAAACGAGCGCGGCGCCATCGCGGCAAAGACGGAATAGAAACGCCGCCGAATGCATGTTCATGGTTGTTCTCCCGCGACCAGGCGACGCGCCCAGCGCTCCACCAGCGCCTCGTCGCCGCTCGCCGGATAGTGGCGCAGGCCGAGGTGCAGATATTCGTGCGCGAGCGTGATGCGGTCTTCCAGCGTGCGCAGGTCGCGCACATGGATACGGCCGCGATCCAGCTCGGAAAACGGCGCACCGAAGCGCAGACGGCATACCGACGGCGGCGCGGGCGGCTCGAAACCGGGCAGTTCGTTCAGCGCGCGCCGCCACTGGGGGGCACGCTCGGCCAGCCAACGCTCGGCCTTGTCCAGCCGCTCGCAGGGAATACCGGCGGGGTCGCGGGCAGCGGTCAGATCTGCGGCAGGGAAAGCCCGGCGCAGGATATCGTCCCATGCCCGCCCGCTACGCCCGGCGGCCACCGCCTCGCTCCACGCCAGACGGTCAGGCCCCGGCGTATCGGAGTGATAACCGACCGCCGCGCCGCGCAATACCAGATCCGTGGTGAATGCAGCCACCTCGCGCGCCGCCGTTGTCGGCGGATTCGGCGACACACGCTGGGTGCGGCTGCTGTCCGCGATGAACAGGCAGTTGCCACGCGGCTCGGCTTCGTTGAACAGATAGCTTCTCGCCACCACCGCCAGCGCACGGGCGGCCTCGCGCTCGCCGGCATCGGCCTCGCGGTCGACGACGCGGGCAACGTAGTCGTCCACGCCGAACCGGCCTTGCACCCGAGGCTTGCCGTCATCGGATACGAGACGCAACCCGCCGTCCGCGACGAAAGGCAACGCCACGCCGTTGGCGAACACCGCCACATGGCGGCCTTGCAGCGCGCCCACCTTGGCCGGACGGCCATCCGGCCCCTCCACCCGGACGAGCGGATAGCGGGCGAAGAAATCGACCTCGACACAACCGGCCGCCAGCGTCGCCCGCACCGGCGGCAACGCCGCCGCCAGCAGCGCGCCGTGGCGCGCCATCACCTGCTGGCCCGTGCCCGTGCCGGCGAACCACACCGGCGTGCCATCCACCAGCCAACCGGCACCGCCGCCATAGCGTTCGCCGGAACGGCTTCCGGGGCGGAACCAGGAAAAAGTCTTCACCCGCAGCGTGCCGCCAACGTAACGCGCCAATGCCGCGCTATCGCCACCACCGGCACCGAGAACACGCGCCAGCAGCACGCCGGAAGCCGTCTCCCGCGCACGCGCCGGCACCGCCTCCAGCGCCGCGATCAGGCTCGCCGGGGAAACGGCGGTATCCGCCCGCATCGACGCGAGTTCCGCCAGCCACGGCGCACCGGCCGCGCGCGCGGCCCAAAATTCGTGCCAGTCGGATGCGGTAATGCCAAGCCGGGCGGGTTCGAAAAAAACGCCGCACGAAGCAACGAGCGCCGCATCGCGCCCGATCGTCTCGCCGGGGTCGCAGCAGTAAGCGCCCTCCTCCCGCGCCGCGTCGCCCGCGGCGGGGCCACGGCAGACGTAATCCGGCGCCGGCTCGCCACGTTCGACGAGATACGCGAAAACGAACAGCTTCCACAGGCTGCCCAGCGGTACAGCCGGCGGCGGCGCATCGGCAAGGCGCTGGCCGTCGGCGTCGAAAGCACGCCACGCGAACGTACCGTCCGTGCCGTCACGCCACGCCACTTCCAGCACCGGCGCGGCCGACGACGCGAAGACGGCCCCCAGGCCCAGCAGCAAACCCAGCACGGGCGCACGCCACCGCTTCATGTCCGCTCCGCCGCCTCTCTTGCGTCTCGCGCCACGCTCATTTCACGACCCAGGTCGCGCTCGCGCCGCCATCGGCCAGCGCCTTTTCCTCCGGCTGATACATGCGGTAGTAACGCGTAGGCGGCAGCACGAAGCGCCCGCTCTGGCCCACGCGCAGCAGATGGCGCACCACGGCGCTTCCGTCCAGACGCTCGACCGGCACGCCGTAGCTGCCGCTGCGTTCCTCGGCCTGGCTGCGTTCCAGTGCCATCGCCGGCGCATCGCCATCGACCAGTTGGATGCCCCAGGTGCTGCGCTCGACCGCCGCCCCCGGCGGCAGCGCCGCTTCGACCAGACCGTAGCGATGCACGGCGCTGGACGACAACACGATCTCGTCCAGATACAGCTCTTGCGTCGATAGCCCCTCCTCCGGCTTCACCAGCGTGCGCGTATATCCCTTGTCACCGCGCACAAGACGATACAGCCGCCGTTCGACCTTCACCGGCAAGGCGCCGGCGCCCGCGCGCTCTTCCGCATCGAAACGCAATACCGCGGTAAGCGGTGCGCCGCTCTGGGCATGATTTTCCAATTGCAGTTCGTGCGGCAACGGGCTGGTGGCAGGCCAGCGCCACTCGGGTTGGCCAAGCACCGCCTCGGTCGTCCCGGTGGCCTTGGCGGTGGCCGCGTCGGCCGTCTGCCACACGCCTACCGGCCGCGCGGTACTGGTGCCCGGGGTGAGTTCGCCGAGCGCCTTGCGCGTCCATACCAGTGTCAGCGCACGGTCGAGCGTGGGCATCTCGCTGCTCACCGTGGCGAGGATGGCCGGCACAGCCGCTTTCTCTTCCTTGCCCGCGAGCAGCAGCAACGCGCGTGCGCTGGGCGCGCCATTGGCGGCAAGCGCGGCATGGGCGCGCGCCAGATCCTCCCCGGTGCCACCGGACAACTGCGCGCGCTGCGCCACGATCGCAGCGAGCGTGCGGG
The DNA here is from genome assembly GCA_031556475.1 of Azoarcus sp. Lineage (GTDB taxonomy): Bacteria > Pseudomonadota > Gammaproteobacteria > Burkholderiales > Rhodocyclaceae > Azoarcus. Next base: position 26,990 of record JAVBSY010000055.1, read on the forward strand.
CGTAGGCCAGGCCGAGTGCGCTGTCGGGGTCGGCGAGGAATGGGCTCCAGATGCCCTGACGCGATGATTTGGCCGCATCCTCATCGGTGCCGCCGGCCTTGGCCAGCGCGGCGAGCAAGCCCTCGGCCTGGGTGCGTACCGGCAGGCCGATTTCCTGCGCGAACCACAGCGCAAGCGCGCGATGCAGCAAGGGCTCGCTGCCAGCGTGCTCGCGATAGGCGGCGAGCACCCGCTCCCAATGCCCGGCGGGCAGGTCCAGGCCGAGCGTGCGCGCGGCGTACCAGTCCGCGTAGTAGGCGTAGGCGGTCATCAACGCGCTCATGTCGCTGCCATCGCCCCACCAGCCAAACACCGCCTGCGGCCCGGCGAGCGCGGCCAAGCGCAGGCGCTGGCTGTACAAGGTCTGCCACAGACGCCCGCCGCTACCTCTCGTATTTTCCGCGCTGCGATTGGCCGTGAGCAGCGGCGCGGCGAGCGCGAGCGGAATCAGCCGGCTTGCGGTCTGCTCGGCGCAGCCCCAGGGATAAGCGACAAGATCGTCGGCGATGCGCAGGAAATGTTCCGCCCCGCTACCGACCAGACGCAGGCGCAGATCGCGCGCATCTGCCGGCAGATCGAGCGCCACCGGGCCACTGCCGCTCACCGGCAGCAATAATTCGCGCGGCCCGCGCCACTGCGGCGGGCGGGCGTCGATCATGGTTTCGAGCGAGTCGGCGACAGTGCCGCCTTCCTTGATCTCGATCCGCGCCGGCTCGCGTCCGCTGAACGCGGGCAGCGCAAAATCGAGGTAATTGACGCCGCGCCTGAGGCTCGCCTCCTGCGTCAGCACCTTGCCGCCAAGGCTGAGCGCGACTTCGGCCTTGCGTTCCTCGGCGGTGTTGTTGAACACCGCCAGGCTGGCATGCGGCGCATCGCCCTGGCGCAGCCAGTCCGGCGAAGTCCATTTGGCGTACAGCGGCTTGTCGGAACGCACGTGGGCGATGCGCTGGCCCGGCACGCCATCGGCATCGGCGAGGCCAACGGCGCGTACCGTGATGCGCCAGCGCGACAGCGCGTCCGGCATGCGGAAGCTGAAACGGGCATGGCCCGCCGCGTCGGTGCGCAGCACCGGCAGCCACGCGGCGGTATCGGTATCGTCGCGGCGCGGCCGTTCGAGCACCTTCACCCCACGCTCGTTGTACTGGTGGCGCGGCGGCGGCTTGCGCGCGGCGGTGGCGCTGTAATCGGCGGCCTCGTCGTAGGCGATGAAATTGAGGCTGGCGCCGGTGCGCACGTTGTTGCGCCGCGGGTGCAGATAGAAATCGACGAGGCTGGGAGCGATCTCGGGTTGCAGCGCGTAGATCATCTCATCCACCACAGCCACCGTCAGCACCGCCTGCGCGGGCTTGCCGCGCAGCGTGGCGGCGATATCCACCGTGACCATGTCGCCCGGCAGCACGGTGTCGCGGTCGGCGCGGATATCGAGCGCCAGACGCGGCGGCTCGACCACGAGGCCGGCGTTCTGGAACACGTAATCGCCGTTTTTCACGTAGACGGCCGAAAAGGTCATATTCGGCGCGTAGTCCTCGCGCACCGGAATGCGCGCGCGCCACTGGTTGGGGGCGAGGCGCTCGGCATGCACCCAGGCGGCGGACTTGGACAACAGCGCTGTGGCATCGACGCGGTCGCGCTCCAGCGTGAGCAAGGCATCCTCGACCGGCTCGGGGAAAGAGATCAACACCTCGGCCACCTCGCCGGGCTGGTAGCTCTCCTTGTCGGTAACCATCTCGATCGAGCCGGCGGCAACCTTCACGCCCTCGCCACTGACCCAGTGCGCGGTCGCGGCGACGATGTTGCCGTCGGCGTCACGCAGCAACAGCGAATAGGAACCGGGCCGGTCGAACGTCGGCTTCCATTCGCGCGCGGCGGCATCGAACGCGCCATCGTGGCGGCTCTGGTCTTCCAGCCGGATGATTTCCCAATGCGTCGGAGGGGCAGCGGTTTCGTTCTCCGCTTCCAGGCGGAAGCCCGGCGCATCGCCCACCTTGGAGAAATGCCTGTCGCCGGCCAGCCGCCAACTCGCGGCGGCACGCTCGACCAACAGTTCGCGCGCGCTGCGCACGCGGTAGGCCGCGCCGTCGGTGGCGAGCACTTCGACGATCAGGCGCGACGGCGTTTTCGCCGCAGGCAGCGTGAAGCGCGCCTCACCACTGGCATCGGTCTTCAAGCTGGCCGTGCTGAGCTGCACCGGGAACAGGCCGCTGTAACGCAGTTCGCCCTCGACCATCGTCAATGTCTGGGCGCGCAGCGTCAATTCCACCGCCGCATCGCGCACCGGCTTGCCGTCCGGGTAGGTGAGCTTGAGCTTGCCGGAAACCGGCTCGCCGGTCTTGTAGCTCTTGCGCTCGGGAATGAGTTCGATCTCGAAGTGCGGCTTGACGTACTCGGCAACGCGGAAGGCCGCGCCGTACAGCTTGTCCTCGTAGCCGACGCGGATCTCGTAGCCGCCGGCGACGGCGTTTTCCGGCAGGCGGAAAGCGGTATCGGCACCGCTGTCGGGCACAAGCTCTGCCTCGGTCGACAGCACCGGCGTACCGTTGGGATCATTCACCGATATTTTCAGCCGGCCCGCGCGTGCCTGGCGCGACGGGCGCTTCTCTCCCAGGGGCTCGAAATCGCGGGCGAGAAACTTGAGCCGCACCAGCTCACCCGGCCGGTACAAAGGCCGGTCGGTAACGGCATACAGCTTGGTGTCGTGGATTTCGCTGTCGTAATAGAAGTTTTCCGACACGAACACCCCGCCGGCCGAATCCTCCCCGAGCAGGTAGGTACGTTCCGGGCTCGCGTGCTCCAGCGTGGCCAGGCCATCGTCGTCGGTGGTGGCGGACTTGAGCGTGCCCGCGCCGTCGGTCCACAACAAATGGCTACCGGCCACCGGTTGCCCCTTGCCGCGGTGGGCGGTCCATACCGTGAGCGCACCGGCCGCAATCTTCGTCACCGCGACCGTGTCGGCAACAAACAGCAGCGTCACCGCGCGATGGTCGCCGATGATCGCCTCCACCAGATACAGCCCGGGCTTCAAGCGGCCCAGCGGCACATGCACGTTGCCCTCGACGGAAGGAATGAAATCGCTGCTCGACCCCGCAAGCTCCACCCCGGCGGGCGGCTTGATCGGCTGCGCCTGCCACACCGGGTAGCGGAAACGATCAACCAGTTCAAACCCCTCCAGCGGCGCGAATTTGTTCGCGGCGCGGAATTCCGTGCGCTGCTGCAGTTCGGGACGGCTGTGCAGCGTCGGCGCCGCCGCGGTGACGGCACGGCGGGCATCGGCGGAAAACAGGTCGCGCCAGGCGAAGCGGGATTTCTTCCACGCGTTGTCCCACAGGTAAGACAAGGTGTTGGCCACGCCCTCGTCGCGCGGCTTGGCGCGCACATCCACACGGTGCAGGTTCTTCTGCGCGCGCAGGAATTCCAGCGGGCGCGGCACGCGATACACCACGACATCGACCCCGCCATAAGCCTCCAGCATCTCGCGCCCGCCATCGCGCGCCGGCACCTCGACCCGCAGCAAGGCGTTGTCCTCGCTGCCGAACTGGGTATCGGCAAGGATGAAGAAGGGCTGGCTGGCGAACTGCGTGTAGCGGCTCGACAACCCCACATCGGACTGCGCCCGTGCCGGCGCCGCAAAAACCGACAGAAGCGAGGCGGCAAGAGACACGGCCGTGAGCAGCCGGAACGCAGCGACCGGGCGGAAGGAGAAAGAAAGATGGCGTGACGTCGTCATGGTTCGCGGATCGTTTGAGCTTTATTTGAGAAAGGCCAGCGTGAACACGCCGGCAAAATTCGGATTGGCCGCCTCCGGCCGCCAGCGCGTATCGTTCCAGCGCAGCAGTTCGCGCAGTTCGACCGCGCGCAGGCCGTCGTCGTCGGGGCGGGGTGCCGCGCCGTTGTGATAGACGACGCGGCGCCCCGTCCACAACATCAGGTGCTGCTCGAAACCCTGGTCGAAAAACAATAGATCGGCGGGCTGGGCGAGACGCACGTCGCGCCCCACCACGCGGCTGTTCTCCTGCACCAGCCCGATGGCGCTCACGTAGGCATCGTGGCTGCCGTCCGGCTGCCGCCAACGGTGGCGCAGTTCGGCGCGCAACGGTGATTCCGTGGGCAGCACCTCCGGCGGCAAACGGCCGTCGATACCCATCGCCCGCCGCCAGCGCGGCGTGTGCTCGGCCAGCGCCTCGGCAACGGCGAAGCGCACCAGGCCGGCGCAATCGCGGTGCGTCCAGCGCGGCGTCGGCCCGCGCCGAATCTGCTCGTCGACGATACGCACCACCCAGGCGCGAAAGGCGCGGCTTTGCTCCGCATCCAGGCGTGCACGCGGCTCTTCCGCCACCCCCGGCGCGGCCGGCATCAACGCATGCAACGGCGACGCCGCGGACAGCAGCAACCCGCCGCCCCCTGCCACTAGGCAGCGCCGGCGCGAGAACCGCCCAAGCTCCATATTTACGGCGCTCACCGGGCCGCGCTGGCCGTATCCCGCGCGGCAGCGCTTTCCCAAGTCACGGCGTGCCAGGCGCGAGCCTGCCCCGGTGCATCGCTCCCGCGCACAAGGCGAAGAGCCGGGTACTTCGCCAACGCCTCCAGGCGCGGCAACAGATGCGCATCCGCAGCGTTGCGCAACACGGTTTCCTCACCACGCGGCAAGGCGGAAAAAGTTTCCTTGCGCAGCAGCGCGGCCAGCGGCGCGGGATCGACCACGGCAAGCGTGCGCGCGCCGTCCGGCAGGCTGTCGGACAGCGCCGGATACAGCTTGCCAGCCACGTCCAACCCCTTATCCACCAGCACCGGATCGGGCGAGAACATCACCACACGGCCGTTCACCGCCATGCTCGGCGCAAGCGCGCGCTCGTCGTCCTTGCCGCTGCCGAACGGCGTCTTCACCTGCCGCCGCCACAAGCGCGAACCATCTTCGCGCCGGCTGGTTTCCAGCGGCATGCTCTTTTCCTTCGCATTCCCGACAGCCGCATCGAACAGCGCCGCCAAGCGCGCATCCTCCGCCTCGCCCGCCGCTGTCTTCAACCCGGCGACGAACAACGGCGTATACAAGCGCGACTCGCCATACCAGCATACCGCCGCCGGGCCGGCGAACAGATCGCTCACAGTGCCGGCCGCCTTGTTGGCCCCCTCGGTAGCCGCCTTGTCGGCACCCTGCAGCCCCGCCGCCAACGGCGCAAGGCGCGGCCAATCCACCGGCAGCAACGCACACAGACTCGCCCCATGGGGAATCGCCGGCCACAGCGCTGCGCCATCCAACCCGCCAGCCGGCAAGGCCGCGCCATCGAGCAAAGCGGCAGTGCGCCAGTTGCCCTTGTCGTCGAACGAAAATGCCAGGGCATCGAAACCCGGCGCGAAAGTGTTGTAGCCGAAAGAAAGCGTGGCGGCGCCGACCACCAGTTGATGAACTTCATCCGCCCCCGCCGCGGCCAGCGCGAAATGCCCGGCGAACGGCGACGACTGTTGCGCGCCGGCATCGAGCAAACGGGCAACGAGCTTCGCCGCCTGCCCGTCCTGCGGCAGCGCTACGTCTTTGCGGTCACCCTCCGCAGCCTCGCTTTCCTGATCTTGCGCCTCGCCGAGCAGCATGCCCGGATCGGACAGCACCACCACCCGATCGCCGCGCGCCAGCAACAGCAAGCGATGGCGATACCCGTATTCGAGCACCAGCACCGGCACATCGGTACCGAGCAAGGTGCCGGCCGAAGAAAGCTGCACGTCGCCCTTCGGCACCACCGGCAGCGCCAGTTGCAAAGCCTTGGCGACGGCATTGCGCGTCATCGCCACGGCAAAATACTTCAACGAACCGTCCCCGCCACGCCACAAAGCCACCTCGGCCGGCTCATCGAACACCGACTCCAGCACGCGCTCGGGAAAGCTCAATGAATGCTCGAACGCCAGGCGCCGCAAAGTGCCGGACAAGGCAAGGCGCCGGTCATTGCTTTCGTAGTAACCGACAAACTCCTCCGTCAACACATCGCGTGCCAGCGGCACCCGCAACAGATCGGCGGGCAGGCGCGAAAGACTGCGCGTGCGGATCAACGCATCGGGACGGGAAAGATCGAGTTGCAACGCGTTCACCGTACCGTCGAAACGGCGCGGCATGAGCAAGACCGCAGCCACGACGGCGATGACGACGAGAACGAGCGCGGAAAAAACGAGCTTCTTTTTTGCGATGGACATGGAAGACAGGCGGGTAATGCGAAACGGAAGACAGCGGCGGATTATGCCTCAACGCGGAACGGACGCGGAGCCTTCTTCCACCGGCTTGGCACCCCCAACGCACACGGACGCCAAGCCCTCCCCTCCGGCAAAACCGATGCCATCCATCACCGCTTCTTTAGATACTGTCGTCATAAGATAGCCATCCACAAGGTCAAACACCGGATTTTCACGGCGGCGAGAAACGAGGAGAGATTCTTGGCATAGCGAGTGGCGACGCCACGCCATTGCTTGAGATGCAGGAAAGCGTTTTCGACAAGATGACGCTGGCGGTATAGATGCCGGTCGTATTCGCG
>JAVBSY010000156.1:0-14336 GCA_031556475.1 Azoarcus sp.
CCTGTTCACGATCTTTTGAGCAGAAGGACAAGGAAGGCGAGGTGGATGAACTGCAAGCTGGTGTTGAGCTTTCTTTCGCAGTTTTTCCATAGGCGGCGGCATTTCTCGATCCAGGCAAAGGATCGCTCGACGACCCAGCGCTGGGGCATGACGGCAAAGGTATGCAACTCACTGCGCTTGGCGATTTGAACCGTAGCGCCGAGCAGTTTCTCAACGGCTTGAGCAAATGGCTGGCCGACATACCCGCCATCGGCCAAGATGCTCTGAACGGCTCCCAAATCAGTGGCGCAGCGGTGCAAGGCCTGTAATGCCCCCTTGCGGTCTGTTACGTCGGCCGTCGTCACGGCGATCGCATGGGGCAGCCCTTGGGTATCGACTGCAATATGACGCTTGATTCCCGAGACCTTCTTGCCCGCGTCGTAGCCCTTCTCCCGGGCGCTATCGGTGTTCTTGACGCTCTGCGCGTCGACGATCAAGAAACTCGTCGAGGATTTGCGCCCCTGTCTGGTACGGGCCGCGCCAACCACATTTTTTTAAAGCCCGCTCCAGAACGCTGAAACCGTCTGGACCAGGTTCGCTCCACTTGGCGAAATAGGCATGGACCGTGCGCCATTTGGGAAAATCGCTGGGCAGCATTCGCCATTGGCAGCCACTTTTGAGCAGATACAGCACGGCACAGAACACTTCATATAAATCAACCGTTCGTGGCTTCGTCTGCTTACGCACGCCTTCCAGCAACGGCCTGATCTGTTCGAACGATTCTCTGCTGATGTCGCTGGGGTAGCTCTTTCTCATGACCCCAGTCTACGACATCCACATGATCGTGAACAGGCTCTAAGCGTGAAGGTGGGTGCCCGGGGAGATCTGCGCCGTTGCCGCGGTGCTTCCTACTGCACCTTGACTAGCGGCTTGCCGGAAAAACTGCGGCGGCGCAGGTCTTCCAGCAGGCGCGGCAACTCGTCGAAGCCGCGCACCACCCGTTCCTCCGCCTGCAGGCGGTTTTCGCCGATGTCGTGCAGCATGCGCTCGCCCGCGGCGGTCAGCCGCGCCCAGCCATCGCCGTCGCCGTAGACGTGCAGCGCCCCCAGTCCCACCTCGTGCATCGACAGCGTCAGCCCGAACGGCGCGCACGGCCATTGGGGAACGCGGTCCTGAATGCAAACGAGGTGGCCGTTGGCGCGCAACGCCGCCGCCAGGCGTTCGGCATGGCCTGCGTTGACCGTGTCGATCACTGCGAAGAAACGCCGCCCGCCGGACCAGCCCTCGCCTTCGGCCAGCGGGCCGGCAATGCACTCGCGCACGTTGAGCGCGCGCAGCCGATCCCAATGCCGGGCATTCGCCATCGCGGTCACGGCAAATCCACGCTCGACGGCCAACTGCACCAGGTACAGTCCCACTGCACCGCCAGCGCCGCTGATCAACAATTGCTGCCCCGGATGCACGGGCAGCTTCTCGATTGCCAGCCATGCGGTCAATGCCGGGCACGGAAAGCTGGCCGCCACCTCGAAGTCCACCGCGTCCGGCAGGCGCATCAGCGCGCGCGCATCCACCACGGCGTACTCGGCAAAGCTGCCATCGCGGAACAGGCTGGTGTGATAGGCCACACGCTGCGCCAGCCACTGGCGCGGCACGCCGTCTCCGACGGCCGCCACCTCGCCAGCCCCATCCACGCCCGGCACATGGCCCGTTTGCCACCCGTCCAGCCCGCCGAGCACCTTCCAGTCCACCGGATTCAGGCCGATCACGGCGTTGCGCACCAGGACCTGCCCCTTCTTCAGCAACTGCACCGGCACGTGCGCCAATGTCAGGCCCGATGGCTCGGAGCTACCCTGCCAGGTCCAGGCGCGATAGTTCGTCAAAGTGTTCATTGGCATGCTCCTGTGAAGTTCATGGCGGATAATACCCAGTCATCATCGCCATGAGCGATGCGTGGCATCATGAAGCAACGGGAGTCATCAGACACCGTGAAGTCTTTCGATACGAATAAGCGGTCCCGAATTGCGGGAATCAAAATATCAGCGCAAGAACTATCCGGCAGCACCGACTGTTTCGTACCGGTAAAGAGGGACCTCCTCGTCGGCGGTGAGTTCCCTTGCAGGTGCATGGCGCATGCGCGGCGCAAGTTCTTCGATCTGTTCAGTGCCAACCAGCATCCGATTGCCCAACAGGCGCTCGAACGCATCGGGCAACTGTATGCGATCGAAGCGCAAGGCCGAGCGCTCAGTGTCGAGCAACGCTATTGGCACCAAAACGGGCATGGAGCATCTGCCCGTGTCCGACGGCCAGCGTGTGGCTGGTTCTACCGGCGCTTTGTCACGCTCGCCAACGGGCGCTATACGATGCGCGATGACGGCATGGGTTCATCAGGGCGGGCGCTTGGCGTGAGCGCACAAGGCGGCAGGATCTGGCCTTCCGTTACTACTGGAACGGTTGCCAAAAGCGTATGTCGCTGGGTGGACGCCAAAGCACGGTCGCGCAGATCGAGCGCATCTTCAAGATCAAGAAAGTGCGTGCGGCCTACAACCATGCACAGTACGTTGGCAAGACCTTCATTTTTGATGCCTCAGCCATGAGACTGGAGCAACCGCCTGGCCGCTTGATATCCCCACCAGGCCGCTTCCTCGAACACCGAATAGCCGGATAGATCGGCATGGGCGAACAGCAGGCGTGAGCCGCCTTCGCGCAACGCCAGCAAGCCGGTGTTGTGCAGATACCCCGGCTGCGGCGACGCCATGGCATGGCCGCGCACAGCGATGGCTACATGGGAAAGATATGGCCACAGCGCCTTGCCGTAGGCCAGTTCCAGATCACTCGTCGCCATTGCCAGCAGTGTTTCGTCGCTCGCCGTTTGCAACATGGTACGGACCACGCTGGGAGTATCGTGATCGAGTGCGCGATAGGCGGTAAACGAGGTTCGTGGCGGACGGGCCGCGCGGATCAACTGATGAGTGGACACGACGTACCCCAGGCCCTTGCCGTCGTGCACCACGTTGTCCCATGACAAAGGCGCACCGCTCTTTTCTGGCGGGAAACGGTCGAGTACGAAATTCGACACCAGCCAGGGTGCGTAGGCCGGCATATGCCGTTCAGCTTCAAAACCCCGCTCTGCCAGCCCCTGCACGACGCGTGAGGCCATATACAGCGGCATGGCGCAAATCGCCTGCGCAGCCTTTACCCGAACGGTTTGCATGTTCTCGCCATCGAAGACGCCCAGCAGGATATCGACCCCGTCCCGCTGCTCGCTCATGCGTAGCACAACGCCGTTCATGACGCGCGGACCGCTGCCCTCCGGGCGTAGCGCTGACGATCTTTGCAATGCGATATGCGAACGCATCAGTTGCGATAGGCTGGCCAGCCCATCTGGCCAGGTAAGCACGGCGCCATTTTCGGCATGTCGTGCCTGGCCTCCGCGGCTGGCGAAATAATGCAGCCCGGCCCAGGCCGAAACATGTGCGAGGCCCTGCCCGTAGTCGTCGCGGCAACAGTAGTCGAGATACCAGAGCAGGTTGTCCGAGCGATAGTCGTTGGCCGCCAGCCATTGGGCGAATGTTTGCCGATCGAGCACACGCCAAGCGGCATCTTGCGAGGAAAGAGCAATCGGAATGGCGAACAGCCGGCGGCCATCATTGCCCTGTGCATGCGCCAAAGATGCGACAAAGGCAAAAAAGCGGCGGGTGTCGGCATCCTCCGCCGGCAGCATCTCTTCCTGCCAGCTACCGTTGCGTAGCAATCGCTCCTCGGGTGCATGCACGAGGATACGTTCGTCGTAATCCGGCTGTTCCGCGGCCGGATCGCCGCGCAGGATGCCGAGATCGGCCAGGAGTTCGCGTATATGCAGCGACTCCGGTGAAGGTAGCGCCAGATAGTGCGCGCCGGTCGGATAACGAAGTTCGCCGTCGACCATCCCGGCATTATTGCCGTTTGGCTCCGGACCTTCGATAAGTACGAAGTCGCGCCGGCCTTCGCGTGAGAGTTTCCAGGCGGCGGTCAGCGCAGCGGCACCGCTTCCGGCGATCAACAGATCGCACGACCATTGGGCCGACGGTGGTGGCCAACTGCTGCTGTCGCGCAAAGCGTGTCCCAGCGCTAGTCCCGGGCGGGAAACCGTCACGCGCGTTGCCGACGACCAGGGATGACGGCAACCCGGCAGTGCAATTGCTGCGCCGGCGCCCAGCATCGTCCGCAAGCCGGCGCTCAGTCCCGTTCCCATACCCGCACCGAGCAATCGGCGGCGGCTCAGGCAGGACAGATGGTCGTTTTCCATGGCATCGAGTCTGCGGAGTTCAGCGGATAGCGTTATTCCAGTCCTGCTCGAAATACCGCACCAGTGCCTGGGTGTTCAGATAATTCGGTTCGACATCGGGCGCTTTCATGTCGGGCGGGAAGCTGAACATCAGCCGGGTCGCCTCGGCATCGAGGAAGCGTGTTGGCACGTCGTAGCGCGCAGGCACCACGAAGCGATCCTGCTTGCCGGCCAGGACGTACCCCCATTCACCGAACGACGGCACATAAGTGTGATACGGCCAGGTGTGGAATCCCGCCGCGCGCAGTGTTGCCACCACACACCAGAAAGCATGTGGCGCGTAGTAAGGGGAAGTCGATTGCACGACCATGTAGCCGTTCTCGGATAAATGCCGAGCCACTTGCTGATACATCGGCACGGAATAGAGTTTGCCGAGTGCGAAACTGGAAGGGTCGGGTAAATCGATGACGATCAGATCATAGACACCGTCGTTGTTTTCCAGCCATTGCGCGGCATCGGCATTGACCACTTTGAGCCGTTTGTCGGTCAGTGCGTGTTGGTTGAGCGCAGTCAAATCCGGCGCGGTGGAAAACAATTCTGTCATTTCCGGGTCGAGGTCGATCAGGGTAATGCTTTCCAGGCGGGCGTACTTGAGCAATTCGCGCGCCGCCATCCCATCGCCGCCGCCCAGCAGGAGCACGTGGCGTGCGGCGGGTAACGCCTGCATTGCCGGATGGACCAGGGCTTCGTGATAGCGGTGCTCGTCGCGCGAGGAGAACTGCAGATTGCCGTTGATGAACAGGCGTGTGTCGTCGTGCCAGCGGGTGATTACCAGCCGCTGATACGGCGTGGTTTTCGAATACACGACCTGATCGCCCAGCACACCCTGTTCCGACCAGCTTGTTACGCGTTCGGCATAGCCAAAGCTGGTTGCCAGCAATAGCAGTACGCCCAGTGCACGAGCTTCCAGCCAGCGGGAGCGCCTCAGATCGGCACGGAATGCCCGGATGGCCACCAGCGCCACGCCGACGTTGAGGATGCCGAACAGCAAGCCCGTGCGCGCCAGCCCCAGCCGGGGGGCCAGCACCAATGGAAACAGCAGCGATACGGCCAGCGCTCCCAGATAATCGAAGGTCAATACGCGGCTGACTATCTCGCGAAAAGCTTCCTGGCGGCTATTGAGAATGCGCATGACCAGCGGAATTTCCATGCCGACGAGCACCCCGATGATGAACACCAGCGCATAGAGCACAGTGCGGAACGGCGCCGACAGCCAGCCGAAAATGACGAACAGCGCCAGTGCGGAGATACCGCCGATCAGCCCCACCAGCAATTCCACGTCGATGAAACGCATCAACGTATCGTCGTCGTCAACGTAGCGGGACAGGTGCGACCCTACGCCCATGGCAAAAAGATAGCAGCCGATGATGGACGAAAATTGCAGTACGGAGTCGCCCAACAGGTAGCTCGCCAAAGCCCCGGCAATCAGTTCATAAGCCAGGCCGCAAGAAGCTACGATGAAAACGGAAACGATGAGCAGACGGTTGTGCATATATTTGGGTTGCGGTGAAAACCGGTGTCGCCGGGCACCCGATGGATGAGCTGCGCATTGTATGTACAAGCAGCTCGTGCATGGCGATTTATAATCGGCCACGCATATGCTTTTGATTTCAGAATGATGAAGGAAGCTTCATGACGATTGCACAGCAACTATTGAGCTATCTGCTTTACTTGGGGGCGGGGTTGGTCATGCTCTCCCTGTTCCTGGTGCTGTACGAACGGATCACCCCCATCAGTGAATTCCGCCTCATCCGTGAGGGATGTGTGGCGGCGGTGTTGTCGCTGGGCGGTGCCACGGTCGGTTTTTCGTTCTCGATCGCTTCCAGTGTGCTGCACAGCAACGATTTCGCCATGTTCACCTTTTGGGCGATATGCGCCGCCGTCGTCCAGTTGCTGGCCTACTGGGGCGCTACGCGCCTGGTTCCCGATGCCGGGGAGGCACTGGAAAACAACAATATCGCGGTTGGCGGCCTGTTTGGCGCCATTTCGGTAGCGGTCGGTATCATCAGCGCCGCCTGCCAGTATTGATCACCTGATCTGGAGTATCGCGTCATGGCTCTGATGGACTTCATCAAGAAACAGTTTATCGACATCCTGCACTGGACCGAGGACGGGGACGGCGTGCTGGCCTGGCGCTTTCCGATGCAGGATATGGAAATCCAGAACGGCGCGAGCCTGACGGTGCGCGAGTCACAGATGGCGATGTTCGTGGACGAAGGGAAAATCGCGGACGTTTTCGGTCCCGGCACCTATAAACTGACCACGAATACATTGCCGGTACTGACCTACCTGAAGAACTGGGACAAGCTGTTCGAGTCCCCCTTCAAGTCCGACGTGTATTTCTTCAGCACCCGTCTGCAACTGAGCCGCAAATGGGGTACAGCGCAACCCATTACGATCCGCGACAAGGATTTCGGTATGGTGCGGCTGCGTGCTTTCGGCATGTATTCCTACAAAATAGCCGACCCGAAGAAGTTCTATACCGAGATCAGCGGCACACGCGAGGAATATACGCGCGACACGCTGGATGAGCAGTTGCGCAACCTTGTTGTCACAACGATGACCGCGACGCTGGGCGGCTCGGAAATTCCTTTCCTCGACATGGCCGGCAACCAACACCTGCTATCGCAAAAGATCAACGAAGCCATGGTGCCGGCATTCGACCGCTACGGCCTGTCACTGGATACCTTCGTCGTCGAGAATATTTCGCTGCCGGAAGAATTGCAGAAAGCCATCGACACGCGAATATCCATGGGCATGGTCGGCGATATGGGCAGGTTCACCCAATATCAGGCGGCCAATAGCTTGCCGTTGGCGGCGCAGAACGAAGGTGGCATCGCCGGTATCGGCGCGGGGCTGGCTGCGGGCGTCGGGATGGGGCAGATCATGAGCGATGCGATGCGTGCCGGGTTGGCTGGCGGCGCTGCCGCAGCGGCTGCTACTCCCGCCGCGACCGTGGCGGCCCCAAGCTTCGAGGGAACGCCGGAAGCGCGCTTGCTCAAACTGAAGGAATTACTCGAAAAAGGATTGATCGCGCAGTCCGATTATGATGCCGCCAAGGCCGAAGTGTTGAAAAAGCTGATCGGTTGATCGTTAGCGGGCGGGCCGACCCGCCCACTGACGACTATAACGGCCTGTGATTCCGGAAGCGCCAGAACGGGCCGAATGACAATACCAAAAAGCATAACAAGGCATTTTCCGGCGAGACCACGGATTTTGAGTTCGATCTTCCACCTTTCCTGTCCCAGTTGTGGGGCACAAACCGTTGCCCGTAGCGCCACCAGCGCCATGGTGGTCTGCGAATATTGTCACAGCATGCTTTTGCGCCAGGCGGACAGCACGTTCGTCGACAACGGCAAGGCTGCAGTCGCCCTGGAGGATTATTCGCTCATCCAGATCGGTACGACCGGCCGCTATCAAAACCGTGGATTCACCGCCATCGGCCGATTCCAGAAGGAGTATGACCGCGGCGGCTGGAATGAGTGGTATCTGCTTTTCGATGATGGCAGCGATGGCTGGCTGTCGGATAGTGGCGGGCAGTACACCATCACACAGCTCAAGGAAGAGAACTACAGCCAGGCGCCGCCGTACCTTGAAACGATACCGGGGAGCACCGCTGTCCGGTATGCCAATCAGGATTTTGTGGCTTCCGATGTGCGTAGCGCCAAGAACCTCGGTACCAAAGCGCAAGGCGAGTTGCCGTTCCCACTGGAAAAGGACCGGACCACTTATGCGGCCGATTATCGTGCGGGTAAATACTTCCTTACGCTCGACTACACGGATTGCCCGCCGATAAATGACACCGGGGCGGGGCGGGATCGTCCCCTTGATCTCGGGGATAGCGGAAATAGCAGCCGAAAAGCGGAAGGCAGCAATAATTCCTCGTCTGTGAAACAAGCGCTGTGCAGCCAGCCGGAACTGTATTACGGCCAGGGAGTTACCCTGGAAGACCTGCAATGCCAGTTGCTGCGTTCGGAAGATCAAATCCGGGAGAGTGCCGGCAAGCTGCGTGGCCAGGCGAATGCATTGCAGTGCCCAATGTGCGGCGCTTCACTGGTCTGGTATCCCGGCGTAGCCCACCATCTTGTTTGCCCAAGCTGCCATGCGGATGTGAATGTCTCGGCGGATAAAGCGCACCTGCTTGGCGTGCATACCATGCGTGAAGCACAAGCCAGAGCCGCTAATCTCAAATTGGGAGATCAGGCCAGGATCGGCGGAAAACTCTGGACGGTCATCGGCTTGATGCGTTGCCAGGAATTGGAGGCGGACGGCTCGACTCATCTGAAAAAGTCGTATGCCAGCTACACGCCGCACCTGGAAGACAGACCCATGGTGCTGGTTGAGGGTTCCACGTGGTATGAATATCTGCTTTACAACCCGGCGCAAGGTTTCCGCTGGATCGTCGAAACCAAGGAAGGCTGGGAACTGGTAACGGAGCTCAGTAGCTGGCCATCCCGGGAACAACGCGGCGGATCGGTCCGGTTGTCAGGCCGGACGTTCGGCAAGCAATGGGAATATGGCAGCAAGGTCATCTACGCGGCAGGCGCTTTCACATGGCATATCCAGCCCAGCGACATCACCTATATCAGCGATTACCAAGGTGCCTCAAAAAACAATGAAGACAAGCTGACGTGCGAGCGCTACGAAAATGAAATTACCTGGAGTCGCTCCCGCTCCGTAACCGCGCAAGATATCGCAACCTGGTTTCGCCGCCCTGAACTCGCCGAGATAGGAAAGACGGGATTCGACGATGAGAGCAAGCATGTCTTCTCGCGGCGGGTCGCCCTCATCTTCACCATTGGCCTCCTGCTCATCAATTTACCGAGCATCGCGCGACTTGGGTTCGAAGATTATATTGTCTCGATGTTCTGTGGCTGCATCCTGATATGGCTACCGTGGCTTAGACAGTCAAGTACATCGGACGAAGATTGAAACATGCGAGTTCTTTACATCATCTACTGCCTGATCGTCAGCGCAACCATCACGAGCTGCAATTATGGCGATACCAACAACAGTTACCGTAGCTGGAGCAACAGTTCGGGGTACCGTGGGACAAGCGGTTCTGGCGGTGGTTTCCATAAGTAGGCAGGTGTAACCCGAGGCGATGCATTCCGGGCCACCCGGCGAATTCGAAAAACCTGCCTGCGCTGGCTGAATTCGTGGCGTGACGGATTATTCAGTGCCGGTTATTTGACATCCGCGACACCGGCCGTATTGTTCAGAAGGCTGTTGGTCGCTGTTTGCAGAAAAGCGTCGAGCTTTTGCTGCATCTCATGTTCGTCAGGCGCTGCTTCGACCCGCTCACTGCGGGGATCGCCGCCAAGCCGATAGCTGTACACCCGTGCGGCGAGTCCTCTGGGCTGAACCAGAATCCGGTCGCCGCGGATGAAGGCGACGGTCTGATCGCTACCGGATGGTTTGATGATGCCGAAACCAGGATCGCCCGCCGGCAGCGCGAGCAGGTCGCGCCCCCAGCACTGGTGGCGCACCGGCAGGCCTAGACGCCCCATGATGGTTGGCACGATATCCACTTGCGTGGCAACGGTATCGCGCACGGTGCCGAATTTTTCCTGGATGCCGGGCGCGATCAAAAGCAGGGGTACATTGAAACGGTACAGGTCCATCTCGGTCAATTGCTCGGTGCTGCCAAAACCGTGATCGCCGACGATGACGAACAGCGTGTCCTTGTAATAGGGCGACTGGCGCGCCTTTTCGAAGAACTGCCCCAAGGCCCAATCCGAATAACGCATCGCGGTCAAATGTTCATCGAGCGAACCATGCCCGGTTACCGGCGCGACGGGCAGCTCTTTCGGCAAGGCGTACGGCGTGTGGTTGGAAAGCGATTGCAGCAGCGCGTAGAACGGCTTGCCACCATCGAGGCGGGCCAGTTCCTCGGCTCCCCGCTCGAACATGTCCTGATCGGAAACGCCCCAGGTCGGATCGGAGAATACGGGGTTCGTATAGTCGTCACGGCCGATGAAAGTGGTCATGCCCTGATTGCCGAAGAATCCCAGTTGGTTATCCCAGGTGAAAGAGCCGTTGTAGACGTAGATATCGGCGTAATCACGGGGATGCAGAAGCTGCGGCAAGCCGGAGAAAGCATGGCCGCCTTCGGGCATCTGCATGAGGTATTCAAAGGCGGGCAGGTTCGGGAAGCAGGCCATTGTGGCGAACATACCCTGGTGGGTATGCGTGCCGTTGGAAAAAAGCCGCGTGAACAGCACGCCTTCCTTCGCTAATGCGTCGAAGTAGGGCGTGATGCCATCCTTGTTGCCAAGCGCGCCGACGTAATGCCCGGCAAAGCTTTCGAGCAGAATGACCACCACATTGCGTACCGCCGGCAATCTGCCTTCGGCTGGCGGGGTGTAGTCGCGGCGCACGGCGGCACGGTCGGCGTCGACCAGTTGATCCGAGGGCGTCAGCAGCATATCGCGCGTGATTCGCAGCGCCTCGTCTTCGGGCAGGGTGCCGTCCCAGGCATTGTCCCGGTGATCGGAAAAAGTGGTTTTGGCCGCCGTGAGCAGGGTCAGGGTGCCGTTCAGCCCCAAATGGTTGGCGAACATGGAGTCGGTGGTAAAGGCGTCGCCCCAGCGCAGCGGCGGGCCGTGGCGCAAGGTGCCGCGCACGGCCACGACGGAGATCATTACGCATACCAACAATACCAGCCAGCGTTGCACAGGTGACACTGAAACCGGTGCGGTGAATCGGGTTGCGTGGTCAATGCGTTTGAACAGAAACGCCAACAGCCAGGTCACAAGTGCCCAGGCAAGCAGATAACGCAGCACCGGAAAGCCATACCACAGCATGCTCAGAACGGTTTTCGGGTCTTCCTTGATGTACTGGAACACGAGGCCGTTCAGACGTTGGTGAAATTCCCGGTAAAAATCGAACTCGATCAAGCCGAGGAACAGCATCAAGCTTGCCGCCACGGTCAGCCAAAGCCGAAGCGGGCGCCTGGCCGCCATGAATCGGTTTGCGGACAAGGCCAGCAGCAGCGGCAGGCAGGCGAACACGACCACCCGCAGGTCGAAGCGCACACCATTGCCGAATGCTTCGGTGAACGACTCCGTGGATGTCGAGCCGATCAGTTCATGGTTGTAAACCAGTAGCGCCACACGCAGCAGCGAGAACATCGCCAGTAAAACCAGGGCGCTGAGCAGCATGAATGCCAGATGTTTCAGCAGGGAAGAGGAGCGCGCGCAGGACGGAAGGGATGATTCGACGTGGGTTGTCATTGGAGCCATGCGATTTATGAGCTGTCTGGCCGATATTCGATTGTGGAAGCTCGTTTATGGCCTTGTTTGGACGAAAGCCGTCGGTCGAGGGCGATTCGGGTAAATGCTCGTGCCGGCCTGGAACGACGCGTAGTTTGCCGACTGGATCGAGAAGGAGCAAACAGGCAGGCCACGTTTTGGATAAGCTACACAGGCGCGGAAGTATCTTCTGGCATTTGTGAAAATTTCGTTAGATGAGGTTTTTCGAGCGCCGCGCCGAAGGGTGTCGTACAAAAAAAGCCTTGGGTCCATCAGCGGGGGGCCGTGCTTGACCCATGTATGCAGAAAATCGATTTCGAGTAAGGAATAGCGAGGAATACCGACCATGCTGCAATTGAATAATCCCGGGCTGCTACGGCAGGCAAGCTATATCGACGGCCAATGGATTGCCGCCGATAGCGGTAGCATCTTTGCCGTTACCAACCCTGCCAGCGGCGAAAGCATTGCCCATGTCCCGTGTTGCGGCGCCACCGAAACCCGGCGTGCGATCGAGGCCGCGGAGCGGGCATTTGCCGGTTGGCGCGAGCGAACCGCTGCGGACCGGGCAAAAATCATCCGCCGCTGGTATGAACTGATGTTGGCGAACCAGGAAGACCTGGCCCGCATCATGACGGCTGAACAAGGCAAACCCTTGGCCGAGTCGAGGGGCGAAATCGTCTATGCCGCCTCTTTCCTGGAATGGTTCGCCGAAGAGATCAAGCGCGCCTACGGCGAGGTGATTCCGTCGCCGCTTGCCGACCGGCGCCTTGTCGTTACAAAAGAGCCAATCGGTGTGTGCGCCGCGATCACACCGTGGAATTTTCCATCGGCGATGATCACGCGCAAGGCGGGGCCCGCGCTTGCAGCCGGTTGCACCATGATCCTCAAACCGGCCGAGCAGACGCCGCTATCGGCGTTGGCACTGGCCGAACTGGCGACGCAAGCGGGGGTGCCGGCGGGTGTCTTCAACGTCGTGACCGGCGATGCCGATGCCGCCGTAGCGATCGGCAGCGAACTTACAGCCAACCCGGCGGTACGCAAACTCAGCTTTACCGGTTCTACCGAAGTCGGCCGGCTGCTGATGCGCCAATGCGCGCCGACGCTCAAAAAACTGTCGCTCGAACTGGGTGGCAATGCGCCTTTCATCGTTTTCGACGATGCCGACGTCGATGCGGCGGTTGCAGGCGCCATCGCGTCGAAATACCGCAACGCCGGACAAACCTGCGTGTGCAGCAATCGTTTCATAGTGCAAAGCGGTATCTACGATGCTTTCGCCGCCAAGCTGGCCAACGCGATTGCGGGACTCAAGGTCGGCAATGGCATGGATGAGGGCGTAACACAGGGACCGCTGATCGACGAAGCCGCCGTGACAAAGGTCGAAAGGCTCATTGCCGACGCCACATCCCAAGGTGCGCGCGTAATCACGGGCGGCAAGCGCCATGCGCTCGGCGGTACGTGGTTTGAGCCATCCATTTTGGCCGATGTGACGTCCACGATGGCAATGGCTCGGGAAGAAATCTTCGGCCCGGTGGCGCCGCTGTTCCGCTTTCAGACCGAAGATGAGGCAATCCACATGGCCAACGATACGGAATATGGGTTGGCTGCCTATTTTTACTCGCGCGATATCGGTCGCGTCTGGCGTGTCGCGGGCAAGCTCGAATACGGCATGGTCGGCATCAACACTGGCTTGATATCGAACGAGGTTGCGCCTTTCGGCGGCGTCAAGCAGTCCGGTCTCGGGCGCGAAGGTTCCCGGCATGGCTTGGACGAATATATGGAGATGAAATACCTCGCCATTGCCGGGTTGTGAAAACGACGGCTGCCGCAAGAAAAATCAAAGAATGTCGGCAGCCTCGTCGAAGGCCAGACGCGGGCCACGGGGATAATTGCCGGCATGATCGCCGTAGCCGATATTCACCAGGAAATTGGCTTTGTAGCGCCCATCGGGGAAGAACTCCGCATTCAGCTTGTCCGCATCGAAGCCGCTCATCGGCCCGCAGTCCAGACCTTGCATGCGCGCAGCCATGATCAGATAAGCACCCTGCAGGCTGCTGTTGCGGAAAGCGGTCGATTCGGCCAGGTCCGTGTTGCCGGCGAACATATCGCGCGCGCCTGCGATCGCCGGATACTGCGTCGGCAGATGCTCGTAAAAGCGGGTGTCGAGCGCGACGACAGCCGTTACCGGCGCGGCCATCGTCTTGTCCACGTTGCCCGGTGACAGGGCCGGTTTGAGCCGGGCCTTGGCTTCGGGGCTTTTGATGAAAAGATAGCGCGCCGGCTGGCAGTTCATCGAAGTCGGCCCCCACTTGAGCAGATCATAGATTCTGCGTAGCACGTCGTCCGGAACCGCTCGATCCATGAAGCGGTTGACGCTGCGCGCGGAGCGAAAAACGAGGTCAAGCGTAGTGTCTGCGACAGTCATGATTGTTTCCTTGTTTTTACGATCAACGGTGACGATTATAGGTGGATTGCCGTCAGACCTATGTCTGTGATCCACCGGGACGCTGCTTGAAGCCGCGTCGGCGTCGGCGATGCTCGCCAGTGGGTTGAATGCAGAAAGCTGCGGTGGGACGAGTCCAATCGCCTACATGGGCTGCTCGACGGTAAGCGAAGATGGGATGGTTGTCCTTACTCGAACAAGGTCGACGCGGCGCTTGTCGACCTTCAGGACATCAAAGGTGAAATCGCCTGTCTGGATGGTATCGCCGACGGTGGGGAATTTACCCAGCCTGGCCAGGAGCAATCCGCCTACGCTGACAACGTTCTCCACCTCGTCGGCT
>JAVBSY010000021.1:0-7911 GCA_031556475.1 Azoarcus sp.
CGGCTTCACCTACCTGCTCGCCCCCTATTCCGCCCGCATCGTCATGCACCGGCGCTGGAAAATGCTGCCCATCGCCCTGTTCGGCTGGTGGTGGTGCGTCGATGGCGTCTACATGGCCTGGCATCTCGCCGTGGGCAACCCGACCTTCCGCGACGCAAACTTCTACGCCTCCACCTGCCTGTACTGGCTATGCGGATTCATCTGGCTACCCAAAACCCCGCTACGGCAGATCGTGCTGCACCCAAGCACGGTGCGGTATTGATCCCGCCGGCGGCGCGCGAAACCGAACGGTTCAGGGCGGACTACCTACTCAAAAACTATTGAATATAAAATACGGCTATCCATAAATAAAAACAAACCCAAACACTCCCGATTTTCCTCGAGTGCGGAACACCCCGCCGACGGAGCTTGCTCGCAATAAAAATACTGATGATGTTTGCCTTATCGGCCGCAACGCTGTTGACGGGGTGCGTATCGCCCCCGCGCACGGAAAGCAAAACCAATCCGGATATCGACATGTGCTACGCCAACGCGGTATCCACGCTGGCCTCGGCATTGGGCAAACGCCATTCGACCTTCGTTCTCGTGGATATTCCCAACGTTCGCGCCACCATCGCCAACTTCAAGAGCATGGCGACCCAGGCGGGCTATCAAATCGGCGAAGAGGAATACAACGACAATGGCAAGGAAGGAAAACTGACAATCTTCATGCCCGCCACATCGTCGGCCGTGGAAATCCGGCACTACATCACCGTCGACCAGGCATTGGGAGCCATTTCAATCGCCTCGCGCGAAAACCCCACGCAGGAAATCCTGAAAACCGCCGACACCCGGCAGCTCAAATTTCAAATGTGCGGCCTGATTGCACTGGCAACGGACAGGCCGCTCCCCCCTCTTCCGGAAGATAGCCCGCGCGAGCAAAAAAACATCAATACAGCCATTTTTTACGGCGCGCTCGATCGCGTGTTTCAGCGCGCGCAGGCGGCGGGCAAATCCTTCGTCATCGTTCCCGCGCTCAACCTGGACAGCAAGTACCCCCCCGATCAAGCACAAAGCAAGCGTGCCGAATTCCGCGCGGACCAATCCTCCACAACGCTCTGGAGAAGCCTGGACAACCCCCAGGACGTCTTCAAGGTGGGCTATGACGAATCCTTGGAAAACATGGGCCTGAACGGATACGTCTACTCCTTTGTCAGCGGCAAATCCCACTACCACCTCTACATTGTCAACCCGGGCACATACAGCATCGCCGGGCATACCTATGAAATAGAGCAGACGAGAATCCCGGAGGTTAACGACAAGCAAAAATCCTCCAAATCGCGCCTGGGGAAAATATCCTTCATCGAAACGAAAAACATCGAGTTCTACCAAACGAAGCAATGGTTCGACGCCATTTATGAAGACAGGCAGTACAAACAGGAATACTGCGCCGCCTCGCTGCTCCTGTCCGGCCACTGCGTCTCATGGGGCAGCGTCACCTACGACTACAAGGAAAAAGTCTCCCAGGAAGGATGGCGCGCGGTAACAAAATCACAGCACGTGCCGGGGCTCATCATCGCGGCCAAACTGGCGCAGAACTTCGCCACATTCAAAGTCGGCAAAGGCGAAGCCATCATCGTCGACGGCTTCGTTGCCCAGTACCCCAGCGCGGACTTCAACGCCAAGGCCTGCAAAAGCACCGACCCATTCAGCGTGCAGTGCGACCTGAACACCTATTCGCTCACCCGGGTGCCGGCCCGCGTGCAAGACATCCAGCCGGTTCCTCCAGGTCAAGCACTCCCCCACAATCTCCAAAATACTGGCATCCTCTCAATACCGCGCGACAACGGTCAAAGCCGCAGCGGGCGCCTTTGCCTCCGGCGGGTGGGGGCAACTCTATACACTGACAAACCGCTAAGCGCCGTTATCGGCGGTGGCGGACGGGGGGCTGCCGAAAGCTTCGCGCGCAAGAAAGGGGAGTACACCACGCAGCCCCCTTACCCTAAACGTTGGCCCCTCCAGGAGACAGTATGAGCAGGCGAAACTCGAAGGCAGACGCGGCATTGTTCATGGTGGCCATTGTCGTCGGCATTCCGCTGTTTCTCATCGGCAAGGTGGTTGAGGCGATTGGAGGACCGGGCGCAATCATTCTTCTGATTGCGATTGTCGGCGTTGTGATCTGGTATCGACAAAACAAAAAGAAGAAACAACAAGAGCATGAGAAAGAGAGAAAAAAGGAACGATTGGAGTATCTCTGGGCAAGGTATGGCGACGAAAGCGTCATACAGAAAATACTCGAGGGCAGCGTGTGGCAAGGCCAAAGCAGAGAACAACTGGAAGACTCAATGGGCTCCCCGGTCGGGATCGATCAGAATGTGCTCAAAACAAAAACCAATGAGATCTGGAAATACCACGAACGCGGTGAAAATCGGTTCGGGCTTCGTGTGATTCTTGAGGACGGCTATGTAATTGGTTGGGATAAGAAAAGCTAAACTAAGCTTTCATTGGCTTATCGCCAAAATCAAACCACCGCCCGCACCCGCAACCTCGCCCCCACCCCCGACTGCGCCGCCACCGCCGCCGCGCGCCTGATCTCCGCCTCGAACATCGCCCTGTACGCCCCGGCCAACTCGGCGGACTGCCCCGGCGCCATCAACAACCGCACCAGCGCGCCAGCCACAATCGCCGTGCGCCAATCCTGCATCAGCCGGTCGTCCAGCACCGTCGCATTCAACTTCGGCCGCAGCGCCACCGTCACCCGCGCGGTCGCGGCCGCTTTGGGCAAGGGCCAAAGCGCCACCGTATTCGGCGCGGGCATCCAGAACTTCTCCGGCTCGCCGCGCTCGCTGGAAAGATGCCGCTCGGCATGCGCGGGCTCAAGAAAAACGCCGCGCCCCTCTTGCTCCCCATCCCGCGTCAACTCCACCGTCAACACCTGAAACGCATCCACGCCGGATACCTCCAGGTCCAGCTCATACTCCCCCTGGCCCGGCATCACCCGCACCGGATCGGCCAGCGTGCGCAGCGCCCGGCTGTGCCGGCAAAAATCGTCCGCGGCGTCGATCAACGCACGGTCGATCGCGGGCTCCGGCACGCCGGGCGCATAAGGTTTGAGCAAGGGATAAAAATCGGCAAGGCGCGCCATCAAGCCCCTCCCGGCATCGGCAAAACAACCGGCTCGTTCGTCCGCGTCAGCCCCACCGCATCGGCGAAAGCCTGATAGTGAGCGATCGCGCGCTGCGCGTTGAACGCATCCTCCGCATCCTTGGAAAAAGCTCGATACGCAAGATAATCGACGATCGCCCCGGTAAAGATCGAATCGAGCTGCAACACGCCACCCGCGCCGAGCGACGCGGGCGGCTCGGCGACAACGATCGCCTCCACGCATACCGCATCGTTCGGGCGCGGCCACACCCAGAACGCGCGCGGGTCGCGCGCATCCACGCAAAAATGGCGGATTGCCGCGGCCGGGCGTTCCTCGTACCAGCCGGGTCGATGCAGATCCATCGCCTGCCGGTCCACCGCCGTCACCGGCGCGCCGCCGACGTTGCGCAGAATCTCGACCAGGCGCAGGCACCCCGGCGGCAGCGCCTGCCGGGCCTCGTTCGGCACCAGCGCAATCGTCTCCATCACGGTGCCCGCCTCCGGGCGATGCACCAACACCTCGCGCGCCCCATCCGCGATCCACATCAGGCGCTCAGCCACGGGCCAACGCACCCGCGCCGCATCCAGCAGCAGGGTATCGGCACGGGCCAGCACGTCGGAAACGGAAACGCCCATATCAAACCGCCTGCTGGCTCATCTTCAAACGGATGGTTTCGATCAACTCGTTCTTCTTCATCCCATCGAGCGCCACGCGAAAATGCCGGCGGGCATACTCCACCAGCCCCGCCTTATCCAGCGCATGCAGATCGACCAAGGGCAGATCGCGCCCGGCCTCGGCCAAGGCCTCCGCCTCGGCAGACTCATCCCTCGTCCTCCGGCTTTTCTTGATTGGAGGCTTTTTGGCCCCCGTGCCGCAAGGCGCCCCATCGTCACCGCAAAGCACTGCTTCCCCGACGGGCCACCGTGCGCCGCCGCCATCCACCTCGAAGGTCGGAAAACGCAGCATCCCAAGGGCGACCGACACCTCCACCTCATGCGCCTCCCCAGGCCGCCACGACAAGCCCGTCCCGAACAGATGATCTACAAACAGCGGCTTCGCGCCGACGTACTTGACCAGAATCATGCGAATGCTCCACAAAGGCATCGAAGACTTTCTCTCCCCCGTTGTACCGTGGACCAAAACACAGGGGTGCCCTTCAAGAACAAACGGGGCGCACAACGCGCCCCGCAGATCCGTACGATGGAGAGGTACCCGGGGAGCTTCCCCGACCGCTTTTTTCGCCGCTTGCCCGAGGTCAGACCTGCCTGCGCCGAAGCGTCAGCGCAGCGCCCGCCGCGGTAACAAGCAAAGCCAATGGCGAAGGCTCGGGAACTGTATTCGGACGACCCTTGTTCAAAGGAATCGTCGAGTTATAGCGCAGGCTTCCGTAGGTCTGGCCGGCATAGCCATTTTCGTCGTTCTGCACAAAATCAACCGCAAGCGTAGCCAGAATATCGCCATCGAATCCTATATCCAGAATGCGAAAGCTTCCGGTAAGTTGATTGTTGCTAGGACCGTCAGCTGAAAAATCGAGCCCAGGGGAATCGAACGCTTGAAATGGCCAACGGGTCGCATTCTCGTAATTCCCTATCTGCAGATCCGCCCCGCTTGGCGCAGATAAGGAAAGTCTAAAGTATCGTCTGGAGAAAACGTCTGGATTTGTCTCGTCGTCATTAATCCATATATCTATGGTGTTTCTATTCGACCAATAAAGCACGAAAAAATCATAACCATCCAGCGACGAAATTGTTTCGGTACGGCCATCAGCTACGGAACCGTCCCCAGAGTAATAAAGATAACTGGGCGCCGCCAAGGCAAGAGAGGGCAGCAGGCTGAACAAGAAAATCAACAAATATTTTTTCACGACGTCTTTCCCTGATCGGTTTTTTTCGCTTATACAGCTAGCATAGATTACCGAAAAACCCTTGCGCGCGGTAGATACACAGCAAACAAAAATGGCGGCGGATCGCCCCTCAAAAAAACAGGCGCCCCAACCCTACGGCCAGGACGCCTGCCCGCCGCCCCCACACCTCACGAGCGGCGCTTTACGCTGAGCACTACACTCAGTTCTTCATCGAAACCACGGTATCCAGGCACATCACCCCATGGTCGCGGGTCACGCCGTCGAGGGTGAAGCGGATCTTCGCCTTGCCCCCCATGCAATCACCGCCCACCTCCAGCGCGCGGCCGAAGTTGTACGGATTCTCCAGCCAGTCGAAGTGATACTCGTTGGCCTTGTTCTTGCCGTAAGCGTTCCCCAGCGCCTGCGCGCCAAGCAAAACGGCGCGATCCACCGCAAAGGCGCCGGCCGTCACCGCGCCCGGAATCGCCGTGCCGGTTTCCACCCCGGTCGCCGCGTTGGCGGCCAGCACATGCTTCATCGTATCGCCGGCAAAGAAACGAACCGCGCGGTTCAACTTCTTCACCAGAATACCGTTCCACATGCCCACCTCGCCCTTGAACAGCGGATGCTTCGAACCGTAGGAAGCCCGGTTCCACGCGTTCTGCTGGAAAGCGCGAATGCCCGTGGAACCAGTATTGCGCAGCAGCTCGGACCACTGCCGCGGCGAAACGTACAGCACCCACATCGGCTCATCGCCCGCGGCCGGATCGTCCGCGATCTTCACCGGCTGCAGCGGGTACGCCATCTCGTCGAGCACCGTGCGCAAACCGTCGATATGCTCCAGCTTGAACAGATCGGTCGGCTCGATCGCCCCGATGTTCGTCACGCTCGGCTCGGCCAGATAATCGCCATCGGCAACGAAGTGCGCGCCAAAACTCGGCGCCTTCACCGCGTTGATCATGATCTTGGCGAAATCGGCGTCCGAATCCAGCGGCACGATCCAATCCTCCGAAGCCTGGAAGCCCCGCGCCCCGGCCAGATGCACCAGGGTCGTCTGATCGTCCAGACGGGCAAAATAGCTCGTCAGGTTCGCCATCGCGATATTGCGCAGCTGATGCACCGTCCGCTGCTGCGCCATCTTCCCGCCGGCATCCACCACCTTCGTCGTCAGATCGATATGGATATCCATCGACGCATTGGTCAGCGCCGTACCCGACCCCTCCGCATCGTCGTCGCCCATGATCGGCTTACCGCCCACCACGCCGAACACATCCACCGACACCTTATCGCCCGCCGTCTTCGACAGATCGGTGATCCGCACCACCGGCATATCCTTCGAAGTCTGCCCCTTGAGCTTATCGATCGCATCGCCCGTCTTCGGCGCAGCCCCCGTCAGCGCGCGCGAAAAACCCGGCTGCTTCTGCGTCTGCGCAAACAGCGCAACCGAAAAAAGCTTGCGCGCCAACGGCGAACCCGCCGCAACATTCGTAGCGAAACCGCCCGTCGATCCTGCCATGATGTAACACTCCTAATTCACGAATCGGTCATCAGCCAAGCCGTGCGAGCAGCGCATCGATCTGATCCGGGTTCATCCCCGCCATCCTCGCGCCCAACTGCTCCGCCGAAAGCGAAGTGAACTCCTCCAACGGATCAGTGCCCGGCACCGCGCCGCCCGGAATATCCGAAAGCGTCCGCGGCCTGCCCGCCCCAACCTGCCTCTCCACCTGCCTTCGCGCCACCGGCCTGGCGGCTGTCTCCTGGCGCAACCTGGCCACGGCATCGTCGGGGCCATAAAAGGCATCCACGACCTCCACCGCCTTCGCCAGGCGCTCCTCCAATGTCAAACCCCGATGGGCGGGGGAAAACTGCAAGCGCTGATCGGCCTCGACAGCCGCCTGCCAGCGATCCGGGTCGTGATGCTCCCAGTACAACAACACCGGATTCGCATCGACCGCGGCACGCACAAGCGCCATCTCATCGAGCTGGCGGCGCTCATCCTCCTGCGCCACCTGCTGCCTCACGGAATCAAGCTGCGCCTCGATCCGGCGGGTACGGTCCAGAATCCCCTTCACGGCGGGAAAATCCTCGGCAAACAACGCCAACTCATCCACCGCCACGTCACCGAACTCATTACCGAACCCATCACCGAACCCGGCACCACCGCCCTGATCCGCTTGCGCCACGCTCAACTGATCCTGCAACGCCCGCATCGCCTGCTCGGCGGCACGCCGCTTCTCCCGTTCCGTCGCAAGAACGTTATAGGGAATCGTGTGCCTGCCATCCTTGCTGGCAACCGGCGCCTCCAGTTCCAGGCCGCTCGCATCCGCCCGCGCATTCCCGAAGCCTTCCCCTTCCTCCTCGCCCGCGCCGCCGTTCGCGCCCTGTACAGCCCGTTCGGTCGAGTTCTCGCCAGCCTGGCCCCCGGCCCCCCCGGATTCGAGCTGCGCCATCAGCGCCTCGATCTCCTGCGGGTCCGTCGGCAACTGCTCGGGATTCGCCTCGTAAAACGCCAGATCCTTCCGCCCATCTGTCATTGCCATGCTCTCCGTCTATCGTTCGGAATACGCCAAAAACGCCGCACGCCCTTCGCGCCGGGCCGCGTAGTGCCACGTCATGCGGAGCAAACTAATGGGGTTGGAAAGGCAGGGGTGCCCTTCTAGAACGGCGTGCCGACGCGTACCCGCCGACCGGTTTCAGACAAAGGATTGCCACAGAAAATGAACAAACTCGCGGTATTCATGAATTTCCGACTTTCCCCCCTGCAAGTTAGTCTTACTGTGTCACAAGAGTAATTTGGCGCTTGCTCTACCGCAGCATGGGCACTGTCCGAGGCGAGCGATGAGCTGGTAGCTCAGCCGCTGGCGCGGGCTTGTGATGGAGGTCGGCAGGTGGCGTTGCGCGCGCAGGACTGCCGCGGGGGATGTGATCCTGGGGAAGGGCAGGC
>JAVBSY010000018.1:0-5605 GCA_031556475.1 Azoarcus sp.
GGCGGAGATGTGCGGCGGCAGGATTTCGCACGACTGCATATCGGCGATGTAGCTGGAGCGGCGTTCGTGAAAGCCGACGAGCACGCCGCCTTTCTTCGGTACCAGGCGGACGCCGATGCGCGCACGGTAGCGGTAGCCCCAGGCGGGGCCGTGGATGGCGGGGTAGAGGATGTCCGGCCGGATCTGGCCGATGTGCCAGAGCGCGTCTTCGAGCACGCGTTGCTTGGTGGCGGCTTGCGCGACGGAATCCAGGTGCTGCATGGAACAGCCGCCGCAAACGCCGAAATGACGGCAGTGCGGTGTGACGCGCTGGGAACTGGCCTTGAGGATGCGGCTTACCTGGGCCTGCTCGTAACTTGGGCGGCGGCGGTAGACCGAGTATTCGACCTTTTCGCCCGGCAGGGCGCCGTCGATGAAGATGGCTTTGCCGTCTACGTGGGTTACGCCTCGGCCTTCGTGATCCAATGATTCGATGATGGCAATGGGCATGGCGTAACCTGGCAAAAAACGCGCGATTTTACCGGCAAGGCGCGTTTCCCGGGCGAAAATCGCGTGTGTCAGCCGGTTTGTCCGTGCTGTCCCGCTCTATAATCGCGCCACGATCGGCCTCCGTGTCCGGGGGCCGTTCGATTTTTTCCGGTGGAACGCGCTTGTTTCGCGTGTCGCGGCGCTTCCGGTCCGTGTGATGGGGTTTCACCGCGGGCGTGGCCGGCTATCCAGAATAAGTAACCTTGAACAAATACAAATCATGACTCGTCCGGAAGAACGTCTTTTCGATTCCTATACCGAGTACCGTGCGGCGGTGCTCGAGGCGCTCGGGTTGGCGCGGAGCGGTCTGCGGATTTTCGATCCCGATCTGGCCGAAACCGGGCTGGAGAGCATGGCGGGGGTCGAGGCTTTGCAGGCCTTGGCGCGCACGTCGCCGCACCAGGATGCAATCCGCATTTTGCTGCGCGATCCGGCCTATCTCGAACGCGAGGCGCCGAGGCTGCTTCATTTCGTCGGCCGCTTCGGCCATCGCGTGGCGGTTCGCGTCGTTGCCGAAGGCAGCCAACTCGGCGATCAGGCGTTTCTCGTCGCCGACGATCGGCATTTCCTCGTCCGTTTCCACACAGACCGTCCGCGCGGCAAGTTCTGCGCGGACGACGGCGAAGCCGCGGCGCTCGCCGTCGCGCAGTTCGACACGGCCTGGCTCGCCGCCCAGCCGGGGCCGAGCGGAGCGGGCCTGGGAATTTGAGACAGCAAATCAAAAGTTCAAGATGACAAATCGCACACAGATGGGGGCGGCGGCATGAAGATCGCATTTCGCCCCAGGTTGCTCGACACGTTGCCGGGCTACGGCAAGGAAGCTTTCACCCACGATCTTTCCGCCGGCATCACCGTCGGCGTGCTGGCCTTGCCGCTGGCGATGGCGTTCGCCATCGCTTCCGGCATGTCGCCCACGGCGGGTATCTGGACGGCCATCGTCGCCGGTTTCCTGATTTCCGCGCTGGGCGGTTCGCGCGTGCAGATCGGTGGCCCGACGGGGGCGTTCATCCCGATCGTTTATGCCATCGTGGCCGATTACGGCGTGCAGAATCTGCTCATCGCCACGATGATGTCCGGCGTTCTGCTGTTCGCCATGGGCGCGCTGCGGCTGGGCACGATGATCCGCTTCATTCCGCTGTCGGTCGTCATCGGTTTCACCAACGGTATTGCGGTGGTCATTTTCATTTCGCAGATCAAGGATTTCCTCGGGCTGCGCATCGACAACCTGCCGGGTGAGTTCTTCGGCAAGATGCAGGCGCTGGTCAATGCGCTGCCGACGCTGGATTGGCCCACCGTGGCGCTCGCGGTGACCTCGATTGCGATACTGTTGGCGTGGAACCGGCAGGCCTTGCGCGTGAGATGGATGCGGCGGCTGCCGGCACCGCTGGTGGTGTTGATTCTCGCTACCGCGGTCAATGCCGTGATCGGCCTGCCGGTGGAAACCATCGGCAGCCGCTTCGGCGGCATTCCGCGCGATCTGCCCGCATTGGCCGTGCCGGCTCTATCTTTGAGCACGCTGGGCAAACTGATCGCGCCGACACTGACCATCGCGCTGCTCGGCGCGATCGAGTCGCTGGTGTCGGCACCGGGGGGCCCCAGCCCCAACGACGACCGCCACGATCCCAACCAGGAGTTGATGGCGCAGGGTGTCGCCAACTTCGTCGCACCGCTGTTCGGCGGCTTCGCCGCCACCGGGGCGATCGCCCGTACCGCCACCAATATCCGCACCGGCGGCCGTACCCCCATCGCAGGGATGGTGCATGCGCTGGTGCTGCTGGCCATTGTTCTCGTGATGGCGCCGCTGGCGAGCCATATTCCGCTCGCCACGCTGTCGGCCATCGTCGTTCTCGTTTCGATCAACATGGGCGAATGGCGCGCATTCAAGCCGAGGGAACTGGTGCGCTATTCGGTGCAGTACCGTTCCATCCTGCTTGGCACCTTCTTCGTCACCGTGGTGTTCGATCTCACGCTGGCGGTGGAACTGGGCATGGTGCTGGCGAGCCTGTTCTTCATCTACCGCGTTTCGGATCTGACCCGCATCGAGCGCATCGCGCTCGAAGAGCACTATGGCGTCGACGCGCTTTCCCGCCCCGACGGCACGCCGCGCATCCTGGCCTATCGCATGTTCGGCAGCCTGTTCTTCGGCGCCTCGAACAAGCTGGAGAACCTGCTGCTGATGCAGGACGGGCACCCGGACGTGGTCATTCTCGACATGGGCAAGGTCATCAACATCGACACCACCGGCCTCGATATCCTGCAAACCCTGCACCGCAACCTGGGCAAGCGCGGCGCCACGCTGATCCTGTGCGATCTCAACACGCAGCCGGGCTCCATCGTGTTCCGCTCGGGTTTCCTCGACCGCCTGGGCGAGGATAATGTGACTACCAATCTCACCACCGCATTGATTCGTGCGGAGCATATCCGTGGTTCAGCACCGGAGGTGTCCTATGCCTGAAGAGAACGCGTCCGCAACCGCCGCCGACGAAACACGCCTGCTGCGTATCCGCGGCCGTGTGCAGGGCGTTGGCTATCGCGCCGCCGCGCGCGCCGAGGCGATCCGGCTCGGCCTGGCCGGCTGGGTGCGCAACCGTGCAGACGACAGCGTCGAGGTGCTGGCCCACGGCTCCGCCGCCAGCATCGACCGCTTCGCCAAGTGGTGTCGCCACGGCCCACCCGCCGCGCGCGTGAGCGAGGTGGAAGCCGTCGTTCTCGACGCTCCGGCCGAAGAGCCCGCGCCCAAGCCTTTCGAGCAGCGGCCGACGCTTTGAGAAGGCACCGCGTGGGGCGGTGTCCTATACTGGCCTTACACGCCCTTTGTGTAGCCTGGCGTCACTGCAATGGCCAAAAAAGTACCCTTGTTGCCCAAGCACCCCGAGCGTATCTGCTGGGGCTGCGACCGTTATTGCCCCACGAATTCAATGGCCTGCGGCAACGAACGCTGCCCGCACCCGGTCGAGGTCATGGGTGAGGACTGGTTCGAAAACGACCCGGAATTCGCCAAGCAGAGAGAAGCCGAGGAAGCCGAAGGCGGCGAGCGCTGAAGGGCGGGTTTGCGGGGGTATGCATCCCACCCCCTGTTGGCTGCAGTTCGTCCGAGAGGCCAAGGCATCATGTCGCAATGCCTGTAGCCGTTCAGGCCGGGTAGACCACTTCCACTGTTTTCTCTCTGGCAGCCAATCACACAGGCTGTCGAGCAGCGCTCCTTCCAGCCGGGCCTGTCAGGCGTTGCCGAAAGGCAGTTCGGCTGTGGCTTTGCGGTAGCGTATGCAGATGGGGGTACCCAGCGCCCGCATCGTCGCCATAACCGGCATGCCTTTGAGCATTCAGATGCTCAACATCGTCTCGGCCAGCAGCTTCTTCAGCCGAGCATTCTCCAGATTCAACGCCTCCGAGCGCCTAGCCTCGGAAAGTATCCATCCGGCCGAGGTATTTGTGTCAGGCGGAGACCGTAGCTTCCACGGTTCCGTTTTTCTTGATCGTCTCGATCAACCTTCGGCGAGCGCTCCGCCTTTCGCGGAGTCTCGACTGTCAGCTCTTCCGTACAGCGGTTTTCGCGCGTGACTTTTTTCCTTGGTACGAAAAAAACCAGGAAGCTCAAAGCGAGCTGAATGCGCCTGACTCAAACAAACTGCGATAACATCAGCATTATGAATCATTGATTTGTCAATGCATTCATATTAATGATACTGAATATAATATTTTTGATGAAGAACAGAATAGCGTACTTGGATGGGCTGCGTGGAGCGGCCATTCTGATGGTGGTTCTTTACCACGCCTTCGCCCGGTGGCATGAGATTGTTCCGTATGGAAGTGATTACAAGCTGTTTTTCGGGGTAGGGTGGCTCGGCGTCCAGTTGTTTTTCTTGATTTCCGGTTTTGTCATCTTGATGACGCTTGAGAAATGCAGCGAATTCAAGGGTTTTATTTACAGGAGGTGGCTCCGGCTCTTTCCGGCAATGTTGTTTTGTTCGGTGGTGATTTATCTTACCGCCCCTTTCTTCATTGAACGCCCCGCCGGCGAGCCCGCCTTCTCGAGCCTTTTCCCGGGTTTGCTGTTCATGGAGCCGTCCTGGCTGAAAATCATTTCCGGCCACCCTGTAACTCCCTTGGAAGGGGCTTTTTGGTCCCTGTATGTGGAATTCAAGTTTTACATCATAGCCGGGTTGATTTATTACAACTTCGGCCGCAGCCGTCTGGTGGTCTATCTGACTGTCTTGTCTCTATTCGGCCTTTTGTGCGTTTGGTTGAGCAAGGATGGTTCGGCTCCTTATTACATCCAGCTTGTCGCAAAAGTCGGTACCAGCCTGTCTTTGCAGCATTTCGGGTGGTTCGCGGCGGGGGCGGCGGTTTACATCTACACCCAGTCGAAGAATGCCGGATGGCTTTTTGCCGCCTGTGGATTGGCGGCATTTAGTTCATTGTTCGTACGGTTTGGTTTTTTGTCGGCCACATTGACGGCATTCATGGTATCCGTGCTTTTCATGGGGTCGGTTGTTACTCCTTTGATAAGGAGGATCTTTGAGCACAGGGTTTTTCAATTTTTCGGCTTTATCAGTTATCCCCTTTATCTGGTCCATGAAAATTTCATGGTCGCCTCGGTGATAAAGCTCGGCAATATCGGATGGGATGTTCCGCGATTCTTTTATCCGCTCGTTCCCATCGCCGTGTTGTGCCTGTTTTCTTTTTATTGCGCGAAATATGTCGAACCGAATCTGCGGACGATACTGGCTGGCGCTCTCGGCCGTCGGCGGCAGCGGGCTTTCGAGAACCCGTAGAAAAACTTGATTCGGGCCTGCCTAGACGCTGTCGTCATGAGGTTGAGCTAACATAGCCATTTCCATGACTATCGTCCGCTCACATGCCCCCAGCTCATCGCCGCCACGATCTTCCAGACCAAGCCTGGTCCTTGCTCGAACCGCACCTGCCAGGTCAAGTCGGTCAGTGGGGGCGCGTAGCCAAAGACAATCGGAGCTTCATCAATGCGGTGTTCTGGATTTTGCGCACGGGCGCGCCTTGGCGCGATCTGCCGCCCGACTACGGCGACTGGAAAAACACCCATCGGCGCTTTTGCCGTTGG
>JAVBSY010000087.1:0-6970 GCA_031556475.1 Azoarcus sp.
AGCACAAACCATTTCAACATCAAAGGGAGAAATACAACAAGATTCACTAAACTTATACACAGCCGCATGCATGATATGTGGCTATCGACCCTGGTCAATATTCAATGCGCACCAGTGGTCAAATTTAAACGCGCGCAGACACGCCGAGCATCTGATCGGCGACAAAGGCTACGACAGCGATGCCCTGATCACACAAGCCCGCGCTCAAGGGATGCAAGCACACATCCCCCCGCGCAAAAACCGCAAAGTGCAGCGCGAATACGACCGGCATCTATACCGACAGCGTCATCTCGTTGAAAACGCCTTCCTGCATCTCAAGCAATGGCGTGGCGTCGCCACTCGCTATGCCAAGAATCTCTCCTCGTTTCTCGCCGCCGTGAAAATCCGGTGTTTGGCCTTGTGGATGGCTATCTTATGACGACACCGTCTAGGCAAGCCCTTGTGAAAGGTAGCGAGATACCTTCTTCCTCTACACACTGGTCGGGCAAGCCGGGCAGGACATTGGCCGCTCCACAATCCATGCCGGCGTAAAGCAAGAATAAGCCGCACAATCAACAGAAAAGCGAAGAAAAGCAACTCAATCGATAAATAGACCAACAGATTCTTCAAGCGCCCCCGGACGATGAGCAATGGCCTTTTTGGGTTGAGTCAACTGGCCCGCCCACTTTTTACCCGACGTCCAGTTGCATCAGAATCGCATTCAAATCGTTCTCGTCCAATTGCTGATCGCTGAAATCGGCGGCTTGCCGATTACGCTGGAGCCAATCGGCCATTTCCCCGGCCGCCTGCTCAAATAGCATATTCAGCTCTTCCTGGATTGATGCGTCGCCGCGGCAGCACCATGTGCAGGCCAATCGATCGCCTGCTAGCCAGAGGGTCAAACGTTCGCGATGGTTTTCGGTATCGGCCTGAATCCGGTTTGTAATTTCAAACGAGCCGAATCGCTTGCTCACTTTTCCATCCAGCCAATCGACGCACACCTGAGTGGGTACTTTCAGTTCGCCCCCCCCATTCCAGGCTCGTAGGCCAGCAGCACTATGCAAACTCGACAATACCTGGCGGCTTTCCCGCAGAGCATCTGAAGCCGTCGCACATGGCTTCAGGTCGGTCGACAGCCAGTAGCCCAATGGCGCGATCAGATCGTCCAATGGTGGATACCCGCCCAGCAACTCACGCCAGTTTCCCCGCTGCCAGATGGTTACGCTTCCGTGCTTTTCTTTTTTTCCCAGAATGCGGGCAGCAATGGCCGACGCCAATACTTGCCCCCCCTGCTCCATTTCGGCCAGCCATTCCGTCCAAGGATGGTCGAATTCGGAGACGTAGTCCCAGCGGTGCCACTCATCCGAGTCTTGTCTGCCAAAGCAGGCAATTTGAGTATCTTCTGCGCTCATCAATGGCGGCGCTTCTACGGTATCTATTCTTGCCAGACACGCTTCAACCCATTGTTCCAGCACCGGTGTTTTTTCTTTTGCGAGAGCCGTTTTTCCGTCATACACTGCGGAAAGATGTTCGTCCAAATCCCTGAACAAAGTCGCCAGCCCTTTGGCGTCCGTCAACCAGGGCGCAACGCCGATTTGCATTTGCGGGCCGTCGTCGGACAGGGAAACCTGCAAACCGCTTTGCATTGTCGGCACCGTCTCCTGCAACCGGTCGTGCTGAAAAATGTCGGAAAGCGCAGCCGATGGATCGGCATGCCGCCAACCCTGCCCGGTACGCCGTATGCACAGCATTTCATGGCGTGCGATCAGTGCGGCGAAAGTTTCCCGAATCTGCGAGCTGCTCAATGGCAACGCCAGTTGCAAGCAGAAGCGTTCGCACCCGTCTGCCATCAAGGTATCCACCGTCGGCGGCAGCGCTGGTATTTTTTTGGCCACCTGGGGTGCATCGTCCATTGGCGATGCGGCTTGAACGAACTTTGCCAGCGCAAAAACCGTCGGGTGTTCAAAAATCAATCCGGGCGTAATCGTCAATCCGCGCCGCTTTGCCGCTCGGCTGATTTCGAGCGCCTGCATCGAATCGCCCCCCAGTGAGAAGAAATCGTCTCTGGGGCCAATTTCATCGATCAGCAAAACCGCGCGCCAGATCTCGATCAATTGCTGCTCGAGATTGCTTTTTTCTTCTCCGACAAGCGGTTTTTCGAGCGAACGCTCGCGCGGAGGCAAGGAGCCGCCCTCTTTTGGCTTATCGGCACGCCCCATGTCGATATCGGCATCCGGCACGACCCAGTACGGTTTGGGCTCCAAGGGCGGAATCGGCAGCGGCACGGTTCGGCCCTTTGCGACGGCCTCGGAAAGATCCGGGTTGCAGCCGGCTGCCCACAGGCGACCAATGGAAGTCAGCAGCGATCGCTGGCCGACCACGGCATCGGCGTCGGCGGAAAAAATGACCGTGGGTTTCGGGAAAGCGGTTTTCACCAGCGTGCCGAGCGACGAACCTGGGCCTACTTCGAGAAAAACAGCCTCGCTATCGCCCTGCTCCATATCCGCCAGGATGCTCTGCACGCCGTCGACGAAGGCGACCGGACTGCGCAGATGCGAAGTCCAGTATTCCGCATCCAGTATCTCGCCGCGTTGTCTTATCTTGCCGGACAGGTTTGAAACCAGCGGTATGTCCAGCGCCCGGCAGGAAATCCCGCAGGCTTCCCGATGCCACGCCGGCAGCACCGGATCCATCAAACGGCTGTGAAAGGCGCGCGTCACGCCAAGCCGCCGGCATGAGATGCCTAGCTTTTCAAATACCGCCATCGCGGCTGCGATCGCTTCCGGCTGGCCAGCCAGGACCGTTTGCCGGGGGCCGTTGCATGCCGCGATATCGAGCGCCGCGAGAATATCGCCCGGCAGTTCTTTCACTGCCGCCTGCTCCGCGGCAACGGCCAGCATCGCCCCTTCCGCGCTCTGTTCCATCAGAAATCCGCGCCGTACGATCAGGGTTGCCGCATCCGTTTCCGACATTCCGCCGGCCTCGCACGCCGCGACCAGTTCTCCAAGGCTATGGCCGAACACCATATCCGGAACCAGGCCATATTCCCTATAGACGGCACTCAAGGCACGGCACAGTACGAACAAGGCCGGCTGTGCCCACTGTGTATGCCTGCCTTTTTCCTGTGCTTCCTCGCGATCTTGTGGGCTCGGAAACAGCCATCGGCGCAGGTCTTCTCCAAGCGTGGGCACGAGCATGTCGCACAGCCGGTCGACCTGTCCGCGAAAGCCGGGATGATCGCGGTACAGGGGTTCGGCCACGCCCACCCACTGGCTGCCTTGCCCCGGGAAAAGAAAAATCAGTTTCTTCTTTTTCCGGGATGCGCAATGGCGCACGGCCTTGGCGGCAGCGGCACGATCCGGCGCCTGCCCGTCCACGAAAACGGCGCGATGCCGATAAACACTCCGGCCTCGCGCCAATGTATGTGCCACGTCGATGGGCGCCACCTCCGGCATGGCTTCCACACTACGCCCCGTTTCGGCAAGCAACCGCTCCAGCCCCTGCTCGGAGCGGGCCGACCACATATAAAGCCGTGGTTCCCCGGTATTTTTTCCCATAAAGGGGGCGGCAGGCGGCGAGGACAAAATGATGTGAGCATTCGTTCCTCCAATACCGAAAGAACTGACACCTGCATACAGTTCCCTGCCGGCGGGCAAGGCAAGACGCTCGGTGCAAACGAAGAACGGGCTGCGGTCGAGATCGAGCGCGGGATTCGGCGCCGAAAAATTCAGCGATGCCGGCAAGGTGCGATGCCGCAGGGCCAGCGCCGCCTTGATGAACCCCGTCACGCCGCTTGCGGCATCCAGGTGGCCAAGGTTCGACTTGATCGACCCCAGGGCGCAATGGTTTCTACGCGAGCTGCCGTAAGCCTGGGTCAGCGCGCGCACTTCGATCGGATCGCCGAGCAGGGTTGCCGTGCCGTGCGCCTCCATGAATGCGATTTCGTCCGGTGCCACGCCGGAAACGTCGAGCGCCTCGGCGATCACGGATGTCTGGCCATTGACGCTTGGCGCGGTGTAGCCCGCTTTGTCGTTTCCGTCGTTATTGACGGCGCTGCCGCGAACGACGGCGTAGATGTAGTCGCCGTCGGCGAGTGCGTCGTCAAGGCGGCGCAGCGCCACTACGCCGATGCCGTCGCCGAAGATCGTTCCCGCGGCATTGGCGTCGAATGGGCGGCAAAGTCCATCCGGGGAGCGGATGCCTTCGGGCGTATAAAGGTAGCCCAATGCACCCAAGGCGGATACCGTCGCGCCTCCGGCGAGCGCCAGATCGGCCTCTCCGCCCAGCAATGCCTGGACGGCCTGGTGAATCGCCACCAGAGAGGTGGAGCACGCCGTTTGTATCGCCACCGCGGGGCCGCGCAAGTTCAATTTGTACGCGACCCGGCTGACCAGAAAATCCTTGTCGGTGCCCATCGCCAGTTGCAGGGGATCCCGTACCCTGAACGCCGAAGAGCGCAGCAGATTGTGCAGCAGATAGGTGCTGATGCTGCTCCCGGCATAGACCCCTGTGCGCAACCCGCTCGCCTCGGGTGCCGGATACCCGGCCTGTTCGAGCGTTTCCTTGCAGCAGGTCAGGAACAGCCGCTGCTGCGGATCGGTCATCATCGCTTCGGCTGGCGTCATGCCGAACGCTTCCGCGTCGAACAGATCCGGATCGTCCAGAACCGCGCATCGGAATACATAGTTCGGATCGGACAGATACGGCGCATGCAACGTATTCGCCAATTCGGAGCGCTCCACCGGGCGCGTCAGATTCTCCCCGGCCAGCAACGCCCGCCATAGTGCCTCGACACTCGGCGCGCCGGGAAAGCGTCCGGACATGCCGATTACCGCGATCGCATCGTCGCTCATGCCGCCAGCGGTTCCATTTCGCGTTCCAGATCCGCGCCGATGCGTATCTGGTCGCTGATCAGAACCTTGATGTCCCGTTCGGTCGCCAGGGGATTCAGCAAAACGGCGCGCAAAAGCGTCAGCGGCTGTCCAGGATACCGATGGAGCGTGCGCACGGTACGGGAAACGAAGCTGTTCCCTTCCCTGCGCTGACGTTTCTGCAACAGGACATTGAAGCGGTTGATGCAGTCGTTTTCCGCCGCATTCAATTTCCGCCCGCGCAGTACGCTCGGAATGTACCGGTACAACAACACGTTCATGACCGGCTCGGCGGCCAGTTCGAAGGCACCGGACGCTTTCAGCCTGCGTGCCATCGCGCGGCTACGCTTCAGGCTGGCGGAAAGCATTGCGTCATAGCCGCTCGCGCCGATGAGATGCAATGCCGCATGCATGTACAGCGCGGTGGCGGGGCGCGTGCCCTCGAGCGTGAAGCGCCCTTGGTCGAGGGAGGTCGAGCGCACCGCGTAGGGTGCGTGATGGCGCACGGCCGCAGATAGCGCCGGGTTTCTCAGAAAAAGCATTCCCGAACCGATTGGCAGCATGAGTTGCTTGTGGCCGTCGATCGTCACGGAATCGGCCCCTTCTATACCACGAAGAAGGCTTTTCCCTTCGTTGCAGAACAACAGCCCGCCGCCCCAGGCGGCGTCGATGTGGACATGAATACCTCTTTCCCTGCCCAGCATGCATATTTTTTGCAATGGATCGATACTGCCGAAATCGGTGGTTCCCGCCACGCCGACCAATGCGATCACCTTGCGCTTTTTCCGCGAGCATTCTTCCAGCGCGGCGTTCATCGCATCCAGATCGACGCGGTTTTCGGCATCGGTCGGCAGGCGCAGCAGGCTCAGCCCCAGCATGTCCGCCCCTTTGTCGAAGGAATAGTGCATCAGCTCCGAGCCGATGACGACCGCATCCTCATAACCCTGCTCCCGCAGCAGGCGATGCCGGTTGGACGACCCCGGAACCGCGTTGCGGAAAGCGATCCACAGCGCGGAAATATTCGCTATCGTTCCGCCGCTGGTGAATTTGCCGAGCACCGTCGATGCATCCTGAAGGTGTTCGGCGTAAAACGCCTCGTCCAGATCGAATATCTTCCGATGGATCACCCCAAGCACCTGTCTTTCCAGGAAGGTCAGGCCGCGGCTGGATTCCATTTTCATCATGTTCTGATTGAGCGTCTGCACCAGCCGCCCGAATTCCGGCACGAACCGTGGCAAAGGCGAGGTCATGTGCCCCAGGTAGGTTGGCGAAGCCAGGTGGGAGCAATGAGGCAGCACGTCCCGGCCCATGAATTCGGCGTATTTTTGGGGAGACCATGGACGGCCCGGCATGGCCGTGGAAGTGAATTTCTCCTGTATCTGGGGTATCGGAGAAATATCGACGTTGTCTTTCCGGTTTCTGAAATGAACGCTCATTTCATCCACCCAATCGCTCAATACCGAAACATCGCCGTGGAACAGATCCTCGATAAAATCCGTTTCCATCGTATCGTCCAGTTCATTTGCATCAATCAGCTTGATATTCATGCTCTTCCCATTTCACGATTTCTACGGATGACACGACGGCGGTTTTCCCTGTGCCCGCGGGAAGAATTCATGTTCCCGTGGTCAAGGAGATGCGCCGTCAGACGATTTACGCTGGGGTACTGCAACAGCGTCGTGATATCCACTTCCATTTCGAGTTGGCTGAGAATCAGGCGCTGGAACTGAATGAGTTCCACGGAAGTGCCACCGAGATCGAAGAAATTGTCGTCCGGGCCGATTTCCGCCTGGGGCATGACGCGCTCGAGGAGCTTGAGCAATGACGCGGCGAATTCATCGGTCTTCATGGCCGCCAGGCCCATCGCATCCCGCGCGGCGGTTTTTTGCTCGTTTTGCCTCAGCCCGGTTTTTTCCGTTCCGGCGCCGACCATGATCATTTCCTTGGGCCCCTTTCCGACCCTCACACTGATTTCCACAGCCCGCGCCACATCGAGCAACTGCAACCCCTCGCGCGCAAGCTCCCCCTCATCCTCCACCCCCCGGCTCATCCCCAGCCCCCGCCACGCGCTCCAGCCGATCCAGCTCACCGGCACACCGCGCGCCGAAAGCGCCAGCGCC
>JAVBSY010000051.1:0-18347 GCA_031556475.1 Azoarcus sp.
GTTGGCCTATCTGTTTCCGGCATGGATCACCGCGCTCGGCACTTCGTGGAAAGTCACCGTCATGGCCGAGCTGCTGTCCTCTTCCGACGGTGTGGGCGCCATGCTGGCGGTGGCCCGCTCGCAACTGGACACCACCGCCACCCTGGCGTGGATCGCCGCCGTCGTCGGAAGTCTGCTGTTGCTCGAATACGGCCTGCTGGAGCCGATCAAGCGCGAGTTGGAGCGCTGGCGGGAGGCGGGCGCATGACGGCGATCACACCCGATGGCATGCCGTCCCTGCAAGTGCGCGCCTTGCGCCACGCCTACGGCCTGGACACCGTGCTCGACGGTATCGACTTCGAACTGCGACGCGGGCAGGTACTGGCGCTGGTCGGCCCCTCCGGCTGCGGCAAGACGACGCTGCTGCACCTGTGCGCGGGACTGCTTACCCGGCAAAACGGTGAAATCCGCAACGGCTTCCAGCGTACGACCGTCATGTTCCAACAGCCGCGCCTGCTGCCCTGGCTGTCCGCCCGCGACAACATCGCCCTGGGCCTGAAAGCGCGGGGCCTGCCGCGCGCGCCGCGCCGGCAAATGGCGGACGACATCGGCCATGCGTTGGAACTGGATGTGGCGGCGCTGGCACGCTATCCGGGCGAGCTTTCCGGCGGCATGCAAAGCCGGGTGGCACTCGCTCGCTCGCTGGTGCTGGAGCCCGATCTGCTGTTGATGGACGAGCCCTTCAGCGCGCTCGACATCGGCCTGAAAAGCCAGTTGCACCGGTTGCTGCTTACACGCCAGGCGGAACAGGGTATCGCCGTGCTGATGATCACCCACGACCTGATGGAAGCCGTGCGCCTGGCCGATACCGTGCTGGTGATGGCCGCCACGCCGGGCCGGATCGTGCATCGCCATCACCCTGGCGGTGCCGCACTCGACCGCGACGACGCAACGGTTTACGCGCGTACGGCCGACCTGCTGCAGACACCGACCGTGCGCCAGGCCTTCGGTTTCGAGGCCGCGCCGCAACCTGCCCATGACGCTGGCGAAGAGATGACGCCGCACGCGAAAAGCCCCTTCTCATGTTGATGCCCCCTTCGTTTCGCCTGCTATCACCCGTACATCCGCTGTGGTACTGCGCCATGCGGCCTTTTTTCCTGCTGAGTGCGATCTCGGCCGTGGGGCTGCTGGCGGTGTGGATCGGCATGCTGGCCGTCGGCTGGCCAGTGCCTGCGGTGGCGGGTGGGCCGTTGGCGTGGCATGCGCACGAAATGCTGTTCGGCTTTGCGCTGGCGGCGGTGGCGGGCTTCGTTCTCACCGCGGTGCCGGAATTCACCTCCGCGCCCGAAGTGCCGGCCAGCCGCGTGCGCCTGTTCGTCGCGCTGTGGCTGCTGGGCCGGCTCGGCTTCTGGTCGTCGGGCCTGCCCGCGCCGTGGGGTGGTGCGGCGCTGCTGCTCGCCGCCGTGGCACACGTCGGTTTGCTGCTCGGCCTTGCCGTCACCGTCGCACCCCTGCTCTGGGCCGATCCCAGCCGTCGGCACTTCTCCTTTTTGTGGGTGTTGCTCGGCTGGGCGGGTCTGGCCGCCGGCTTTTATACCGAAACCTGGCAAGGCGGCGTGGGGCTGCGCTGGCTCGATGCCACACTGGGGCTGGTTGCCGTGCTGATCGTCGTCAGCATGAGCCGCATCTCGATGCGCATCGTCAACCGTGCCATCGAAGAAGCCGGCGCCGGCGCCACTTATCTGGCGAGGCCGCCCCGGCGCCACCTCGCCACCTTGTGCATCGTCCTGTATTCCACCATCGAGTTCTTCTTTCCCGGCCACCGGGTGTCGGGCTGGCTTGCACTGGCCGCCGCCGCCGCGCTCTTTCACCTGCAAAGCGATTGGCATGTCGGCCGTCCGCTTCTGCGCCGTTGGCCGCTGATGCTGTATCTGGTGTACGTATTCATGGCGCTGGGCTATGCGCTGACCGGCATCGTGCTGCTCGACGGCAGTGCACCCGCCAGTGCGGGCAAGCACCTGATCGCCGTGGGCGGCATCGGCTTGGGCATCTATGTCGCCATGTGCATTGCCGGCCGTTCGCACTGCGGCCTGGCGTTCGATGGCCGTCCCTGGGTGCCGCTGGGCGCCGCGCTGCTCGCATGTGCCGCATTGTTGCGCGCGTCTGCGCCGTGGTTCGGCGACGTGGATGCGTTGGCCGCTGCCGGCGCATGCTGGGCCGTGGCTTTTGTGTTGCTGCTTTTGCGGCTCGGCCCGGTGCTGTTCGGTCCGAGAAGCGACGGCGGCCACGGCTGCGCGGGGCCGGGCGAGACAGCTTGAAGCGGTCGGTCGCTTACTGCATCGCGAGTGCCATGCCGTGGCTGCTACGCCGGCTAAGATAGATGCATATTTGATTTCAACGGTTTTTCACCCCGGTGTTTTCATTTATTGATCCGGCACGATGGGGTTCTAATTTTTGGGTGCTGCTCGAACCCAAATCTGTTCAGCGGCGGTAGTTGGCCGGCAATCCAGCGCGCCGCATGGGGCCGTAACGCTGGCGATGCTCGTCGACCCAGCGCCGAGCAGGAAGCCGCGATACGACGCACGATTTGCGACAAGCGTCTCGTGAGAACGGCTGCGCGACTGATACGCTATATCTCGCAGTCTCAGGCTTTCAGCGTGTTTATGCCGTATGGGTCAACTTCAAAGCCGATCTGCTTGACCAGAAAGTCCCTCACGATCCGAGCGTCCTCAACGTAGAGCCAACCGGTGCAGCGCGGCTTTATCGTGCAGCGACCGAAAGGAGCGAGGTTGAGCGCCACGTTAGACATCGTGCCCGAAATTATCGACGTAGTAAAAGTCGAGACCAAACGCCAACCCAAGTTGAGCGGCCTGGCGAATTTGTTCACGGTCGAAGTACATGCCGTGGCCACTTGGTGGGAAATACCCAACACACTGAAGAGTAAGGTCATATTCAACCCACAATTGGTGCAGTGCCTCGGCTCTTGGGCGCAATGCAAGAAACAGTTGTTTGATGTGCTCGTCAAGCGGTTGTTTGTCATCCAACCCGCTGTTCAAGCACCACGCCATGAATTTCCTTGGTTTGCCGTTACGAGGGTTGATATCCCCAACATTCCAAGCTTCTGACGGGGAAAACCCAAGAATTTGAGTAATTTGTTCATGCGTTCCCGGCCCCGAAATGGATACGTATGCGTATTCGCGATTGGTGAGTGGTGGAGATGTCATAAATATCCAACGATGAAAGTAACTGGCTGTCGTGCGAGATGGTCAGCTTAAGCGACCTCGCTTTCTTCTGGAACAGGCCGCACAATCAGCCCCCAAAAGTAAAACTTCATTGTGCTGGATAAAATAAGGCGCACTGCACGTGAGAAAGGTCATG
Organism: Azoarcus sp.; assembly: GCA_031556475.1. Classification (GTDB taxonomy): domain Bacteria; phylum Pseudomonadota; class Gammaproteobacteria; order Burkholderiales; family Rhodocyclaceae; genus Azoarcus. Next base: position 3,358 of record JAVBSY010000051.1, read on the forward strand.
AACGACGCAGTAAGCGCATTCCGTCGATTCATCGCGGAACCCAATCCCCGCTTTATCGGGAAACGGCCCCTGCTGGCGCCGCCTTCTTTTGTTCAACCACCCGTGCCCATCGAGCACCATTGGTGCGAGCCCGCCTCCGCCGAATCGCTGCGCTGGCTGGAAAAGGCGCTGGGCGGCAGTGCCGATGGACTGCTGGATTTGTACCGGGAAGCGGGTGGCGCCCGCCTGTTCGCCAAATGGGGAGACTCGGAAGACGGCTTGCTTTTCATCCCGGTCGAAGAGATGGAAAGCGAGAAAGCGGAATTGGGCGAGTGGATCTTCATGCACGAGGCCGATCCGGAATTGTCGGTGTCTTACGAGGAGTACGAGGACGAAGGCGTTCTGACGTTGCGGGGCACGCCGCCGCCCTGGTGGGATGGGGCCGTCGTTTTCAGCGGCCTGGGTTACTCACCGGAGCGGATTTTCGTTGTCGCCGATGGCGCGCATCGGGGAAAGATCTTCATCTATGAGCACGAATCGGACGCTTCGTCTTTCCTTGCCGGGGATTTCGACGCTTTCCTGCGGCTCGTAATGGCGGATCCCGCGCGTTTCATGCGGCGTTATGGAACGGATTTTTCCGATGTCGAGCGCTATGAAGCCGGAGTGATACAACTGCCCTCGGGCAATGTGGCATAGCGCATGACGTGGAGGCCGGTGGCATCGACGGTATGATGAAAAAGCAGCGTACCGCGCATTGGCATAAGATAAGTGTCATTGCAGCGGGAACGCCTGAGCGGCTGCTGCGTCCACCCAACGCGCGCGGAAATCCTCCCCCGAAAGAGGTCACCTCATGAAAAAACGCATCGTTGTCAGCCTGTTCGCGGTTTTGCTCGGCGCCATGGCGCCCGGCGGTTTCGTTTTTGCCCAGGCGAACGCGCAAACCGCTCAAGTTCCTCAAACGAATACCGGCGCCGTCGGCGCGAACCGTTTCGGCTTGCCGGATTTTGGCGATCTGGTCGAGCAGGTCGGGCCGGCGGTGGTGAATATCAGCGTGGTGCAGCAACGGTCGTCGCGTAGCAGCGACGATATGCCGTTCGGCGGCGACGATCCGTTCCACGATTTTTTGCGCCGATTCGGCGTGCCGATACCGGGTATGCCCGGTATGCCAGGAATGCCGCCGCGCATCGACCGCGGTATCGGTTCCGGTTTCATCGTCAGCGCCGATGGCTATGTGCTGACCAACGCGCACGTTGCCGGCGACGGTGACGCGGAAGTGACCGTGACCTTGACCGACAAGCGTGAATTCAGGGCCGCCGTGATCGGCCGCGATACCCGTACCGACATTGCGGTACTGAAGATCGATGCGCGCAACCTGCCGGTGGTGAAGATCGGCAACCCCGAGCGTGTGCGCGTGGGCGAATGGGTGATCGCGGTGGGGTCGCCGTTCGGCTTCGACAATACGGTGACGGCCGGCATCGTTTCGGCCAAGACGCGACGCCTGCCGGACGATAGCTACGTGCCTTTCCTGCAGACCGACGTTGCCATCAACCCCGGCAATTCCGGCGGCCCGTTGTTCAATCTGGCGGGCGAGGTGATCGGCATCAATTCGCAGATATATTCGCGCTCGGGTGGCTTCATGGGCATTTCGTTCGCCATTCCGATCGACGTCGCCATGAACATCAAGAACCAGCTCATCGCCCACGGGCGCGTGCAGCGTGGCCGTCTTGGGGTGACGATTCAGCCCGTGGACAAGGATCTCGCCCAGTCCTTCGGCTTGTCCGAGGCGCGTGGCGCGCTCGTTTCCGGCGTCGAGCCGGGCAGCGCGGCGGACAAGGCCGGGTTCAAGGCCGGCGACATCGTGATCGGCGTCGATGGCACGCGTGTCGACGAATCGGCCGACTTGCCGCGCATCATCGGCGACAAGCACCCCGGCACGCGCATCCGCCTCGATGTCTGGCGCGACGGCAAGAGTCGCGAAATGACGGCGACACTGGACGAACTGACGCAGGAAACCGCTTCCCCCCGCCCCACCCGTGGCGGTGGCAGCGGCAGCGAGGGCGGCGGCAAGCTCGGCCTGAATGCACGCCCGCTGAACAAGCAGGACGCGGCCCGGATTGGCATCGCCGGCGGTTTGATGGTGGAAAGCGTCAGCGGGCCCGCCGCACGTGCCGGCGTGCAGCGCGGCGACATCATCCTGTCGGTGAACAATCAGCCCGTGTCGTCGGCCGAGCAGTTGCGGCAACAGATCAGTGCCGCCGGTGATCGTTTCGCGCTGCTGATCCTGCGTGAAGATGCGCGTATCTTCGTACCGATCCGGGTGAAATAGGCGTGTTGCGGGCGCAAGGCGCCCGCACGGCCGATCTTGTTCTCGTCTGTTCCGTTCTCATCTACCCCGCTCGCGTTGCCACCAGGCCACGCGTTGCGGCCCATTGTGCAATATCGTCCTTGCGGATGGCGGCGGCCATGAGTTCGGGAAAGGCAGCCGGCGTGCAGGCGAAGGAGGGCACGCCGAGCGCGGCGAGCTTGGCGGCCAGCGCCTGATCGTAGGCGGGGCGGCCTTCGTCGCTGAGCGCGAGCAGGGTGATGAACTGTACGCCGCTGGCGACCAGTTCCTGGGCGCGGGCGAGCAGTTTTTCTTCCACGCCGCCTTCGTACAGGTCGGAGATCAGCACCAGGATCGCGTTGCGCGGCTCGCGGATGATCTGCTGGCTGTAGCTGACGGCGCGGTGGATATCGGTGCCGCCGCCCAGTTGCACGCCAAAGAGCAGGTCGACCGGATCGTCGAGCTTTTCGCTCATGTCCACGACCTCGGTATCGAACACCACCAGCTTGGTACTGACCGCCGGCAACGAGGCCATGACCGCGCCGAAAATGCTCGAATAGACCACCGATGCCGCCATCGAGCCGCTCTGGTCGATGCACAGCACCACTTCGCGCTGCGGACGGCGGGTTTTCCGGCCGTAGCCGATGAGTTCCTGCGGGATGATGGTGCGGTGGCTCGCCTGCCAGTGCCGCAGATTGGCGCGGATGGTGCGGTTCCAGTCGATTTCGGCGTGGCGCGGGCGGCGGTTGCGGCGCGAGCGGTCGAGCGCGCCCGTGATGGCCGAGCGCATCGGTTCTTCGAGCCGCTTCATCAGCTCATCGACCACCTTGCGCACCACGATGCGCGCGGTTTCCTTGGTTTCGCTCGGGATTACGCCGGAAAGCGAAACGAGGTTGGCGACCATATGCACGTCGGGTGCGATGGTTTCCAGCATTTCCTTTTCGAGCAGCATCTGCCGCAGGTTCAACCGCTCCAGCGCGTCGCGCTGCATGACCTGCACGACCGACGACGGAAAATAGCGCCGGATGTCGCCGAGCCAGCGCGCCACGTTGGGCGCGGAACTGCCGCGGCCGCCGCGCCGGTTGAGGCCGTTGGCGCCGTCGGGTTCATATAGCGCGGCCAGCGCCTGATCCAGGCCGAGGCTGGCGCCGGTGAGCGCTTCGCCGCCGTCGGCGGCCTCACCGCCGAGCACCAGGCGCCAGCGTTGGGCGCGGTCGAACGGGGGCAGCGGGTCGGTGGGGGCGGGTGGGGCGGCGGAGATCGGCGGCATGGCGGTGGGTATCCGGGAGTGGGCGTTATGGGGCCTTATGTAGCCTTACGGCATGGCTGCGGGCGATGGCGGCGCGACGGCAGGCATTTCCGGCGCCAGCAATTCGCGCAGCAGCGGCAGTGCCCGTAGCGCGCGGGTTTCGTCCCACTCCGGCGTGGCGGCGGGGGCCGTGGCGCGGTGTGCCGGCTGGCGCGCCTTCTGCGCCAGGTCGCGGCGCTCGGCCGCCGCGAATTCGGCGAAGCTGCGCCGTACCAGCGGCAATATCTGGACGAAGTGCGCGTCGCTCAGTTGTGTGAGCCATTCGTCCAGCAGCGGCCACACCACGTCGCCATGCAGCAGCACGGCGGCATTGCGATTGAGGAAGCCGTCCAACCAGTGTGCCGCCGCCAGGGGCTCGGCACCTTGCGAGAGGTTCAGCGTCAGTTGGCGCTGCGTTTCTTCCCTGGCGAGCGCGCCGGCGTCCAGCAGTAGGCGCGTGCACAGGCCGCGCAGCAGCGCGGCGGCGCTGTCGGTGTGGGCAACAAGGTGGAGTGCGCGCTGCCAGGCGGCGGTTTGCGTCGCGCCCTGGCGCAGGGCGATGGCGCGATCGCCAGCCAACAGGGTGGCGCGGACGGCGGCGGCGGCTTCGTCGTCCAGGCCGGTCACGGCCAGCGGCAGGCCGATGCAGGCGCGTTCCACCATGCTGTCGAACAGATGGCCGATCAAACCGGCGTCGGTGTTGCGCACGTTGCCGTAGCGATACACGTTCGCCAGCGCCGGCAGCGCGCCAAGCAGCGCCAGCGGGTCGGCGTCGGTGGCCGCGCGCGCTTCCAGCTCCGCCGTTACCGCCGTTACCGCATCGGGCAGGTTCGCCAGCAGCACGCGGTCGATCAGCGCGGTGAGCGCCTCCAGGGTGCCGGCGGCACGAGCGGTTTCCAGTGCGCAGGCGGTGGCGGCGCGCGCCAGCGTGTGGCCGTGGCGGCTGGCGACGATCAGGTCGATGGCGTAGTGCGGGTTCCAGGCCAGTTCCCAGATTTCGTGGAACGTGCCGCGCGCCGCATGTCCGGTGCGCGCCAATTGCCCCCATTCGATGCCGAGCAGATGCAGGCGGTGCAGCAGGTGGCTGCGCTGCAGATCGATGTCCTTGCGCAAATCCAGGTCCAGCGTGCGCGCAAGGGCTTCGGGCTTGAGACGCAGGCGCTTCTGCTCCGCTTCCAGGTCACGCTGCAGCGGTACCGTGGGCACCTGCCCGGGCACGCCGCCGAGTACGTCGCCGATCCGGAGCGTATCGTGGATCAGGCGCATCGGCGCCGGGTTGCCGTGGCATATCACGGTGAGAATGGCTTCGTCGAATTCCGCCAGCCCTGGCTGCGGGCGCTGGCGCAGCGCGGCCAGCGTGTCGGCCAGGCGCGCCGCTTCGATCAGGTGTGCCGAGGAGCAATCCAGTTCGTGCGCGCGCAGCACCCGCGCCACGCGAGCGAACCAGCCCACCGCGCGGTCGTCGCCACCGGCTTCGCCCTGCCGCCATATATGCTCGTACCAGCCCGGCGCGGCAACGCCCGCGCCGTAGCCGCTGGCCATGCTCAGGTGGCGGTAGGTCCAGGGTATCCAGGTGCTGTGTGTCTTGAGCTTGGCCAGACCCTTGAGCAAGGCTTGATCCGCCGTGGCCGTGGCCGTGGCCGTGGCCGATGCCGTCTGGTCCGCCAGCGCGGGTACGTGCCAGGCGCCGCAGACCACGGCGATGCGCTCGCGGCCCTGTTTGGCATGCGCGCGGATGCTCTGGCGCATATGTGCCTCGCGCACGGCTTCCCGCGCGGGGTCGAGCGCACTGGTCAACTGCGCGTTGTCGCGCAGTTCGGTCATGGCCTGGGCGATCGCCTCGAACAGCCCTTCGCTGTCGCTGCGCTCCTCGGCCATGTGGTTCCACCACGCTTCGCCGTCGCCGTAGCCGGCAGCCTCGGCCAGCCAGTCCAGCGGATCGGGACGGACGGGGGAGGAAACGTTCTCGGGAGGGCATGGCGATGCGGCGGCAGGTGCATCGTCCAGGGGCGCGCCGGTGCCGGCGACGGCCGCCTCGTCCGTCGCTTCGCCCGCAGCCTCATCCGCCGTCCCGGCTTCGCGCGCCGCGCGTTCGGCCTGCATCCACGCCAGGGTGACGCCGGCCGGCACATCGATGAAATGCACCGGCACTCCGGCCCGCACCGCCCATTGCAGCGCCTGCCACTCCGGTGAAAACACCGCATAGGGATGAAATACCGCCAGTTCCGGCTCATCCGGGCAGTGCGACAGCAAGGCCACCGGCGGCTGCATTCCGGCCGCGTCGACAAAGGCCAGCAAAGGCTCGCTGCCGGCCGGCCCCTCTAGCAATACGCAATCCGGCTGCAGGGCTTCGAGGGCGCGCAGCACGCTGCGTGCGCTACCGGGGCCGTGATGGCGGATACCGAAATAACTGATGGGTGAAGACATGACGATCCGTTTCGTGTTGCACAGGGCCGGCAGTACGGCGTATCGCCGGGAAGATATTCATTTAGCCATTGTTTTGTCTGGCAGGGGGTGGCGACAGGCACCCAGCGCATGGTGGATCAATAATTTGGAATGATCCTGTCCAGACTGGATACCTGAGTGCCGATATCCGGTCCATTCCCTATCCATTCGATCGAGGCCGCACAGGACTCCGCTTCCACCTGTTCAACCGTAACCATTCTGTGCAGGTCGCCGACATAGAGCCACATACCGGCGAAAACGCCGTGTTGTGTGCCTAGATCGATGGTGATTTGCGCGCTGGATTGCATCCGCCATTCTGCTGGATGCATCGGTTCACTAATGTTGACTTTATGCTCCGTGACCGGACCTATTTGGATCACTTTCCCGTTGATAGGCTGTGCCAACAGGCGTGAAGCGTATTGTGGGGGCAGGTAATGCCGCAGTTGCACCATCTGCGTGCGCCGCACCGCCGGATCATGTGAGAAGCTTTCCGAGGGTGGCATATATGCTTGCAATTCGAACAGCGATAGCGCCTTGCCCGTGGCGGGATCGCGTTTGCCATCGAGGCCATCGATGCGGTGCAGCAAATCATACCCTTCAGTGGCATACCTGCCAGAACGGTTGGCGCTATTGACGTACCGGAGCAAAGTCTCATCGTCGAGCAACAAATGCCATTTCCCAGTTGCAATGGCGGTGAAGGTGTACGGCTGATTGATACGGTATTTTCGGTTCGGGCTCGAAGCGCCATTTCCGCCCAAGGTGTCGAAGCGCAGGATGATTTTGCCGTCGTCGTAAATGGCTTTTCCTGCGCCATGAATCCCGAGGCCCACGTCGCTTCTTGCAAAAAACACCGACCCTTCCCACTCAAAAGTTCCATCCGCATGAATGTAGTAGGTATCGCTCGTAAGATAACGATATATCCCCGCCCATTCGGCCAATCCCTGCTCGCCCGCCATCGCCTTACACTCCGCCATGCTCATGGCAATGAAGACGCTCAGGCCAGCCAGTAGTGCGAGCGACGATGAAATAAGCCGTCGGATCAGTGTCATGCGATGCGCTATCGTTTTTATGGTCGTTCCCCCTCTTTTCGCCGTAACAACTGGAAGCGACGCTGAAACCAAACCGTGCAATGCGGCCCAAACCGTTTGTCCTACATCTGCTCCCTGAACGCCCGGTACAAATCCTTCCACTCTCCGCGCTCCTTCACCACCGTTTCCAGGTATTCCTTCCACACCACTGCATCCTGCACAGGGTCCTTGACCACCGCGCCGATCATGCTGCTGGCCATGTCGGCCGGGCGCAGCACGCCGTCGCCGAAATGCCCGGCCAGCGCCATGCCGTTGTTGATCACCGAGATGGCCTCGGCGGTGGAGAGCGTGGCGCTCGGGGATTTGATCTTGGTCTTGCCGTCGGCGGTCTGGCCGTTGCGCAGTTCGCGGAAAATTTGCACGATGCGCTGCACTTCCTTGAGCGCGGGTGGTTCGGCGGGCAGTTCCAGCGCGCGGCCCAGCTCGGCGACGCGCTTGGTGACGATGCGGATCTCTTCCTCCTCGCTGTCGGGTACCGGCAGGATCACGGTGTTGAAGCGGCGCTTGAGCGCGCTGGAAAGTTCATTGACGCCCTTGTCGCGGTTGTTGGCGGTGGCGATGACGCTGAAGCCGCGCGTGGCCTGTACCTCGGAGCCGAGTTCGGGAATGGGCAGGGTTTTTTCCGACAGCACGGTAATGAGCGTGTCCTGCACGTCGGCGGGGATACGTGTGAGCTCTTCGATGCGCGCGATGTGGCCTTGGCGCATGGCCTGCATCATGGGGCTGGGAACGAGCGCCTTTTCGCTCGGACCGTTGGCCAGCAGTTCGGCGTAGTTCCAGCCGTAGCGGATCTGCTCTTCGCTGGTGCCGGCGGTGCCCTGGATGAGCAGCGTGGATCGGCCGCTGATGGCGGCGGCGAGGTGTTCCGACACCCACGACTTGGCCGTGCCCGGCACGCCGAAAAGCAATAGCGCGCGGTCGGTGGCGAGCGTGGCGACGGCGATTTCCATCAGGCGCGGGCTGCCGATGTATTTGGCGCTGACTTCGAAACCGTTGTCGAGTTTGCCGCCCATCAGGTACTGCACCACGGCCCAGGGTGAAAGCACCCAGTTGGCGGGTTTTTGGCGATTATCGACTTTCTTCAGCGCCGCCAGCTCTTCGACGAATTGGTGTTCGGCATGCTGGCGAAGAACGGACGTGCTCATGCGGGCTCCGTGGAAAAAGGTATGGGAAGAAGGGAAAAGATGGCGTCAGGCATCGTCTGGGCGGATACAAAACAGGCGACGCCATTGGATCAGGCGTTCCAGTCCGGTCAGGCATTCGGCCAGGGCGGCGGTTTCGCCGTCCTGGCGCGGCGGCGTGCGCCAACCGTCCGGGGCGTCGGCGCGCAGGCTGTCGGGGTGCAGCACACACAGCAGTTCGGACAACTGGCCGCGCAGCAGGTAGTCCTGGCGCAGGCGCTCGCCGGCCAGCAGTGCGTTCAGGCTGGGCAGCAGCGCACGGGAAAAATCCAGTGACAGGGTTTGCCCCGGCGCGCAGGAATCGGCCAGTTCGGCCAGTTGCCCGTTTTTCGCCAGGGTTTCGAGGTCACGCGGCCAATGGCGTTCGCGCAGGGCCGTCGGCAGCAGCGCCAGGATATCGCCGCGCGCTTGTATGAAAAGGCGTTCGCGCATGGCCAGCATGGCTTCCGCCCAGATCAGGTCGGCGCGGCTCAGGCGTTCGTACCAGCCTTGCAGCAGCGCCTTCTTCCAATCGGTGCGGGTGGCCCAGGCCAGCAGCGCCTCCGGCGTCAGGCCGGTGTGTTCGTTCCACCACGCCAGCGGCATCTGCCGTACCAACTGGTAGAGCCACCAGGCGCGCTCGCCCAGGGATTCGTTCGGCGGGCGCTTGATCTCGATGCCGGCAGCGGCCCAGTCCGGGTCGGCGGCAGTCGGGGCTTCGCACTGCCAGTTTGTTCCGTCGCGGCCCGGCTGGGGACTCAGGCAGGCGGCCAGCCAGGCACGCAGGCGTGCAGCGTGAGCCGAATCGGGCAAGGCGGCCAGCAGCGCCGCTGCCGTTTGCCGCACGTCGCGGCTGCGGTCTTTCAGCAGTGGCGCGAGCAGTGGTTCGTCCGCCGCGCTCAAACCCTCCGCCAGCAGTTCGACGAAAGCCAGCCGTTCCTTGGCCGGCAGATCGCCCCATTGTTCGCGCAGGCGCGTGCGCGCCTGTTCGGGGTCGCGACTGCGTAATGCGCGGAAATATTGGCGGCGCGCTTCCAGCGCGCCCTCTTCCCACACGCGCTCGTCGTGTTCGTCTTCCGTGGCTGCATTGGCTTCATCGGCGCCAGCTTGTGTCGTCGCGGCGTATTTCCAGTCGTCGTTGAGCCGCGCCAGCCAATGCCCGCGCGTGCCAAGTACGGGCCACAGCATCGGCCGCAATGCCACGGCACGGCGGCCGGCGTCCAGCGCGTGCGGCAGCGCCGTGGCCGGCAGATGCGCGGATGCGCGCGCCAATGCCATGCAGGCTTCCGCTTGCAGGCGCAAAGGCCCCTGTGTAAACAGTTCGCGCAGCGGTGCGCACCAGGGGTGCGTCGGGGGCAGGGCGCGTGCATCGTCGGCGGCGGGCGCCGGCACCGATACTGGCGTGGTGTGCAGCGGGATGGCGGCGCGGCGGCAGGCGGCTATGGCGGCAAGGGCGCGGCTGAAGGCGAGCGCGTCGTCCGCTTCGGCGCCGACGATGTGTTCGAGCAGCGTGCCCAGCTCACCGCCGTAGTCGAAAGCCGGGCGGGTACCGACGCCGAGCAGTGCCGTTTTCAACCAGGTCGCGCTCATGTCGTACTCATGCCAATCTGTTTCCCAGATCGAGCCGCTGTGCCGGCGCGGCCGCTACGCAGGCGCTCAAGGGCAGCAGCGTGCGGCCGTCCCACTCGCCCATCAGGCGCAGGGCGTGGCCACCACCGAAGGCGAGCAGTAGCCAGGCCGCTTGTGTTTCGATACGCAAGGGATAGCGCCCGTGTGGTGTCTGTGCGGACCAACCGTCGTTTTCGGGCAGGATTTGCGCCGTATCGAGCCACAGCGGCACGCGCGGCAGCCAGGGGTTGGCGGCCAGCCAGTGCGAGGCGTGTTCGGCGGTAATGGCGGGTGCGTCGTGCCAGGCCGGTGCCGCCTCGCCCGCGCCCTGATTTTCGGCCAGCGCGCGCAAGGGGGCGCTACCCGGGTAAAAGCGCAGGTGTGCCGGATAGCGCATGCCGGCCAGCCACTGGCTGTCCCAGGCCGCGCAGCGAAAGGCAAAGTCCAGCAGCAGGGCGTAGCGCCCACTGGTTGCGCCGCGTAGCCACACGCGGCGTTCGCTCAGGCGCTCGTCGCGCGAGTCCAGCGCGACGCCGAGCACGTCCCACTGATCGGTTTGTGCGTCGGCACTGGCGTCGCCGAGCAGTTCGTCCTTGTCCAGCGGCCAGCCCAGGGCGGCACGGATATCGGCCATGCGCGCGGCGGACAGGTTCGTGCGCCGCCGCACACCCTCGCACAGCAGTTGCAGCAGGCCGAGCCGTTCGGCGGCCTCTTCGCTGCCGGCCGAACCGTGTGCCAAAGCCGCCAGCGCGGCCAACAACGGTTGTTCCAGGCCCGGTGCCTGCGCATCGACCATGCGTGCGGCCATGCCGTGGCCCGCTTCCCGCTGTTCGTGGCCGAACTGTGCCAGACCGTGGCGGAATTGATCGGCGATCCAGCGCGACAAATCCGCAGTCCCGGCTTCGATGCGTTTCCACCGCGCCGCCTCGCGCTTGGCTGCGGCGGCGGCCGCGGCGGCAGGGTCCTGCGCCTGTCGTTCGGTCGCTGCCTGTTCCTTTTTGGCGGCCTTCTGCTGGCGGGCAGTCAGCCATTCCGCCACCCACGCCGGCTGTTCCGACGGCTGCGCGAAACGTGGGCTGGGCTGCGCGTACAGCAGCAGCAGGGCCAGGCCATGCTTGCAAGGAAATTTGCGGCTGGGGCAGGAACAGCGCGAACTCAGCGTGGCCAGTTCCACCTGCGTTTGATACGGTTTGGCGCCGCTGCCCTTGCATTCGCCCCAGGCCGCCGCGTCATCCGCGCCCAGGCTTTCCCATTTGCCCTCCGCCGCCAGACTGGCCGCCGCCTTGGCCGACGATGCATCCGGCGCCAGGGCCAGCACTTGTTCCTTACTGAGAGGAGACGTCATGGTGGGGAAACAGAATTGTCATGGGCAGGTCGGATAAGCGGGGAAGAATAGCGGAATCGGGGTTGCGCACCTAGTATTGCGACAGTCGGGGGTGGCAGCCAGGGCGCTTTTGCCGCGATCTGGCGCATGCGGTGATTTTCGCGGGCGGAGGAAAGGCTGAAAAAGGACTGAAAAAAGAATGGCCCGGCGCCGTGAGGCGGCCGGGCCATTGCAGGAACGCCGTGTGGCGTTCGGTATTACTTGCCGTTGACGCTGGCTTTCAGCGTTGCACCGGCGCTGAATTTCGGCACGCTGGAAGCGGCGATCTTGATCGTCGCGCCGGTTTGCGGGTTGCGGCCGGTACGGGCGGCGCGCTTGGAAACCTCGAACGAACCAAAGCCGGTAAAGGCGACTTTTTCGCCCTTCGCGAGTTGTTCGGAAACGATATCGAGCACGGCGGACAGGGCACGATCGGCTTGTGCGCGGGATACGTCCAGACGGTCGGCCAGGGCTTCGACGAATTCACCTTTGTTCATGCTGTTCCTCAATGGGTGAGTGGAGTAGTGGGTGGAGCGGTAAGGGTCGTGGTGTGGAATCCTGATTCTACGCGGCGGATTCGAGCACTGTCATGGTTTTCAAGGCAGTTAGTAATATCCCGCGTGGCAGTTTGCATAGAATATACACTCTGTGAGTAGGGGTATTGTGGTCATCATGGCGCGCATTATGCCGTAGCAATCAGGTTGCCAGCATTTCCTGGTGTTTGCCCCCCAGGCCCAGATAGGCTTCGATGACCCGCGGATCGTCGCGCAGCCGCGCTGCCGGGCCTTCCATGGCGATCTGCCCGGTTTCCAGCACGTATGCGTAATCCGCCACCAGCAGCGCGGCGCGTGCGTTCTGTTCCACCAGCAGAATGGATACGCCCCGCTTGCGCAGTTCCGCGATGATGCGGAAGATTTCCCGCACGATCAGCGGTGCCAGGCCCAGGCTCGGTTCGTCCAGCATCAGGAGCTTCGGCTTCGCCATCAGCGCGCGGCCGACAGCGAGCATCTGGCGCTCGCCGCCGGACAAGGTTCCCGCCTGCTGGGCGCGCCGTTCCTTCAGGCGCGGAAACAGTGCATAGACTTCCTCCATGGTCTGCGCATGGTCGCGCAGGCCTTGCCGGTAGCGTTGGAACGCGCCCAGGACGAGGTTGTCTTCCACCGTCATTTCGCCGAACAGTTCGCGTTTTTCCGGCACCAGATTCATGCCGCGCGCCACCATGCGCTCGACTTCGGGGACGTGTTCGATGCGGCCATCGAAGCCCACTTTGCCGCGCGAGCCGAGCACGCCCATGATGGCGGAGAGCATCGTCGTCTTGCCCGCGCCGTTGGGGCCGATCACGGTGACGATCTGGCCTTCGCCGACGACGAGGTTGGCGTTGGTCAGCGCCTCGACCTTGCCGTAGGACACGCACAGGTCCTGGACTTCGAGCACCTTGTTCTTTGCGTCGTTCTTCATCCTTCCACCCCGCCCAGGTAAGCTTCGAGCACCGCCCGGTCCTGCTGCACTTCTTCGGGCAGGCCTTCGGCGATCTTTTCGCCGAATTCCATGACCACCACCCGGTCGACCAGGCCCATGACGAAGTCCATGTCGTGTTCGACCAGCAGGATCGCCATGCCTTCGGCCCGCAGCTTCTTGAGCAGGTCGCCCAGCGCCTGCTTTTCCTTGAAGCGCAGGCCGGCGGCCGGTTCGTCGAGCAGCAGCAGGCAGGGGTCGGAACACAGCGCGCGCGCGATTTCGAGGATGCGCTGCTGGCCCAGCGCGAGGCTGCCGGCTTCGTCGAACATGTGTTCGGCCAGGCCCACGCGCTCGATCTGACGCGCCGCCTCGGCCAGCAGGCGCGATTCTTCCTGCCGATCCATCCGCCATGCCGATGACAGCACGCCCTTGTTGCCGCGCAGATGGCCGCCGATGGCGACGTTTTCCAGCACGCTCATGGTCGGCAGCAGCTTCACATGCTGAAAGGTGCGGCTCATGCCCATGCGCGCGATTTCGCGTGAATCGTGCCCGGCCACGGGCTTGCCGAGGAACAGCACCTCGCCCGAAGTCGGCGTGTCGACGCCCGAAATCTGGTTGAACATGGTGCTCTTGCCCGCGCCGTTGGGGCCGATCAGGGCGAGAATCTCACCCGCGCGCACGGTCAGGCTCATGTTGTTGTTGGCGACCAGGCCGCCGAATTTGCGCGTGACGTTCTTCGCTTCGAGTACCGGTTCGCCCGCCGCCGGCAGCGCGCGCCGGGGGAGTTCGCGCGCGGCGGGGTCGATGGTCTTCACTGCCTGCCGTACCGGCACCAGCCGGGTCAGCACGGGCCACAGGCCATTGCGGGCGCGCTGGAGGACGAGCACCAGCATGAGGCCGAACACTATGGCCTCGAAGTTGCCGCTCTGGCCGAGTATGCGCGGCAGTACGTCCTGCAGCCCTTGCTTGAGCACGGTGATGACGCCGGCGCCGACCAGCGCGCCCCACACATGCCCGGCACCGCCGACGACCGCCATGAAGAGGTACTCGATGCCGATGTGCAGGCCGAAGGGCGTGGGGTTCACGAAGCGCTGCATGTGCGCGTAGAGCCAGCCCGACGCACAGGCGTGCAGCGCGGCGATGACGAAGATGATCATGCGCGAGCGCGAGGTATCCACGCCCATCGCTTCGGCCATCACCATGCCGCCCTTCAGCGCGCGGATGGCGCGGCCTTCACGCGAATCGAGCAGGTTCTTCGTGGTGAAAACGGCGGACAGCAGGAAGATCCAGATGAGGTAGAAGATCTCCGGGCCGTCGTCGAGCACCCAGCCGAAAATCGAGATCGGCGGGATGCCGGTCAGTCCGGTATGGCCGCCCAGGGTGTCCATCGTGCCGAACAGGAAGTAGAAGCTGATGCCCCAGGCGATCGTCCCCAGCGGCAGATAGTGCCCGGACAGTTTCAGTGTCAGCGAGCCGAGCGTGATGGCCACCGCCGCGGTCAGCAGCAATCCCGCGACGAGCGCGAGCCAGGGCGAGCCGCCGAGCCAGGCAAGCCAGGGAGGCAGCGCGGTCGTGGTGGTCAGCACCGCCGTGGTATAGGCACCCAGGCCGACGAATGCGGCCTGGCCGAAGCTGGTCAGCCCGCCCACGCCGGTGAGCAGCACCAGGCCGAGCGCCACCAGGGCGTACAGGCCGATGTAGTTCAGCAGCGTGACGTAGAACGGCGGCATCACCAGCGGCGCAACGGCCAGCAGCACGAGAAACACGGTCAGTATGCGGTGCGACGCGAACCCCGTCGGCGTGGCGGCCGGAATTGCGATGGCCGGGCGGAGCGGGATGACTTTGGCTTTTTGATTGGCGCTCATTCTTCTTCCTCCATATGGCGGCTGGTCAGCGAGCGCCACAGCAGCACCGGAATGATCAGGGTGAATACGATGACTTCCTTGTAGGCGCTGGCCCAGAAGGAGGAAAAGGCTTCCAGCAGGCCGACCAGCAGCGCGCCGGCGGCGGCCACTGGGTAGCTCGCCAGGCCGCCGATGATGGCGCCGACGAAACCCTTCAGCCCGATGAGGAAGCCGGTGTCGTAGTAGATGGTGGTGATCGGTGCGATCAGCACGCCCGACAGGGCGCCGATCAGCGCGGCGAGAAAGAAGGTGAGCTTGCCGGCCAGCGCGGGCGAAATGCCCATCAGCCGCGCGCCGACGCGGTTGATCGCGGTGGCGCGCAGTGCCTTGCCGTACAGGGTGCGCTCGAAGAACTGGTAAAGCGCGACGATGAG